>JAILQQ010000039.1 GCA_024698885.1 Lachnospiraceae bacterium | reverse complement strand
CCACATCTACCGGCTCATTTTCGAGGACTCCGACATCGACGCATTCGAAATCCACGCCCTCGATCTTCACAAGACAATCCCGGACCATGATCCCGTCTATGATATTACTGTCCCCGATAAAATCGGCCACAAAAGCATTCTGCGGTTCGTCATAAATACTCTTTGAGGTTCCCATCTGCTGGATGATCCCCATGTTCATGACGACGATCCGGTCGGACATGGTCAGAGCCTCCTCCTGGTCATGCGTCACATAGACAAAGGTGATCCCAACCTCCTGCTTGATCTTGATCAGCTCCCGCTGCATATTATGACGAAGCTTCAGGTCAAGAGCGCCTAAGGGTTCGTCAAGCAGCAGGATCTCCGGTTCATTCACGATGGCTCGTGCGATGGCGATCCGCTGCTGCTGCCCGCCCGAAAGAGAATTCGGCGCGCGGTTTTCATACCCCTCCATATTGACAAGCTTCAGCGCATAGGCGATCTTGTCGCGGATATAGGCAGAATCCTTTTTCTTCAGTTTCAGACCGAAGGCTATGTTTTCCGCGACATTCATATGCGGAAACAGCGAATATTTCTGAAAGACCGTATTGATATTCCGCTTGTCAGGCGTCAGGTCGGTAATATCCCGCCCTTCAAACAAAACCCTTCCTTCATCCGGTTTTTCAAAGCCGCCGATAATTCTCAGGGTCGTGGATTTCCCGCAGCCCGAAGGACCCAAAAGAGTCACGAATTCGTTTCTTTTGATCTCCAGGTCCAGTTTATTGATAATGTTCTTACCGTCAAAGGACTTGCTGATGCCTTCGAGCTTCAGAATAACGTCATTCATCCCGGCTTCTCCCAGCGATGGCTAGCTCTGCTCATAAATTTACACTAATTAATAAGTTTACCAAAAACAATGATACTGTCAAGTATAAACCGGTGATCGCATTGTCAAACCATCCGCCGTTTGATATACTGACCCTGTCGGAAGCAACTGTTTCATATAGGTAATAATCCGGTCAGGAAAATGGAAAAACTGAATTTTAAAGAGATCAATCGTTTGATGGACGCCCTCGCAAAGCTGGATCAGTCCTTTCAGGGCATGTTTTTAAGCCGCAGTCCGCAGGAGGAACGGATCCGGGAGCTTTCCCGGGCTCTTGCCATGGAAAAAGCCAAGGCCTCTCTTTCGGAGATTCCCGTAGAGGAGCTTAGGAAATCCAAGGCCGGCATAAGGGTAAACGCGCTGACGGAGGCGGGCTATACCGACCTTCAGAAGCTTTCGTCGGCATCCAACTGGGAGCTTTCGTCCATTGAAGGCATCGGCGAAAAACAGATCGAAGCCATCCGTCATATCATCGCGGAATTTTTAAACCGCCTCACGGAGTACTCCTCGATCCGGCTGTCCGTTGACGGAGAAGAAAACACCGCACGTTCCCGGGAGCTCATTGCCGCTCTTTCCCTTTACCGAAAACACGAAATGATCCGGAGAGACGCCGCTCCACTGCAGGAAAACCTCCATAACACGGTGGAGCACTTTCAGAGCGTCGGGATCATTAAAAGCCGTCTCAAATGGATGTTTTCCTCAAAGACCGCGAAGGCCTTTTCGGTTTCAGCGTTAGGCGAGCTCATAGCGTTCTTTCAGAGCCCCTTTTATGAAAGAGTCAGTCACTTTCTGGCGCTCTATCAGGAAGCGCTTTCCCAGTCGGAGCAGGAAGCTCTGTCTGATTTTACAAATAACGCCGCGGATTTTTACGCGATCTTAGAGAAGCTCGGCGGGCAGAAAGCGGAAAAGCCTCTGCTCTACAGCAGTATACCGGTAAGACTGGCGCAGGAAATAGACGCGTTCTCCCTGGATCTGTCCTGCTTCCGGGGTGAGCTCAGAGCCTATCAGGCCTTTGGCACAAAATATATCCTGCATCAGGGCCATGTTCTCCTGGGAGATGAAATGGGGCTCGGAAAGACCGTACAGGCCATCGCCGCGATGTCGCACCTCTACGCATCCGACCCGGGCGCTTTCTTTCTTATTGTATGCCCCGCCAGTGTCCTGATCAACTGGTGCCGGGAGATCAAAAAGTTCAGTCCCATCCGGACATACCTGATACACGGCTTTGCTCTGGAGGAGGCCTTTCAGTGCTGGCAGGCCGAGGGCGGCGCTGCGGTCACGAACTATGAATCCATGGGAAAGATCGTAGACAGGATCAATGACCATATGAAGCTTTCGATGCTCGTCATCGATGAGGCGCATTATATCAAAAACCCGGAGGCCAGACGTACCCGGTATATCCGGTTGTTAGAGGATGAAGCGGAACGGATCGTCATGATGACCGGTACGCCGCTTGAAAACCATGTGGAGGAAATGTGCTCTCTGATCGACTTCATCAGGCCCGACATGTCGACCCGGGTAAAGGGTGCCGCGCAGTTAAGCCATGCGGCGCAGTTTCGCGAATTACTCGCCCCGGTTTATCTGAGAAGGCTCAGGGAACAGGTTCTGGCGGAGCTTCCGCCCGTTGAGGAGGAACAGGAATGGTGCGTCCTGACAGAGGCGGACAGAAACGCCTATCTGCAGGCGGTAAACGAACAGAATTTCATGAAGATGAGACGGGTCTCTTTTCTGCAGGATGATCTCTCAGGCTCCGCAAAGGCCATAAGGCTTTTGGAACTCTGCGCCGAAGCGAAGGCGGAAGGCCGTAAGATCTTAATCTATTCCTTTTTCAGGGAAACCGTGCAAAAGCTTCGGGGACTGCTGCAGGAGGTCTGTATCGGGGAGATCACGGGCGATACGGAGATCAACGCCAGACAGGCCATCATCGACAGCTTCGGCCGTGCCGGGGATGGCAGCGTCCTGCTCTGCCAGATCCAGGCCGGCGGAACGGGACTCAATATTCAGGCCGCCAGCATCGTCATCTTCTGCGAACCGCAGATCAAGCCCTCTCTCACCGTGCAGGCCATTTCCCGGGTTTACCGCATGGGCCAGGTCCGAAATGTGCTGATCTACCACCTGCTCTGTGAAAACACCGTCGACGAAGCCATGGTCGATCTCCTCGCGGAAAAGCAGTCGGAGTTTGACGCCTTTGCCGATGAATCCGCCATGGCAGACGCCACGGAAAACCTGATGGACCGTGAGTGGGTACGGCATTTTATGGAGGAGGAGAGACGAAAATATGCTTTAATGGTGATATAGGGTGCAGGGTGCGTTGAAAGGGGAGCGACGATCCGCGGGATTAAAGCGTCGTGGAGACGCAGGGATCTGATGGCGAGGGTGCGTTAGGGGCATCGGTGGTCTGAGGGCGAGGATACGTGGGGGCATCGGTGGTCTGAGGGCATCAAAATGTCGGGGGGCATACATGATCTGAGGGTCAGAAGGTCCAAGGCACGTAGTGCCTGGGACAATTTGCGCAAAGAACCGCTCTCGCAAGCTAGCTTGCAGAGACGGTTCCTTGCGCAAATTGCACATGCAGCTTTGCTGCATGCTGCCTTCTGACCCTCAGATCATGTATGCCCGTTCAAAACCGCTGACCCTCAGATCACCGATGCCCTTTCAAAACCCTGACCCTCAGACCACCGATGCCCTTTCGACGTTATCTCTCGAAACCACCGGTGCCCTTTCAGCGTTATCCCTCAAATTGCGCCGATTCGGTCTGCTTTTCAGAACGGATCATTTCCTCTCATCGGTGCCCTTCCGTCCCACTCCTAAACCATGTATGTGATGGCCCCCTGCAGGCAGTCGCAGCCCATATCGATCAGCATTTCCGCGGTTTCTCTCGTATCAACGCCCTGTGCGATCACTTCAAGCGGTATGCTCTTTAACATCTGGATGCTGCCCTTTAAGAGCGCTCTGCCTCCCTCCGACGACGCGGAATCAAGCATCGACCTGTCCAGTCTGACGGATTCGATCGGCAGCTCCAGAATATGTTGCATATTCGAATACCCCCTGCCATAGCCGTCCAGGGAGAAAAGATAGCCCTGAAGATGCAGCTGCCGGATATTCTCGTCAAACTGGGCGCTCATGTTTTCATACACCGTTTCCTTGATGGCAAAGCAGATCTGTTCCGGATGCACTTCGTATTTCTCCCGCAGGTTCCAGACGATATCCACAAAATTCAACTGCATGCAGTGATTCATGGAAAGCATGATCGTTACCGTGGAAAATCCCTTTTCGGAAAAGGCCCTGCTCCCCACAAAGGCAAACACCTGCCCCATCACGAGTTCTCCCAGCCGTATGGAAAGCCCTCTGGCCTCCGCTGCTTTCATCAGAAGGTTTCCGTCTATTTCGCCGAAAACATCATCCCGGATACTGATCACAGCCTCTGCCGAGCGGTTTACCCGATCCTTTACCGACCACACCGGCTGGTACTCGATGATCAGCTGGTTTGACTCGATCGCCCGCTCGAGGATCTCCTCCAGATGCGCTTCGATCTGGTACGGTCTCTGCTCGATAATGCTCTTCGCCCTGACAAATACCCGGTCCACATCCGCAAAGCGGTCAAAATCATGCGCGAAGCGGAACAACTCCCTGGTATCGGATATTTCCTCCGGAAAGGCTACGGTCACGATCCGGATATCCGGAACCGCTCCCCGGTCATAAGCACCGCCCTCTGCTTTCCGGACGGTCTCCCGGATCATAGGGATCGCCTGTACCGGATTATACGCTGCGTCATCCAGAATGATATAGAAAAAGCCCGGCTGCTCATAATAGAGCTCACAGGAGATTCTTTCCTTTCCGGTAAATCTCTTTACGGACCGTTCGATCGAATGGATATAATCGGAGTAGTTCTTATCCCCCAGGAACCGGTTTAATTCATCGGCATTTTTAACGGAAACGATCACGATCTGCACTCTCTGCCCGGTAATCTTTATCTTCTCCATTTCCTCGCGGAAAGCGCGGTAGGCCGGAAGACCCGTGCTGATATCCGCCTGCTTCTCCGGCCGTTGCACAAAGAGGATCACAAGAAGCAGCGTCACGCTGGTCAAGAAGCACTCGACCAGCAATCGCGGATATACGAGCTGAATGAGGACACCGACCAGATTAACCATATAAAGAGCTAACAGCGATACCCACGCACCGACATCCACCGTCTTTCTGTAGATAATGAGGAAGGTCACGCCGTATGCGAAATAAAACATGGCAAAAACATAAACGGCGAGGATCAGACTGCCGCGGACATAGCCGCTCTCCGGCGTCACGCTGAATACCGCATGGGTCTTCTCATTGGTAAAAAGCATAAGAAGGATCAGCAGATACGGCACCGTAAGAAGAGCCTTCCTGTAATGCGGCACGATACGATACCAGCATCTCATCACAGAATAGATGAAAAACAGATAGACCATATTGAATCCGTTTCTCATGGCAAAATACAGGTACTGTGTTACCTTGACAAAACCCACCTCGGCCTGCGTCAGGGGGTATTCCCACATACCTGCCTCCGCCGCGATATCACAAAGCACCGTGATCAGTGCCGCGCTTGCGACGATCAAAAACAATGCATTGGTCCTGCCCTTTGCAAGCCTCCGGTACACGATGGTGAGCAGAATCAGAATATAGATCGGCACAGCTGCGATGTCAAAATAAATGATCTTTCCCTGCATATTATTTCCTCATAAACAAAAGTCCGAAGGTTCCCGGTCCGCTGTTGATGGAGACAGCCGGAGAGGCCTTCTGCAGATAGACCTTTTCGAAGGGCACCTTTTTCAGTACCTCCTCCCGGATGGCTTCCACCTCACTTTTTTTCATGCCGACATAGGTGATAAAGAGCATGGACCGATCGATTTCTTCAGGATTCCTCAGGGTATTTCTGATATAGATCGACCTGGCCCTGTCGGTATTTCCTACAATAACAGCCCCTACCGTCATATAGCCGTTCTTCAGCCTTAGCACAGGATGCAGGAGAAAGGCCCGGCACAGCTTCTGGACTGTCCTCGAAAGCCTGCCGCTGCGGTAGAGATAATCGGGGCTGTCCACAATAAAGGAGGTCTGTATCTTCGCTCTCTTCTTATCCAGCTCCCGCGTCAGCGTTTCCGCATCCGTTATGCCAGAATCCGTCAGCTTTTTGGCATACAGTGTCAGAAGGCCGGTACCGCTTGACAGATGTCCCGAATCATATACCCTGACATTATAAAACGCGAGCGCCGCCTCCGTGGCATTCTCATAGCCCCTGCTGGTATGGCGGGACATCACAAGGTGTATGACATGCTGCGCGTTCAGCAATTGTCTCGAGAAGAACTCTTCGTATTCCGAAACCTCAGGCGCCTCACTTCGCGCCGTAATGGCTCTGTCGCCCATATAGCGGATGATCACATCCCCCTCTGCTTCCAGGCCGTCGCTGAAAACGCCTCCCTCCATATAAACCTTGTAGGACAGCACCGGGATCTTTAACGTATTCAGTAAGTCTTTCGGCAGGTCTGAGATACTGTCCGTCGTGATCAGCAGAGGGACCTTGCGCTGCAACGCGCGGACGATCTTGTCCGATGCGAAGCTCTCCACGCCCTCGTCAGTGATCTGCACGATCTCCTGCGGCAGCATGGAAAGCAGCAGATCTTCAAAAAGCGCGGCATCTACAGGCTTGACCAGATATCCGTCAAAGCCCTCATGCCGGTAAAGCGCCTGATTGGCACTGCCGGCATTGGCCGTAAGCGCTGCCACCGGCGTTTCCTTGTTCAGGCCGCCGGACTGTTCTCTGATCGCGTGAAGGCATTCAATCCCGTCCATTCCCGGCATCAAATGATCCATAAAGATAGCGTCAAAATGCTGCTCCAGCGTATGATCCAGAGCTTCGGCACCGCTTCGCGCCGTTGTGATCTGTACCATGGTCTCCCTGAGGAGCTTTTCCGCCACCATGAGATTTGCCGGATCGTCATCAACGATCAGCACTCTGGCTTCCGGCGCTTCAAAGCTCTGATGATATCTGTTCCGTTGGGCGCCCCTGTGCATCGTGGTAGGATCGTACTTTCCGAGGACTTTGTCGGAAACGATCTCCTGCTCCAAAATGACTTCAAAGGTGGAGCCCTTGGTATAGACACTGTTAACGGTTATCTCACCGCCCATGAGGTCCACTAACTGCTTTACGATGGAAAGGCCAAGCCCCGTACCCTCGATATAACGGTTCTTGCTCTCGTCCTCCCGTCTGAAGGCGTCAAACAGATGGGGAATGCTCTCCTTTCGGATGCCCATTCCCGTATCCTCTACGGTATAGGTCACCACGACCTTTCTTTCCCCGATCTTTCTGCAGTGGACCCCTAAAGATACCTTTCCCTCCTCCGTATACTTGATCGCGTTGTTCAAGAGGTTGATCAGGATCTGTTTTATCCTGACTTCATCGGAATATAACTGCTCCGGAAGGCTCGGATCCACATCCACCGTAAACTGCAGGTTCTTTTCCTTTGCCCGGATCCAGATCATGTTCACGAGCTCGGAAAGCATCTTTCCCACATCATAGGGTGCCGGCAGGATATCCATTCTGCCGGATTCGATCTTGGACATATCCAGGATATCATTAATGAGAGATAAAAGCGTCTTGGAAGCAGACTGGATATTCCGCGCATCCTCAGCCACCTCGTCGGAAACATCTTCCCGGAGGATCATTTCATTCAGGCCGATGATGGTATTGATCGGCGTTCTGATCTCATGGCTCATGCTGGAGAAGAAACGGTTCTGGGCTTGGTTTAACGTCTCGATCTGCTTTGCCTGTTCCCGCGTCCTGTTATTTTCAACGGTATACAGCTTACTCTGGAACCATACCATGATATAGGTCGAAAGGCCTACCACAAATGCGGAGATCGCCATGTCGACATACCAAAGCTCCCTGGTATGTCCCGACACGATCACCTCCGGAAAAAAGTAAGATATGATAAACTCTGCGGCGGTCAAAAGGATCATCAGAACAAGCATGATGATCCTGAGCCGCCCGGTTAAGATCAGACCGATAAACAGAAAACAGCAGCTGATCCACAGCACGGAGCCTCCCTCAAGCCCCCCGCCGAAGAAGAAAGTCACGGGGTGGATCACAAAAATGATCCCACCGGTGATCAATGCTCCGCCTAACTGAACCTGATGTCTTTTTAACGTAACCGCAGCCACAAAAACAGCCATAAAACAGCTGACAAAAAGTACGACCGTTTCGACAACATTCTCTCCTGACAGCAGGTCTCCCAATGCCGCCAGAAAAACAGCTGCGATCGCAATAAAAACGATCAGCTGAAAGGTACGTTCCCGAAAATCCTTTTCAGGGTCAAACAGGCTGGCCGCCCACGTCCGAAATCTATCCCTCATAAGTCACTCCCTTCCGGATCAAATTCCAGAATCTCATCATCGGAAGCGCTCTTTTTCTCCGGTTCCTTTTCTCCCGATAAGGCTTCTATCGCATTCAGCAGCTCCTCATAGGCCGTTAACAATGCAGGATGCTTCTTTCTGACAGTCTCCCCGTCTCCTTCCTTGGCGGCCTCCTCGAGTACCCTGGCCTGCTCTGACAGGCTCAATGCGCCGATCATCTTTGAGGTACTCTTCAGCGCATGGATCCGGATCGCGTAATCCTTCAGATCCTCCTCTTTTACATAGGCTGCAAGCTCACTCAGCTTAAACTGCCTATCCTTTATGTATTCCGAAAGCAGCTCCTTATAAAAATTACGGTCGCCCATGCAGTATTGTATTCCCTGCTCCGGATCCACTCCACAGGCCCTTATGCCGGAATATTCATCATCCTTTTTCGTTTCTGTCTCAGGCGCTTTTTTACGGATATCCGCCTTTTTTTTGGACGCAGACGCTGTTTTTTTCTTTTTGGGAGCCTGCTCGTAGACGATAACGGATTTCGGCAGCACACGCTTTAACACGCGTTCCAGTTCCGGGATCTCTATGGGTTTTGGCACAAACCCGTCAAATCCTTCTGACAGGAACATTTCCTTGGCGGAGCTGATGGCATTGGCAGTCAGCGCCACGATGCATAATTCCTTCTTTTCCCGGGCAGCGTTTTTCCTGAGCAGTTTCATCGCCTCCACGCCGTCCATGCCGGGCATCATATGGTCCATGAAAATGATCCCGAAATCCTGCCGCCCGCAGATATCGATCGCCTCCTGTCCGCCGGACACGGTGGTGACGACCATGCCGTAGGTTTCAAAAATACCCCGGGCGACTAACAGATTCATCGGTTCATCATCCACGACAAGACAGGGAAGCCCCGGGCAGGTCATCACTTCGTCACTGACAGTATCCCCGGTTGAAAAGCCCTGGTTAAGGAAGTTCGCCACCTGTGCGCCGTGGAAGGGCTTGGGCAGCATGGTGATATTGCGGGGCACCTCGCCCTTAAAGCCGATATCCGCCACTAGCGCCACATTCATCTGATGGGAGAGCTCTTCAATATATTCCCTGTTTTCCAGATATTCACCGGTACCCACGAAAAAATGGGTGATGCGGTTCACTTTGACAAATCTCTCCAGCTCTTCCCGGGACTGGATGCGGTAAAAGGAGACCCCAAGCCCGATCACAAGATGCGAAATGAATTCCATGTAGAATTCCCGGATCTTCGGATGCCCTGTGGTCATAAAGCCGAGAAATCCCGCCACCACACAGTTTTCCTTATTTCTGACGGAAAGACACGGCGCAGCGTTGATCACGCCCTGCGGCAGACTGACACGCGCGGTCGTTCCCTCCCCCGGCACACTGTCAATGGCAAGGACACCTCCCATAGCCTTCGTAAAGCCGTTCGCGATGGGAATTCCGAGACCCAGGCCTCCCGTCGTGCGGGAACGGCCGGAATCCAGCTGGAAAAATCTGTCGTAGATATGCTCAATGTCATCCGCCGACATACCGATGCCGGTATCGGTAACCTCTATCACGAGATTAATGCCGTACTCTCTCGGAACGGCATGCAGATGGACGTAAACCCCGCCCTCCCTCGTAAACTTATATCCGTTTGAGATCAGATGCCAGAGTATTTTTTTGATCTTTGTGCCGTCCCCCACCAGCTCTAACGGAATATCGGGTTCCATATCGATCACCAGGTCCAGGCCGTAATTCTCGGTGAAAGAAAGCTGCACCAGCAGATCATTGATCAGGGAATCAATAATATAGCTCTCCTTCGTAACGGCCAGTCTCTTCATATCGATCTCGGTAAAATCGAGAATATCCCCGATCTGCTCGGCCACCCGGTGGCCCGCTTCGGAAATGGCCTCCATGCTGTCCCTGACCCGTTCCGGGAGTTCATCCTTCTCCATCACGGCAGAAAGCCCGATCACCGCGTTAATGGGGGTCCGGATCTCATGGGATACGTTGGCGAGGAAATTATTCGCCCGCGCGTTCTCTTCCGTAATGCGCTCCACCTGCTCCGTGAATTCCTTCTGCGTCCTCTCCCAGACGTGCATGATCCTTACGATCAGCATATAGGCTAATCCCACGATCACAAAAGCCCAGCAGGTACGGATGATACTGCTGGTTTCAAGTATCAGCCCCTTACCGGAAGTCTGTCTGAGCACGAGGTGAAGTCCCATGCCGCCGAGTCCGATCAAAAGGCTTGCTATCGTCAGTACCCTTTCGCCGGCAAAGGCAAAGATCATGATCATGATGATCACAAGCGCGGAGCTGTCATAAACCGTGTCTATATTGGAAACATAGTAAAATGTTAAAAACAGAAGGAACACACCGCAGATATAGATCTGTATCTGCTCCCTGACCCGATGGGAAATATACATACTGAAGCAGACCACGATCCCGGCGACAATGACAGGGATCATCCAAATCTCCCACCGCAGGACCCGGTTCAGGATGATCAGGACAAGACCCAATATCCCCATCGTGATCAGCATGATCAGATGCGCTGCCGTACGAAACTCTTCCTTCTGCCTTTCCTCTGATAATTCCGTCACGTTCTATTCCTCTCTGAGCTTAAACTCCTTGTCATCGTCGATCATCTGGAGCATGATATCCGCAAACGTCGGATCAAACTGGGTTCCGCGTCCCTTCTCTATTTCCTCCCGTATGATACCCTGCGGCAGCACATCACGATAGCTTCTTCTGCTGCTCATGGCGTCATAGGCATCCGCCACCGCTATGATCCGCGCCTCCTCCGGAATATCCGTTCCGGACAGCCCGTCCGGATAACCGTTGCCGCCGAAGCGTTCATGGTGCCACCTGGCACCGATGGATAATCCCGGCATTTCCTTGATGCTCTTTAGGATCCTCGCGCCCATGACCGGATGATTCTTGATGGCCTCGAATTCTTCGTTCGTCAGCTTCGCCGGTTTATTGATGATCGCGTCCGGTATGCCGATCTTTCCCACATCGTGCAGAAGCCCCATCATATAGATCCCGTCCAGCTTCTTATCCTTATAGCCGTAGCGTTTGGCGATCTCCCTGGCGTATTTCGCCACCCGGCCGGAATGACCGTTCGTATAGGTATCCTTTGCGTCAATCGCCTCGGCCAGGGCTTCCACCACGTGGATGAACAGTCTCTCGTTTTCCGCTGTTTTCTTGTCCACCTCTCTGGCCAGATCCTTCTGCAGATGATTCAGATCGATGATATGGTGCACGCGCAGGTTCAGCACATCGGGAATGAACGGTTTTTTGATAAAATCCATGGCCCCAAGCTGTAAGCCTCTGGTTTCCGATTCTTCATTCTCGTCGGCTGTCAGAAAGATCACCGGCACCTCATCTTTGTTCTCCTGCTGCTTTCTGAGGGCACCTAATGTCTCAAACCCATCCATCACGGGCATTTTGATATCTAAAAGGATCAGATCGGGGTACCCGTTTTCCTTCACATATTCAAGCAGTGCCGGTCCGCTTTTTAATGCCGTGACCCTGAAGCCCTCCTTGCTCAGGATATGCCCCGCCACCTTCAGGTTTGTCATGTCGTCATCCACTACGATTATCCAGTCAGCCATTTCTTCCTCCCTGCGTTTTCTTCTCTATAATAATATACCTAATAGCCTCGGTTTCTGTCTACCAGATATTTATGCCGAAATCTCCTATGGCATTATAACACAATAATGTGTTCTGAGGGGCATTACATTTTTGACCCTTTCCTCTTTATATGTGATATAATATGGCTGATTGATTATTTTTTACCCTTTACCCGGAACATGCGGGGTAATCATCAGATGATTGAGACGCCAGAAATCACATGTCAATCATCAGATCATCGGAGGTTCTATGCTTGATAAATCATTTTATGAAAAGGCGGATGAAATAATATCCGAACACAGCAGGGGAAAGGAATCCCTGATACCGATCATGCAGGATATCCAGGCGGTTTACCGGTATATCCCGCCGGAGCTCTTAAGCTATGTGGCGAAAAAGATCGGGATAACCGAGGCGAAGGCCTATTCCGTCGCGACCTTCTACGAAAATTTCTCCTTTGACAAAAAGGGCAGATATGTGATCAAGGTTTGTGACGGGACAGCCTGTCATGTCAGAAAAGGCACGCTGATCCTGGAAAAGTTAAACAGCGAGCTCGGCCTGAAGGACGGAAAGAACACAACCGGCGATATGCTCTTTACGGTAGAAACCGTATCGTGCCTGGGGGCCTGCGGTCTGGCTCCCGTTATGACGGTAAATGACGAGGTTCATCCCGCCATGACGCCCGACAAGGTGACGGAGGTACTTAACAGGATCAGGGAAGATCAAGGAGGCCAAAATGAATAGACTTAATTCCCGTGAAGATCTGGCGGCAGTACGTCAAAAAGCGCAGGAACGGATCGCGAATATCAAATGCCGCATCCTCATCTGTGCGGGAACAGGCTGTCTTGCCGGCGGATCCCATAAGATTTACGAAAAAATGTGCGAGCTCTGCGGAAAAGATCCGAACGCGGAGATCGTCTTTGCACCGGAGGCCGCTCACGCAGACTGCGCCGGAAACGGCACGGATGTTCAGAAGAGCGGCTGCCACGGTTTCTGCGAGATGGGACCCCTCGTTCGTATAGAGCCCTGCAATTTCCTTTATATCCGGGTAAAGCCCGAGGACTGTGAGGAAATATACAACACGACCGTTTTAAACGGCAAACCCGTGGAGCGCCTCCTCTATCAGATGAACGGTGTAACCTATCCCGCCCAGGAGGATATTCCGTTCTATGCAAGACAGATGCGCCTCGTCCTGAAAAACTGCGGGCATATCGGCGCCGAGCATATCGAGGAAGCGTTTGCCTTCGACGGTTACAAGGCCCTCGAAAAGGTTCTTTTTTCCATGACGCCCGAGGAAGTCGTGAATGTGATCTACGATTCGAATCTGAGAGGGCGCGGCGGCGGCGGTTTCCAGACCGGCTATAAATGGAAGCAGGTGGCCAGACAGGCCGAAAAGACCAGATATATCGTGTGCAACGGCGACGAAGGCGATCCCGGGGCATTCATGGACCGCTCCGTCATGGAGGGCGATCCGCATAAAATGCTCGAGGGAATGATGATCGCCGGCTACGCCGTCGGTGCGGCAGAGGGCTATATCTACGTCCGCGCGGAATACCCCCTTGCCGTCTCCCGTCTGAAAACAGCGATCGCGCAGGATGAAGCGGCCGGGCTCCTCGGCGATCATATCCTCGGGACCGATTTTTCCTTCCGGATCCATATCAATAAAGGAGCCGGCGCCTTCGTCTGCGGCGAAGGCAGCGCCTTAACGGCCTCCATCGAGGGGGAGCGCGGCATGCCGCGTACGAAGCCTCCCCGCACGGTTGAGCAGGGCCTGTTCGGCAAACCCACCGTGCTCAATAACGTGGAAACCTACGCCAACGTTCCGATGATCATTTTAAACGGCGCCGACTGGTACCGTTCGATCGGAACCGAAAAAAGCCCCGGGACCAAGGCCTTCGCGGTAACCGGAAGCATCAACAATACAGGGCTTATCGAGGTGCCGATGGGAACGACGCTTCGCGAGATCATTTACGATATCGGCGGCGGCATCAAGGGCGGCAAGCAGTTCAAGGCGGTTCAGATCGGCGGCCCCTCGGGCGGCTGTCTGATCTCCGCGGACCTGGACGATCCTCTTGATTTTGATTCTCTGAAGGCCAAAGGCGCCATGATCGGATCGGGCGGTCTCGTGATCATGGACGAGGATACCTGTATGGTCGAGGTGGCCAGGTTCTTTATGAACTTTACACAGAACGAAAGCTGCGGAAAATGCGTTCCCTGCAGAGAAGGCACCATGCGGATGCTTGAGATACTCGAGGATATCGTAAACGGACGCGGCACAGAAGAACAGCTGGATCTTCTCTGGGAGCTCGGATCCGCGATCAAGGATACGGCACTCTGCGGCCTCGGCAAATCCGCCGCGCTTCCCGTTCTTTCCACGCTGAAGGTATTCCGTGAGGAATATTTGGAGCATGTGCGTGATAAAAAATGCCGCACCGGAACCTGTAAGGCTCTCGCAAGCTACAGGATCTCTCCGGAGCTTTGCAAAGGCTGCAGCAAATGCGCAAGGAACTGTCCGGTCGGCGCGATAACAGGGCAGCTGCGGTCGCCCTATGTGATCGATCAGAGTAAATGTATCAAATGCGGTGCATGTGCCGAAAACTGCCCGTTTAAGGCGATCTCGCGATCATAAGGAGGAATTTACATGGATTACATGACAATAGACGGCATCAAGGTGCCGATGGAGGGAGAAAAGAATATTCTGTCGCTGATCAGAAAGGCCGGGATCGATATCCCGACATTCTGTTATCATTCGGATCTGTCCATTTACGGCGCGTGCAGGATGTGCATGGTGGAGGACGACCGCGGCAAGATGTTCGCGTCCTGCTCCGAGCAGCCCCGCCCGGGAATGGTCATCCATACAAACACCAAAAAGCTTCAGCAGTACAGAAAGCTCATCATCGAGCTTCTGCTGTCAACGCACTGCAGGGACTGCACCACCTGCACAAAGAACGGCATGTGCGAGCTGCAGAGTCTGGCTTACCGCGTAGGGGTGCACGCGGTCAGATTTCCCAATGAAAAGAAGCCGCTGCCCATCGATATGAGCTCCAAATGCATCGTGCGGGATCCCAATAAATGCATCCTCTGCGGTGACTGTGTCAGAACCTGCTCGGAAAATCAGGGGATCGGCGCCATCGATTTCGCGTACCGCGGATCGAAAATGCAGATCACGCCCGCTTTCGGAAAGGATATCGCCGAAACAGACTGCGTCGGCTGCGGCCAGTGCGCCGTGGTATGCCCCACTGCCGCCATATCCATCCGGACGAACGTTACCGAGGTCTGGGACGCCATCGAGAATCCGAATATCCGGGTGGTCGCCCAGATCGCTCCTGCCGTCAGGATCGCCGTCGGCGATAAGTTCAATATCCCCAAGGGGGAAAATACCATGGGCAAGCTTGTCAAAGCACTGCGCATCATGGGCTTTGACGAAGTATATGATACGAACTTCGGCGCGGATCTGACCATTATAGAAGAATCAAAGGAATTCGCCGAAAGGCTGAAATCGGGAGAAAAGCTTCCGCTCTTTACCTCCTGCTGCCCCGGCTGGGTCAAATTCTGCGAAAACAAATACCCTGAATTTGCAGGAAACGTCAGTACCTGCCGTTCGCCCATGAGCATGTTTTCTCCGGTGATCCGGGAATATTTCGCGGAAAAGGATAAGGAAGAGGGAAAAACCACCTATATCGTGGCGATCATGCCCTGTACCGCAAAGAAGGCCGAGATCCTCCGGCCGGATAACTTCACAAACGGCAGGCAGGATACGGATATCGTCATCACGACCCAGGAGATCATCCGTATGATCAAACAGGTCGGTATCAAGTTCGAAACGCTGCACAGCGAAGCCTGCGATATGCCCTTTTCCATGGCTTCCGGCGGCGCCTCGATCTTCGGTATCACCGGCGGCGTGACCGAAGCGGTGCTCAGGCACCTTTCTCCGGACAAGGATCATGCCACCCTCGAAAACATCAAGTACTCCGGGGTCCGCGGCAAGCAGGGGTTCAAGGAAGCTTCCGTGACGTTTGGGGATCGTGAGCTGAAGATCGCCGTGGTGCACGGCCTGAAGAACGCCGCCGATCTTCTGGACGGGATCAAAGCAGGAACGGCACATTACGACTTTGTTGAGGTGATGGCCTGCCGGCGCGGCTGTATCCTCGGAGGCGGCCAGCCTGTTCCCATGGGACCTACGACCAGGACCGCCAGAATGGACGGGATCTATCAGGTGGATCAGCTTTCGAGCATCCGTTATACGGATGAAAATCCTCTGATCGGGCGGATCTGGGAGGATATCATCGAAGGCAGGGAGCATGAATTGCTGCACCGTGCCATGGAAACCGAAGTTCATGCCTAAGGAACATATCAGCACTACTATAAAAATGATCCGGTCTGGCAGGCAGGCCGGATCATTTTATCCCTTAATACTGCGGGTCTATCTTCGGCGCCTCGCTGTAATCCCTCAGATAACGGAACAATTCACAGTCCACGGAATCATAAAGCGCTCCGATCCCTTCCGGCACATAGTATCTGCTGTCGATCTCTATACAGTTTCCGGTAAAGGAAAGCGTCGCGGTACTGTTGAAATTCTGCCCGGGGACCCTGTAATCTATGATCATATGCCACATCTGCCCGGAGGGGTTTTGCACCCTTTCCCCGACGGTCATACCGGAAAGAGCCTCAAAAACGGCCGTGACAGCCTCTTTGTCTGAGGTAAAAAACTCTCCTGCCTCTTTATTCCAGTCGATATACGCTTCCATATCTCTGACGCTTTCCGCGCCGGCCTGCGCCAGAAGATGCGTTCCGTAGGAAGCCTCCAAAACCCCGCTCCCTTCTGGGTTTTCCGAAACCTCATAGGCATCTTCCTTTTCATGATAATCAGCGTAATAGTTTTCCCAGTCAGCTGTGCTCATCACTCCCTCTATCCCGTCAAGGTCCTGTGCCCCGCTTAACGGATAGAGCGCGCCACGGTCTCCCTCCAGGAAATGATCCTGAAAGACCGCAAAGGTAAAGAGCCTGTTCCCGTCCCGGTCAAAAGCCGCGTAAAACGTCTCGCCCTCCGTGATCATTACTGCGTCGGACGCTTCTTCCTCCACCGTCATCTGAGAAACAGCCTTCTTAAATGCCGCAAGGGCAGCTCCTTCCTCAAAGCTCTGGGCAGGATTGCCGTATCCCCCGGCATTTATATTTACCAGGAAGCTGTCGATGTCATCCGCAGTAAACGCTTCTTCCCTTCCCTGTTCCCGTGCCAGATAAAGAAGCAGCGGTTCCGGGAAAGTATGCGGCAGCGGCGTTTTTTCCGGACGTTCATCATTCTCCTTTTTACTGTCAGCATTCTTCTCTTCCTCTGCTTTCAGCTCTTCATCAAAATCCGCCGCCGTCTCGGAAACGCTGTATGCTCCGTCCGTGAACCTGACCTCCCAGATGTTCGACCAGAGGCCGCCCGGATAGACCTGATTGTTTTTACTGTCCCGGACGTCTGGCTTTACCTTGATCCGGTAAGTGACTGTATCTGTATAGACACCCTGCAAAAAAACCACCATCCGGCTGGCGCTGTTGTATACGTTCTCCGTCGAGCGGATTGCGAAATCTCCCCTGCCGTAGGGATCCTCTCCCTCGGCAAAGAATGCGATCTGATAATCCGAAGCGCCGGGAAAGCTTTTCCATTTCAGCAAAAACCGGGGGCAGCCGTTTTCCGCCTTTCCCAGATAGACCGGCTGATAGAGCGTAAAGCTTTCCGCAGCCTTTTGAAGGCCTGCTTCCGTGGCCGGCAGAGCCGTACAGGCGGTAAGCATGGAAAGCACCAGGAATAAGACGAGGCAGGCGTTCTTTCTTACAGATGTTCTCATTTCCATTTTTCCCTTCTTTCCGCGCCGATCCGTCTGCGAATCGTGCGCGTCTTTATTTCTTTATTTGTTATGCATCACTTGCATTAACCGAACATATGTTCTATAATCAGAACTGAAAAAACAATCACAATCCGTTCGGATTTCCGGCAGGGGCGCGCATCATGACCAAAGGCAGGCATTTAAGAACCGAATACCGGTATATCTGCATAGACCTCAAGAGCTACTATGCCTCCGTGGAATGCGTCTGCAGAGGGCTGGATCCGCTGCGGACCAATCTTATTGTAGCCGATGCGTCAAGATCCGACCAGACCATCTGTCTTGCGGTCTCTCCTTCCTTAAAGGCGATCGGCGTTCCGTCGCGGCCAAGGCTCTTTGAAGCGAAGCAGGCGATCAGACGATACGAAACCCTGCATCATACCCATATACAGTATATCACAGCTATGCCCCGTATGGCAGAGTATGTCCGTATTTCTTCCCTGATCTATTCGATATATCTCAGATACATCGCACCGGAGGATATCCATGTATACTCCATCGACGAGTGCTTCATAGACTGCAGCGATTATCTCCACCTCTACAGGAAAAAGGCGGCGGAGGAAAATGTCACGCCCGCCCGTATGCTCGCGATCACAATGATCCGGGATGTCCTGAAGACCACCGGCATCACCGCCACGGTAGGAATAGGCACAAACCTGTACCTTGCCAAGGTCGCGATGGATATCGTCGCGAAGAGATCCGCTCCTGATGCATACGGGGTCCGCATAGCAGAGCTTGATGAAGATACCTACCGCTATATCCTCTGGGAGCACAGGCCTCTTACGGATTTCTGGCAGGTCGGCCCCGGGAAGGCAAAGCGGCTCGCCGCATCCGCCATCTTCACGATGGGCGACATCGCGGAAAGAACGCAGTGGGACGAGGAATACTTCTATAAGACCTTCGGCGTTGACGGCGAGATCCTGACGGATCATGCCTGGGGCGCGGAGCCGGTCACTATGGCCGATATCAAAAATTATCACGCAAACGCTCACAGCCTTTCGCACGGCCAGGTACTGCCCCGCCCCTACCGGTACCCGGAAGCACGGCTGGTCTTTAAGGAAATGATAGATGTCCTGTGCGCGGATATGGTCGTAAAATGCCTGACGGCCCGTGTCTTTTCCTGGTGGGTCTCCTACGACTACAAAAGCCTTGAGGCCGTCCCGGATTATTCCGGCGGCCTCTCCATCGATTTTTACGGCCGCGTTCATCCAAAGCACAGTAACGGGACAATAAAGCTCGGCACGGATACCAATTCGGTCCGTCTTATCACGGATTCTATGCTTCCCTCCTTTGATCGGAAGACGGATCACCGGCTGCTGTTTCGAAGGCTCGGGGTCTGCGCCGATGATATCAAAGCGGATGACGGCATATATCAGCTCGACTTTTTCACGGATTACGGCGCGCTGGAAAAAGAACGCAAGATCCAGCACGCCATGCTCAAGGTCCGGCAGAGATACGGCGCCAACGCCATATTTAAGGCTTCAAACCTCCTGGAAGCCTCCACCGTTTTGGAAAGAAATACCCAGATCGGCGGGCACCGGGCTTAGTACCCTTTAAATGGCGGCCAGCTATAGCCATACCTTGCAATTTTCAGGGTTCCCTGCTAAAATCACCTGTAGCGGAAATATTCTCAGAAATAATTTCCCAAAATACATATCCCCTGCGCGAGGCTTGATTCTATCATGAATATGACGATCTCCCTTTTTGACAGCATCATCAATACATCACAGGACTGTGTTTTCTGGAAGGACAGGGAAAGGCGGTTTATGGGGGTCAACCGGGCTTTTCTGGATTTTTACGGCTTTGACTCCGAAGACATCCTGATCGGCAAAACCGACGAGGATATGGGCTGGCATAATGATCCGGAGCCCTACAGACAGGACGAGCTGCGGGTCCTTTCGGGAGAATCCACTTATAAAGTGCAAGGCAAATGCATGGTACAGGGCGAGGAGCGGGATATCGTCGCTTCCAAACGGCCGCTCTATGAAGGTGATAAGATCGTCGGACTGGTGGGAAGCTTTGTCGATATTACGGAGATCGTGCGCAGGCAGAAAAGCAGGAACGATCAGCAGATCATGTACTCCGTGGAGAAACTGCGGCGTGTCGATTTCTGGGATAAGGTTCTCGATGATACCCCGTTGGACGAGATCCTCGATCCTCTCACGGGCGTGATCAAAAGAAACCATATGACTGATTTTGCCCATTATCTGATCACCAGAGGAACGCCGTTTTCACTTTCCCTTCTCGACCTCGACAATTTTAAATTCATCAATGACCAGTACGGGCACCATTCCGGCGACCTGGTGTTAAAGGCCGTGACGAAGGCCTTGGCGGAATATACCGACGGATACGGATTTGTGGGGCGTTACGGAGGCGATGAACTTTTGCTTATCAATCTAAAGGATACGGATTATGACGCATGTGTGACCTTCTGGGAGGATCTGTATACTTCGCACAGTGTCTTTAGACGGGATGTCGAAGTTGAGGGCGGAAATGCCTTCGTGACCGGTACCTGCGGCAGCGCATCCTGCCCGGCCGATTCAAAGAACCTCACAAAGCTCTTTTCCATGATCGATAAAACGTTATATATCGGAAAAAGACGCGGGCGGAACTGCTTTATCGTCTATGACGCACAAAAGCATCAGGATGTAGAGATAAAGGAACTCGCAAAGCGCCATATGAGCACTGACATGATCTATCTGCGGGAAACGATGGAAAACGCGAAGGATCCCGTTGACGGGCTGGCCTGTACTATGCCGCTTTTAAAAGAGATGCTGCATGTCAAAGATCTGCATTACATTGATGAGCAGGGCGTATTAAGGACCGTCCTTGACAAAAGCCTGCAGGAAGACGCTTCCGACGCGGGAAATTCCCTGCATGAGGCCTTTCATATCTGTCATTCCGTTTATGATATCAGGGAGGAAAGTCCTGCTTTCGCAGCATCTCTGCAAAAGCAGGGAATTTCATCCTTTATCGCCGCAAAAACACGGCATATGCCGGACCGGTCCGGCTATCTCATCTGCGCATCCCGCAGAAGGCACCGCCTCTGGCAGGAAAGCGAGTGCGCCTTTCTGATATATCTGGCAATGCTTACGGACTATTGCGCACAGTAGTTTTATTCCGAGGCATCCGGGCTCGAAACGACCACCTTATGGTCATACCATTTCCCCTTGGTCCCGATCAGCGCCAGATCAAATTCCCGGTCTAAGAAGGGCACGGGCACGTCAAAGCCGTATACTTCCTCTGTCGTCCCGTCCTCATAGGTCACCGTATCGGTGGTCGGCTCCAAAAGCAGCGCGCCGTCCGCTTTCGCTTCCTCTGCTGTTCCCGGGTACAGATTTACGATGTTTTTAGACTGCAGGCTGACATGAACCGTCATCTCACCATCCTTGACCTGCAGCTCTCCTATATCGGACAGCGCCTCCGATACATGGAACATGGAGCTGTCTGTCGTAAACTTTACCGGATACGTCCCGTCGGGCAGCGCTTCTTCTGTCTCTGCCTCGTCCGTCCCGGAAGTCTCCTCTTTGGAAGCTCCTTCCCCGGAAACAACGGCCTCTGTATGCGCGACATACAGATCCTGCACGGTCCCGATCCTTCCGAGGCCCTCGATCTGGCAGGATATCTCGTCAAAAGCACCGGAAGCTTCAAACATGCTCTTCCAGGAGTCCTCATCGTCTCCTGCCATGTCGTTATTGGCATGATCTCCGGCCACTACCATAAGCGGCCGCAGAATAACCTTTTTATAGCCTGCTTCCTTTACCGCATCAATGACGTTTTCGCAGGCGGTTTCCTCCGGCTCTCCCTCCACGGTTCCGATAAAGACATTATCATAGTCGAGGTCAGCGACCTGAGAGGCCATCTGGCTGTAGCTGATCTTTGCCGCGTGAGAGGTTCCGTGACCCATGAATACAAAAGCGGTTCCGTCATTTTTCGCTTCTTCGGCAGACGCATAGCCCGCAAGGCTTACCGCTTCCTCGGTCACCGCCTCTGCGACAGCCTTCTTGTCCTCATTAATATCCGTCACATCCGCGCCTACCTCGCCAAGCAGGGGCTCTGCGATCTTCACGGATTCAAACTGATCCGCGCACGCATCCACCGCGGCGATGATCTCATCGTATTCCGCGCCATGCATCAGATGGGTGGGCTGGATCACCAGGTTCTTAACGCCGTTCTGAACGGCTCTTTCAAGAGCCTGTTCCATGTTGTCGATCTTCTCACCGTCCCTGGCCTGCACATGGTTAATGATGATCTGCGCGGTAAAGGCACGTCTGACGGACCAGTCGGGATTGGCCGCTACGATGGCATCCTCAATGCCCTTTATATCCTTAGCGCGGCTGTCGTTGAAGGAAGTGCCGAAGCTGACCACAAGGATCTCGTTTTCTCCGATCCCGTCTTCGTTCAGAGGATCATCCAAAGACGCGTCCCCGGTATCCCTTCCGAAATAATCCGGATCCGCCTCCTCGCCTTCCACGAGTGCCTTCTGTTCCTCTGTCAGCGCATCCCATTTTGCCTTTGCTTCCGCGCAGAGCGCATCTGTTTCCGGTGTCCATTCCTGTACATAGATCGCATCGATCAGTGCAGCCACCTCTGCAGCCGCTTCCTCGTCAGAACCCGTCTCTGCGGCTTCCTCCCCGGCAGGATCCGTCTCTGACGCGGCTTCCCCGGACGTTTCCATGCCGCCCGGTATCTGCGGATAGACCGCGCAGCCGGTAAGCAGAGCGCTCACCGCCGTCACCAGAACAAACTTCATCAAACCCTTTTTCATTACATGCCTCCTTCTCCGCGTCGATCTGCCATGACAGTCCGCGCGCTTTTTGTTATAAAAAAATGTCTCTGGCTTTCCGCCAAAGACCACATTAAAATCAACGCATTTTACTTATAGGAAACGAATTTATTTCGTTCACTATAAATGCGCCGATGTACGACCAATTACTCGTGGCCCGGGACGGTTGTCCCCGTACTGTCCACAGGCAGGTCTCCTGACTTGAGTTCTCCGCACTGCGCCGGTTCGTTTGTGAACCGTGCGCCGATCCGATCCGCTTTTTGGATCGGGTCATTTCCTAGTTATGCCGCCTTCCCGGTTGCCCAGTGGCTACGGAACTGTCACAAAATAACTTGTGACAGTTCCGTATGGCATTTGCTCCCTCTTACAGTGACGAGTTCGTGCAGGATTCGCACCTGCTTCCCTTTTCACCTCTGCCGGCCATAATGGAAATAATCCAGTCAGGGAACCTGACTGAATCTGCCTGGCAGAGACACCTGCAGACTTTTCAATATAGAGTCATTTCCTACGCATTATATCTGTTTTCTTACGTTCCGTCAATTCATTCGCTGAAATCAGTGTCCATGGCTGCCTGGAGGGTATGCCCGGGGAAGCCTCTCCCCTACTCTCTCGTTCTGGCGCCCATCTCCTTCAACTGCTTCTTTCGTTCATACATCATCTGATCCGCTCTTTCAAACACATCGCGAAGCTGCTCATCCTGCGTCCCCAGAGTGGAATACCCGATCGCGATGACGACGGCATGCTCCGCAATATTTGCTTCGATCCGCCGGTTCAGGTCGTTTATCGTTTCATGCATCATATCATAGCCCTTCCCCTGAAGAAGCACCACGAATTCATCGCCGCCGATCCGGTATACGGCCCCGTGGGGAAAATACTCACAGATCATATTGCTGGCGTCCTTGATCAGCTTATCTCCCGCCGCATGCCCCTGGGTATCGTTAACATACTTCAGTCCGTTGATATCACATACCACGACAGCTAAATTCCCGATCTCATTTTCATGGATCTTCCGGTTTAAGGACAGCTCAGCCTCGGAATAGGCATGCTTGTTCCTGACACCGGTCATGGAGTCCGTATTGGCCATGCTGCGGAAGTTTCGGCTGTTCTCCTGCTCGGCCTCCAGCTTATCCCGCGCGATCTTGCGCGCCATTAACAGGAGAATGACCGCGAATACCAGCATGGACAAAAGCACCAGTATGATCTGCTTCCGGCTGACGGCGAGATTGTTCTCACTGATCCCGTGTATCTGGTCGCGGATAACGCTCTCGCGGATCAGCACCACCGTTTCCCAGCCCGTATCCGGGACGGGGACATAGCAGAGCGTCTCTGCGATCCCGTCGGTAACAAATGTCAGGCTTCCCTCTTTTTCCTCGAGGAAATCATCGCAAAGCGCATCCCATTCCCGGGGCGGAACAACATCCTTCATCGCGTCGAAAAGATTCTGATCCCGGATATAGGGCCGCAGCTCGGTATCGGAAAGATTTCCCCCGTTCTTCGAATACAGCCCGAAGGACGTCCTGTCATAATCATCAAATGCTAAAAGCTCAACGATATCGTTGATATCGATCTGGACAAAGCAGGCCTTAAAGGGCTTTCCTAAGATCGTAAGGTCTGTGGTCGGAACCGCAAGGCAAAGCTGCTTGGAGGAGCCATAGAGATACACAGTGTTCACAATCCTCTCGTCCATCTGGTCCTGTGCCAGAAATTCATGGCGGCTTCCGCCGGTATAGGTGGTATACTGCGTATAAACGATATTGTCCTCATCGACCAGGGCAAGACGGCTCAGGGACAACAGCGACGTGATCTTTCCCACCATCGCGCGCAGCTCTTCCTCGGTTTCGATCTCCTCGTCCCGGATCACATCAATGGCCGCTTCCATCTGGTAAAAATTATTACTGATCAGGTTCGTGATGGTCTTCGCGCGCCGGTCCGCCATCGCCTTCAGATAGAAGGAGCTTACGGCAGAAACGGCCTCATCCGTTGAGGATATGATCTGTCTGGAAGCCCACAGCGTGCTGAGCAGCACCATGGTCATGATCAGAACGCTTCGACGATCGCTGTCACAATAAAGGTTTTCTGGGTAATCTTTTTCTTTTTCATGAAATATCACCATACAGCAGCTCCAGCATTAAGGCCGCATCCTCCTGATAAATGACAGTTGTAATTTCATTTGTTTCCTCCGAAAACAGCTCGCCGGGCAGATGGCCGTCCGCGGTCTTTACTGCTACCTGCAGCGTATCAAAACCGATGGAGTAGCAGTCCTGCACGCCAAGACAGTAGATCACCCCGTTTTTCAGATAGTGCAGCGCTTCTTTATCATGATCCATGCCGACGATGACCGTATCGCTTCCGGTTTCCGTCACCGCCCTGGCAGCACACGGGATTGCTCATATTACAGCACACAAGGCCGTCAAGATCCGGATGCTCCTTCAGAATCTGCATCGTGAGATCATAGGCCAGATCAACGGAATCCATATCATATTCCTTTGCGACAATCTCCATCCCGCCGTAGCGCGCGATGGTGTTCTCCGCGCCCCTGGCCCGGTCCTCATGGCAGGGCGCGCCGGCAGTTCCCACGAGGATCGCGACCTTCCCCTCATACCCGAGCTTTTCACAGAGCGCTTCCGTGAGGTCGGCGCCGTCCTCATAATTATGCGTATTCCCTACATAGGCGATCCGGCGGCAGCCCGGTGCCGCATCGGAGCTTGAAAAGGTCATCACCTTAGAGCCGGCATCCACCATCTGATCGAGAATGGGGGAAATGACCGCCTGATCAGCCACATCCACCCCGATCACATCATAGCTCCCCTGCTCCGCCAAAAGCAGTCTTTCCTTCTGATCCTGCGCGGAGGCGGTATCCGGTGCCATATACTCGTAGGTGACCGTGATGCCCTTATCCAGATACTGTCTCTGGGCCTCCTCCATGCCAAGCGCCACGGCATCCCACCAGGGATGGACGATCTTATAGGTAAAGTAAAAATTATAATGATCCTTCTTTGGCACGTAGGTATCAAGACTCCGGTCAAAATTCACCGCCGTAAGCACGGCGTCCCCGGAGCCTGTGGAAGAACTCTCCGTATTTTCCGCAGGGGCCGTCTTAGAGCCTCCGGACGGAGAGGACTCCGTCAGGCAACCCGTCAGAGCAAGCGCCGCTAACGGTATGGCCAGTAGACAGACTATCTTCTTTTCAAACACTGCTTTTCGCATTCCTTTCCAAACTGTTTTTTATACAGACATCGCCGACCGTAAGATGCGCTGCATCCCCGGTAACGATCCTTAAGAGCATCCGGTCCACATCCTCAGCCATTTCTTCGATCCGCTTCCGGCTGTAGCGGCTAACCATATAGGTCAGTTCATATACCACAGGATCAAATTCATATACCTGGGTCAGGATCTTGAACAGGCCGTCTTCGCAGGCCGCAGAGGACTTCATATCTTCGTTGGCAGCTTCCTGTACCACCAGTCCCTCCTCGCAGTCATCCCGGATCGAAAGACTGTGCAGTACGGCTTTTTCCCCGTTCATTTCCGTTTCCAGATGTCTGGGCTGATAGAGATAGCCATAATCCATAAAGCCCGGATACCACTCTGCTATTTCCTCAAAAGGGAGAAGCTGACAGCTCATGGCGTCAAAAACCTGATTCTGTACCTGCGAAAAAAAGGCGGTAAGCGCCTGGGACGGCGATACGTCCAGCCGGCAGACCCCTTCGTTAAGCAGAAAGCCGTAGGTCCTTTTCACCCTGGAATCATTCCTGCCGTTATGCGTAAAGGCAAAGGTGATCTCCCCGTCTCCGGTCTGGCGTGCCATGGAAAGTGCCATGAGTCCCATATACAGTACATTTCCGGAAACCTTCAGCGCCTTTTTCGCGACGGCGATCTGGCCGGTATCAGCGCCGAGCGTTTTAACGACCCTGTCCTGTCCCACAGACATCCCCGTTTGATCTTCCGGGACAGCGGTCCACCTTTCAAGCCCCCGGAGCAGTCTTTTGTAATACGAAACGATCTGCGCGTACAGCGGTGATTCGATCAGCCGGTTCAGCTCGTCACAGATGCCAAACAGGGATATTCCCTCCGGTTTTATCGTCTTTCCCGCATAAGCATCCGCGATGTCCGAAAAAAGAATATCCAGACTCTCTCCGTCGCTGATCGCATGCGGAACCTTATGGAAGAGAAAGAGCCTTTTCTCTGTTTTATAGATCCTAAATTCAAAAAGCGGATAAGCCTGCGGGTCTGCCAGTTCAAGCGCGAGCCTCCCCCTAAGAGCAGGCATTTCCTCTTCCCTTACCTCCATAACGGGAATTGCCGGTAGCGTGACCTTTCCTTTCGCAGGAAGCATAAAGGCCGCTCTCCCCTCTCCCTTTTGAAGCCTTGTGAACAGGATGGGATGGTTCTTTACCGCTTTTTGGACTGCCTGCCTAAGCCGCAGTATATCGATATCCCCCGCCATCTCAAACAGGGCAAGCAGGACGTTTTCCGGGTTGTTCATGCGGAGCATTTCATCATACATAAACAGCTGAAGAGGAACCATGGGATAGCGGTCTTTATCGAACGCTTCTGCCCCCGTCTTCGGTTTTTTAAGGATCAGCTTTTCCAGATCGGAGACCGTGGGGTTCTCCCGAAGCTCCGCCATGTTGAGTCCGATCCGAAACGCGTCTCCAAGCTCCGCTAAAAAAGCCATAAACGATAAGGAGGTTAAACCCAGGTCTCTGAGATCCGTCGTGATGCCAAGCTCCGTATCGGGCGCAAGCCCTCTGAGGATCGAAAGGATCCTCTCCTGCGTTTCATTCTGCGCAGGAACAATCTCTTTTTTCGGGATCACGGGCTTTGGAAGCTTTTTCCTGTCTAACTTCATATTGGCGTTCATGGAAAACGCCTCCACCTCCTGAAAGAGATCCGGCATCATATAGGGCGCCAGATGTTTTTTCGCGTAATCCCTGAGATCATCCCCGGTAAAGCACATGCCGTCCGCGCTCACATAATAAAGGCAGAGAAAGCGGTCCTCTACGACGACCGCTGCACAGGCATCAATATACGGGCAGCCGGACATGATCTCCTCGATCTCCCCGAGTTCGATCCTGAGTCCGTGGTATTTTACCTGGTTATCCCGTCTTCCGTGAAACTCGATCTCATAGTTGTCCGTGATGCGGGCAAAATCCCCTGTCTTATAGGCGCGCTTTCCGTGAAAATCTATAAAGGAGGCGGCCGTTTTTTCCGGCAGATTTTTATAGCCCAGACCCACGCCCTTTCCGCAGATCAGAAGCTCCCCGATCTCTCCGAGCTTAACTTCCTCATTCGCCTCATTGACCACATAGCAGGCTACATTGCCTAAGGGCCTGCCGATCGTGATGGGAAAAGAGCCATCTATTTCCTTCATGCAGGCGCTGATCGTGGTCTCCGTGGGGCCGTAGCTGTTCATCACAAGCGCGCTTTCATTTATCTCCCGGATCTTTTCATAAAGGCCCTGCGGAAACTGCTCGGCGCCGATCGCAAAGACTTTGATCCGTGAAAGCGCTTCCTTCAGCTTTGGAATCGAAAGGAGGGTGCGGACATAGCTTGGGGTCGCGCACATGGCGTCCACCCCGTTTTCGATCATGAAATCCCGCATTAAGAAAGGATTCATGATCTGTGCGTATGACGCAAGCGCCACCGTCATGCCGGAGGTCAGCCCGATCAGCTCCTCCTTCAGGGAAACATCAAAGGTCAGCGCCGCGTTTGCCAAAAGCACGCTGCCATGTTCGGCGATCGCCACGGTCTGTCGGTTTTTCGGATTATGATCCAGATAGTTGCAGAGATTCCCCTGCGTGATCATAACGCCTTTGGGCTTTCCGGTGGAACCGGAGGTATAGATACAGTAGGCAAGATCCGATTCGTCTATTCTGACCTGAGGATTCTCCGGCCAGGGTGAGGTCACGATATCCTCTAAAAATAAAGGGCGTTTTCCCAGATCAATGATAAGATCCAGTTTGTCGAAGGTGATCCGGTGGGTCGTGATCAGAAAGCGGCATGCCGCGTCCTGGTAAATAAAACGGATCCTCTCATCCGGATAATTGATGCTCGCCGTGACAAAGGCGGCACCAGCCTTCAAGATTCCCAGATTGACCGCGTAATACATGATATTTCTGGGAAGTAAGATCATGATCGTGTCATTCGGTCTTACATTATAATAGCGCAGGGCATTGGCGATCCGGTTGGCTGCCTCGTTTAGCTCCCCATAGGTCATGGAGAGTCCGTCGCCCACCACGGCTGTCCGGTCCGGATGCTTCCTGGCCTGTTCTTCAAAAAGATACGAGACCGGTTTGAATTCCACCGGCCAGAAGGTATCGTTTAAGGGATCCTCCTCTCCTGAAGAGCTTATCTCCTCTACCCTTCGGATCTCCAGAAGATCGGTAAAGCCGGTCAGGTCAAAGGTATCATAGACCGCGGGAGAAGCATTGATAAACTGAAGCTTTTTATCCTCCCGGTAGAGCTTCATAAAGATACGCAGCCCCGCGGAAGAGATATATTCAAGTCCCTTCAGGTCAAAGACTGTCCGCTCGTAACCTTCCCCGGCCCTTTCTTCCCTAAGCAGCTTCTCAGCGTTTTCCGCATTGTCCCCGTTTAGTCTTCCGGTGATTTCTATGAAAAGAACGCCGTCTTTTATCTCTCCCCGAATTTCCATCATGACTCCTTCTGCGCCGACTTGCTTTGCAAGTCGTGCGCTTAGGCATGAACCTGTTCATGCCGATTCGGCCTGCTTTGCAGGCCGAATCATTTCCGTTTTCTATAAACGGATTTCCGCAATTCATTTACGATATCATCACGAAGCACGCTTAAGATACGCGGTCATATCCGCTTCATTGTCTGTTTCTCCGATCTCCATTTTGCAGGCGGGATCCTCATAAAGGATACTGTCAAAATCAGGTCCGGTCCATACGTTGATCCTGCCACCCTTACGGATAGTCTGCGTATAGGTTTTTTCCTGCTCCGTACCGGCGTCCGTGATAACGGTTACGGTCCGCTCATCCCCGCCGAATACCCCGTCCATGATCTGATGATCGGGAACCATCTTCACCGCTTCTTTGTGCAGGATTGTTTCCAGGTAGAGCGTCCTTTCACCGTCCTTCACCATATAGCCCCTGCTCTCAAGGATCTCCCTGGTACCCTCATCGATCACATATTCCGTAACGATCTCATCCACCTCATCACTGGTATAACCGTAATAGGCATAGAAATAATCGTCCAATTCCCCGGTCATGCTTGTCTCAAGGAGGATCTGTCCGTTCTCCGTTTCCTGCGAAACGATCGTTTCTGTTTCATCCGGACACAGGGTATAGTAGTAAGCATCCGCAAAGGAGTCGAAGTCACTGACAAACAGATAACGGAAAGGTGTATCCGTTTCTGCGTACCACCCATAGGCTTCCCCGGGTTCGATCACAAGGGTTCCCCGCTCGTCTTTGCTGATATACCGGTTGGCGTCTCCGTAGACATAATCCGTCCATTCCGATCCTTCCTTCGGATAGCAGGTGATCGTATAATAAACGTCTCCGTTTCTTTTAAGGATCGCATCGTAGGAATTAGCGCTCTCAAGCTCCCCGTAGAGAGCCTCGTCCGATTCCTCCTCCGATGCCGGCACGCGGTAACTGTCGAAGAAGTAATTGAGTCCTTCCGTCACGCCGAAAGCAACCCGTACCAGAGCCGCGTAGGAATAGTCCGTAACGGTATCTCCGATCTCCAGATCGATCGACGGGATCGTGCTGTAGGAGGTCTGGGTCAGATCCATGGCAAGCGCCCCGCTGTTCCATTTGGCAAAGCCTTCCTCCGTCAGCCCGTATATCAGGCTCTTCCCGAGCTTTTCGTGAAGCTCCCAGCACGACTTTACCGGCTCCATGTTTTTATAGGATTCCTCATCCGGTACGCTGCAGTAGAAAATGCCCTTATCCGTATCCGTGTAATCGTAATGCAGCGCGATATGCGCATCCGCGTAGTTATTGGCAATTAAGGTTCTCGCGATATTATCAAGCGGAACATCCTCCGTTTCCCGGATCATCAGCACGTCGTAGCCGGCCTTTAAAAGCTCCTCCTTTACCACCATCGCAGCCTTAAGAGTCGCGGCAGCCTCAAGTTCGCCGGTTACCATCGTCACGCCAAACGGCGCGATCGCCGTTGCCTCAGTCGCGCCGGCTGCCGTCGAACCGGATACGATCTTCGGGCTTCCGTCGGGATGGCAGAGCGTCTTATAATCCGCACCGTTTGATGTGCCGTGGCCCGCATTAACGCATATGGTGATCTCCTTGCGGTCCTCGGCGTCGGAACGGTAAAGCCTTGCGATGCCGTCATGGATCCTTGAATTGCCGGCATATTCCCAGGTCTCATCAAACGCGATCTCTTCATACGGGAGAGACACTGCCTCTTCTTCTGCTTCGTCTCCGTCTTCTTCTCCGGTTTCTTCAGAAGATGCTTCCGCCGCCGTATCTTCCGGCGCAGGTTCCGTAACCTTTCTTTCCTCTTTGATCGAAAATACGGGGATTATAACGTTTTCCTCGTTTTCGACATAAGGGACCGCCGCCTCGTAAAGCTCGCTGAGCCAGGTATTACCGTTTACTCTTCTCTCCTCCAGGCTGTTGATGATGACGCTCCGTATGCGTTTCTTTCCCTCGGTTTCCTGATCATATATCGAGCTTGAGGAGCTGATCACGTAGTAGTTATCGTCCTCATGGCCAAGGTAGATCATCTCATGTCCTTTGATGAACAGGATCGTCCCCGCCGGCAGCTCATTCAGCAGCTCTTTCTTATCATCGTCGTCCGCGGCAGACAGATCATATTTGAGGACCGGCATCGCAGACTGCCAGGTCGTATTGCGCGGTAGCTCCAGCCCGAAGCATTTATAGACATCCCGTACATAGCTTGAGCAGTCGGCGGAAGAAAGCATTCCGCCCCAGCCGTAGGTATCCCCCAGCATTTCATACGCCTGCGTCAGGATGTTTTCCCGCGTAAGCGGCAGAAATCCGTCGCTCACACCGTGGTGCGCCGAGATCAGGGCCTGCCTTCTTTCATACATCCCTCTCGCGTTCCTGACAGGGATCCATACGGGATAGTTATAATACAGGGACCGGTTGGTGATCATCCCGTCGGCTTCCGAAGGCTTTACCTTTTCAAGCACCGTCCCCATCGTGAGCATCAGCTCTGAAATCTCCGGACTGGTATTGGATTCCTCAAGCCTTACCTTGGAAGACGTCACCACCATGACCTGATCCTCCGCAAAATCCCAGGCGCCAAACCATTCCTCCTTGTTTTTGCAGAGCGCGATATCCTTCGAGGGGATCCACCCGGATACGCAGGTGGTATTACAATAATAATATCCTCCGTCGGCGGAAGTTGCAAGTACCGTGACCGGTTCCCCCACCCTGAGGCCTGCGATCTGCACGTTGTCAAAATCATTATCGCCGGGATCATCGGCAATGATGATATCCGTCGGATAAGCTCTGACATCCGTGCGCGCAACACAGATACCATACTGTATCTCCTCCTCGGCGGACGCGTACGGGTCCTCGAGGTTCTTCAGGATCTCAAAAGCGGATCTGCCCTGCAGGATATTTCCCTCTTCATCATAATGCTTTCCGTCAAGAAAGCCGGAAAGCTCCGACATCGTCGCTTTCCATCGGCGTAAGTTTGCGTTTTCGCCGTCATAGGTTCCCTCCGCCGAGGCCAGATCGTTCATCTTGCAATCGGGGCAGGAAAGGAAGGACGCATTAAGCCGCCTGACCGTATCGCTGTCCGCGAGGATCGTCTGCGCTTGCGCGTCATCCTTTATCCAGTAAGAGGGCGCAAGCATCTCCTGCGATACCGTCGGCATGGTCTCCATGGCCGCAAAAGCCTGTGCCGGAAGCGCGATTGAAAACGACAGAATTAATGCAATGATCTTTTTTTTCATAAGCTCTCCTTACGGTTCATAAACCGAAATCTCACCGTCAATGATCTCCATATAAACAGGGTCGCCGTAATAAACGTTGCCGAATACATCCTTCACCCTGAATATATACAGGAACCGGTCGTCATCCATATAGGTGTCTTCCATTTTTGTATTGTTTCTCCACTCGATCTCCCCTGCGGTAACCATTTCCTCATTATCGGATTCCGGATCATAGACATAGAACAGAAACTCGATCCTGTCACCGTCCCGCAGCTTCTCATCACGGCCGCACTGTCCGGTTGACTCGTCGATACCGTCCCTCATGCCGAGAATACGGAATTTCCCTTTTTCATAGTCATAAACGGCTTTTAAATGCTTTTCCTTGCCGTTTACCAAAGCGGGAACCGAGTAAAGACTGTATTCCTCATTCTGCTCGATCAGTTCCGCGTAAACAAATTCGTCCCCGATGGTGATCCAGGAGCCCTCGAAATTATCCGTAAACACACCGGTGTCCCAATTGGCGTTCAGGTCGTTGTCAGAGCCCAGATACATGAACTCTCCGGTTTCCGGGACTTCATAATACAGTTCGAAGCTGACCTCCGATACGACGTCAAGGCCGGAAGTGATCTTGAGCTGATGATATCCGTTATCATTGATCCTCTCGGTAAATTCAACCTTATAATCCTGCTCGTTTATCGGATCCAGATCACTTAAGGCTTCATAAAACTCCTCCGGCTCCTCCTGCGGCACATATTCCGTAATGGGGGTCTGGCCCTCGTTAAACAGGCTGTCGTATTTTCCTTCTTCCGGTTTTGTCTCCCCGTAGGCCTCTTCCCAGGCTTTTTCCCATTTTTCTTCCCACTCTGCGCTGTCGAAGTCGCCGATCAGGATATTGGTGTATTCAAGGAAAGTCGTGTTATCCGTGATCTGTGCATAGGTTCCGACGGTATCTTCGTCAAGGCCTAAGGGATAGAATACGGAAAGGCCGTGAGAGCCCTTTCGGTTATCCCCGTGGATCTCATATTTCACGGCGTCATGAAGCGCTCCCTCCACAGCCGCGGCATTCAGGTTTAACAGATCTCCTGTCTGGTCGACCAGGTCGCCGAGATCCACCATGTTCGTAAAACCTTCCGCCTCCGTATTGCCGCCGTAGTTTACGGCTCTCGCCGCACCCTGGTAGACAGCGGTAAAGCTCTCCGAATCCGTCGTGGAAAGCAGGAACTCTCCCGATAAGGCACGGTATGCTGCCGAAAGGGCCGGGATCCTTGTCAGATCCGTCACGGACAGCGTGCACGTATCCTCTTCGTCCGAATAAGCGCATTTTGCCATGAATCCGTCCGCGATCCGCTGCCCGAGCTCATCTCCGCCCATTCCCGGAGACTCGCACAGATAACTGAGGAAATCCTCGTAATCCCATCCGCCGCCGGGTTCCGTCTCTTCTGAAGCGATCATATAATGAGCGTAACCCTGAATGGACTCTGCCGTTTCTAACGTTGCCATCAGGCAGGCGTCAAATCCCACCGCTTCCAGCGGAATATCCGCTTCGCTGACCGCTTCCTTAATATCCTTGAGGGACAGCGTTTCTCCCTCATAAAGCTCATCCGCGCAGACGCCGCCCATGGATCCGCCGCCGTGATCCCAAAAGATCAGCATATATTTGTCCGCCGGAAAGCTCTCGGAACCCCAAAGGATAAATTCCTTCAGCGTCTCCGGATCACCCATGGAAGCAAGGGTTTCCGTATCCTCGAGAATGATATCCTCATTGACAACACGGTAACGGCCTAACACATCCGTTTTGATCCCCGGGAACTGTTCCATTTGATCGGCATCCTCATTGATGTACCACTGCGAACAGCCGCCGGTCTGCACGAGAACGTTCACCTGATCTGTCTTTTCGGCAAACATCATCTCCAACAGATTCTCCGAGGCGCAGGCTCCCATACTTTCCAGATCCGTCCCGCACATATAGACCATGACAGTCCAGGTGCCGTCTTTTTTCCCGGCACTGCGGTTTTCCTGCTCTGAGCCGGTTTCCGGCTGTTCTTCCTGCACTTTCTCCTCCGGCTCTGCCGCCTGCTCTTCGTCCGGCCAGTCATAGAGCTCTGCTTCCTGCTCCGTATCCTGCAGCGAACGGTCCTCCTTGTCGCGTCCGCAGCCGGCAAGAAGTCCGCCGGTCAGGCCGATGGCAATGCAAAAAACGATCCATTTTCTGATACGCGCTTTCATGCTGTTGTCTCTCATCGTTTTGTCCTCCATAAATAATTGGTAAATGAAAAGCTGTTGGTTCTGCTGCCCTTTGCCATATTATACGTTCAGTATCCCAAAATGCGACCGGCAAACATGAACGAAAGGGACTGCCTCATATCGGAAACAGTCCCTCTCTGCACCTCATAGCCAAGATAAAAGTGATCCGGATCTGTTCAGAACCCTTTGGCTTGTGTCGTCCACTGTTCTTACCACCAGTATCTCCCCAGATAGTCTACGCCGAAGACAAACCTGCAGGCCGGATTCTGGCACTCATAACCGTCGAGCTTAAGCTCATCGCTTGCAATGTAGGTGATAAAGCTGCTCTTTGTATCCGCCTGGCAATTCGGGCAGTGGACCTCATGGCCCGCGGCATATCCTTCATCCTCAATGAAACCGCCCGATACTTCTTTAAGCTCATCATCACTGAGCTTCTGCATACCCTTTACCGTCTTGTCACTCATCTTTGCGTTCTTCAACAGATCTTTCATTTCTCTTTCCATTTTTTCTCCTCCTTTTTCATTTGAAAGTTTGAAAGTTGTCCTTACGGGCGGCCTTTACGTTTTTCAGCTCGTCCAGACTGAGCTCATCAGAGAAAGACTCCCCGTGCTTCTTTCCGAACAATTTTTCCCGAAGCAATTCCTTGTGATCGCTTCCCTGCGTGAAATCAACCTCCCGCAGTAATTTTTCCATTTCCAGATCATCATTTCCCATAGTGCTTACCTGTCACTTTTCCCTGTTCGGCAGATTGAGCCTGCCACCCCGGATATCCGAAAGCTCAGCCGGGTCCAGTTCGTCGTCTGTTGCCTTTTCTGTGTTCTTACCGTTCTTTCGCAGCTCTTCATCGCTGCCGTCCTGCTTAAAAAGCCCTTTTTTATTATCCGTCGTCATGGTTTATCGCCTCCTGTCTCTGTCAATATCGGGATCTCTTATAACTATATATACGGATTGGATCCAAAAATGCGACAGGTTTTTCGGAAATTTTTTTCATCTTCTGATCTTATAGGTCAGCTTCAGGCTTCCGGTACTGCGCCCCGCGCCCTTGATCTGGATCGTATACGTGCCGGGGGCGCTGTTATCGATATTACTCAGGGTGAGCTTTTTATCCTTCAGGTCGGAGACCTTGATCGTTTTCACAATACTGCCGCCGTTCCTGGTCGAACAAGTAAGGGTAAGCCTGTCCCAGTTAAAGCTGTCGGAAAACTTTAGCGTTACCGGTATCGGCGTTTCCGCCAGCTGATCCAGCCTGACCGGGTAAGCGGACGCCTCCATCGAAACATTGCTTTTTTTAAGCTTTTTCCCGCCCGATACGCTTACCTTTAACGCCCGTACCGAGTAATTGCCGTAGAGCTTCTGGTTTGCCGGATTCAGGGATACGGCGATATAACATGTTCCCGCATTGGTGAGCATATCGTTTTCCACCGGGTTTATAAACTTGCTGTCCGTATATACGCCGTAAAACTGCAGGTCCCCGATACCAAGCGCCGTCTTTCCGATCACGGCTTTTTTAAAATTCTGCGTAAAGAAGCTGTATCCCGATACCTGATCATTCAGGTTCACCTTATTGGCATACAGACTGACGCTGAAGCTGCCCTTTGACTTCGGAAAGGCATATAATACATCATTGGCGGGATACGCGGCGCTAAAGCTTCCGGTCTCAAAATTCTTCGCCTTGGAAAGGGCTTCCGCCTTTACGGTAAACGGGATCATTGCCTGCCCGGTGCGGTAGGCATCCGCGAACTTCTGCTGACTGATCTCATTCCCATCCAGGTCATAGTAGTGAAGCTTAATATTGCCCGAGGGAATCTTGGCACCGGCCGGCGTTACCGCCGTGGCCGTCAGAGAGAGACCCTTTGCGGAAAGCGGAACAAAATGTCTTTCAAACGTCAGCGTCACGTCGGACATCGACGCCTTTTGAATCGTATATTTCGCGACATACTTCATGCCTGCGTAGTCGCCCTTCCCCTTGATCGTAAGCGTAGGCACATTCCTCGACTGGGTCATATCCGCCGCATTTTTGTTGTTTTTATATGAAACGCTGTAATCGATGCCCTCTCTGAGGATACTTTTTCCGTCCTCATCATAGAGGACCAGGTCGATCACCTTGGAGCCGTTTGCGGTTGACTGCGTCGTGAGGAGATTTTTCCCGGTATAGGTCACGGGCTTGATATCACAGAGCATGGCCTGTTTGGCATAGGGCTTGCTCTTATTGACAAACTGTCCCTGCCCCTCTCCCGGGACATCCGCTACCCGGATCAGGATCTCCAGTACGCCGTTTTTCAGTGTAAAGTATTTTTCCAGGTCTTCCGTCGCGCCGTCTATCTTAGTAAAATTACCGATGGTGATCTGATCTGCCTCGGCGTATATTTTGGTATCCTTTTGCAGGATAAACTTTTTGTAGCGTTTTTCGGAAGCTGCGGATGCAAGGCTAAGACCGTCTGCAGCACTGTTTGCCTGCCCCTGTCCGCTTTTATCCTCTTCGTAATATTCGCCGTCTATTTCGGTAAGAGGTACCTTATTGCCGTTAACATCATAGTAATATAAGGGCAGCTGCTTGCCATACTCAGAATCGTTGTAGGTCTCGCCTTTCTGGCCCGTAAGCTTCATGCCGATATCGCCGGTAGACAGGGAAGAGCCCTTCGGTTTCTGGTCGTCCCTGGTTATGAGCGATCCCTCAACGGTTTCCTTCAGGGTCTCAAAGGGATACAGCGCGCCGAACATATCCCGCATGAAATACCGCATTTCCATGGTCCCGCTGATCGCCAGGGTATTCGTTCCTCCGGCGCACAGTGTGATCCCTCTTGACAGCTTCGTACTGTCAGTAACGGTAATGTCTATGCCGAAGCCACACGATCCCGCCGGGTTATCCTTATCATATACATTTTCGATCTCACCCTCCAGTTCATTCGGAACATCCGCAAGCGGCGTGATCTTTTTATTTTTGAGCTCATCGGCCTTGATATAACGGCCGTAGGTCCTGCTGGCAAAGTCAAAGGGCCACAACCCGAGAATGCTTCCTTCGCTGCTGTTCTGCGCAAATTCCACGTCTAACAGGCTCAGCTTGCCCTCATATAAAACCGGCACCTCCAGATAAGTCTTTGTCGAAAAGGGATCGCCCGGCACTTTCTTTTCGGTGTCCGTATATCCTGAATCTATGCGGCAGACTGCCACAGGAACATATTTATTATCGGCAGTCTTAAAACCAAACCATTTCTTTTCCCCGTAATTGGTCAGCTCCTGACTCTCGAGATCCCCATTGACCGTAAAGGCGCCTGCCGCCAGATAGCCGAGATAATGGGTTTTTCCGTTCATATCGATCTTCGGCCCCTGATACGCCTCATAGACCAGCTTGAAATTGCGCCGGGAATAATAATACTTGTTGGTTTTACTGTCCTTATGGATCTTCATGCCCTCCTTCTGGAGGCGGTGGCCCGTGATCTCGCCCGAAACCCTGCTCAGAGAACTGCTTTGCGTTACGCCGTATTTTTTCAGAGCGGCTGAAAGCGCCGCAGCTATCGCATCCTGCCCTTTGTTATTATCCTTAACAAGCTTCCCGGCCTCCTGTATCGCGCAGAAGGTGCCGACAAAATTCCGGTAATCCTTTATCCCGTCCGTTGCCTGGATCGAGCTGTAGCCGGTAAAATATTCCTCTATTCTCTCAGGCGCGGTAAGATATGGCAGATATACCGTAAGTCCGCCCATTTTATAGAGATCATATTCCGTCGTCTCCCTGTGCTTTACAACAGCCTTTCCCATGGCGGTCAGCAGTTCATTTCCCGCGTTTTTAAAATTTAAGACCGCTGTTTTTATCTCGCTGTTATTCGCCAGTTCCTGATTGATGACAGCGGTAAAGCGCTCATCCATATTGGTGACAAAATCACGCAGATCCATGATCCCGAAATCACGTCCGCCGAAATCCTGCGTGCGGTTTCTTAAGCAGTAAGTGCCATAATAAGCTTCCAAGGGATCCACTTCAAAAAGCTCGCTCAACCTCTTTGCGTAGGCGGAAAGGGCAGTCGAAAGCGATGAGGATTCACTCAGCTTGATCAGCGACTTTGTCCCTCTGTCCTTTACCTCATCATACCAGGTATAGAAGTCATCAACGTTTTTCTCACCGATCCGCTGCATCACGTTTGCCACCTGAGTTTCATTCGAAAAATCAACCTCGGGCTTGTCCGTTTCCTGATACAGGAGCGATACCCAGTTCTCGTAAAAATCCCCGTCACCGGGCTCTAAATCCTCCGAACCGCAGTAGTAATGCGCGTACGGGGCCCAGACCAAAGCATTCTCCAGATTCCCCATCAGACAGGCGTCATAATTGACATAGGCAAACTTTTCGCCGTTCTTAATGCCGGCCTTCTCCAGAGTCGGCGCAATATGCCATGCCTGGAAGGTGGATTCATTCGGATCCCGTTCATCATGGCCCAATCCTCCCGCAGGGCCGCCGCCGTGATCCCATAAGATAAGCATATATTGCCTGGCCGGATATTGTTCCCTTGTCTTTTGGATAAACTCCGCAAGCTCCGGCTGTACGTTTTCACTATTTGCCACTGTCATGTAGCGGTCTGCGTCGGAAGGCTGGATTTTTGCCGCCTTCTTCAGTTCATCCGCGTATACCTCCCAGCGTTCGTTCTTAAGCCAGGAGATCTTGTTATTGCCCGTGGTTATCTTCGTATACCGCGTCGTATATGCGTCCTTTTTATTCGGATAGTTGGTTTCGATATTTTTTTTGCCGTCTGCTATGATATCTGCCCGGGATCTGTTTTTCTTATCGGTATCCACGCCTCCGGTCTCAATGATGAAATGAACGTCCTTGCCGCTTGACTGGGAAATCGAAATACCTTCCATGATCTCGCAGATATCGAGCGTGGCGGCCATACTGTCCCCTTCGAGATTGCTTCCCACCATATACGCCATGACCGTCACATCGGCAACAGCCAGCGTGGCATCCGCGTTGCTCTCTCCCGCGGACAGAAGATCGGCATCCACCGTCTGCTCTGTCTCTGCTGCCTCTGTCACCTCTGCGGCTTCTTCCCGGAAAACAGCGGTTCCTTCCGCATCAAAGGTACCGCTGCCATTCCCTTCTTCCGGCAGCTTCTCTTCCGACGCCTTCTCTTCCGGCACCGTTTCTTCGGCAGCAGGATCCGGGGAGGCGTTTTCCTGCGGGATCACCTCTTCTACCGGAATCGCCTCTTCTTCCGTGGTGTCCTGCGGAGCGGCTTCCTCATCCTTCCCCTCTGACGGCATCGACTCCTGCGCCGGCGCCTCTTCACTGCCCGGCGCTGTTTCGGAACCCCCTGTCTGATCCGGTATTTCCGTATTGGGATCCGGAACGGTTTCCGAAACGGCCGTCTGCTCATCCTGCGCGATGTCAGCCGCACAGGCAGGCACCGCGGAAAAAGTCTGAAATGTCAGGAGAACCGCAAGCATAAGGGCGATGTACTTATGATAGTAACCGATTCTTTTCTTCATAATGAAACCTCTCTCTGCGCCGATCCGCTTGCGGATCGTGCGCTTAGGCATGAACCTGTTCATGCCGATTCGGTCTGCCCGCAGACCGAATCATTTCCTCTCTCTGCGCCGATCCGCTCGCGGATCGTGCGCTTAGGCATGAACCTGTGTTTCACTAATTTATACGCATCAAATTTAAAAATGTGACAAATTTTGAGGAAAAAAGCGAAAAAATATCAATTTATTTCATTATAGAGAAAAAAAGTATCAGTTACAAGTTTACAAGTTTTTAAAATTTTCTGTCGCCATTTATAAACTTCATGCGTATAAAGAAGTGAAACAAGAAAAAAGCCAACGAATGAAGAGCCGGTTCTTTGGTTCGTTCGGAAAACGGCTCTTCAAATGAAAGGAGAATACAATGAAGGATTTAAATGAAAAGAAAATGACAGAAGAAGCCCTGGAGCAGGTAAGCGGCGGAAGGATCGAGCAGCTTCCCGACGGAGATTATAACGTCTATGACGACTGCACCGGTGAACTGCACGGGACATTCGACAGACTTGAGGACGCACAGGATTTTGATAAGCAGCTGAACGGATAAAGTACATTTTTCGACACGAACAGGTCAGAATCCAAAAGAAGGATCTGACCTGTTTTTGTTTGTTTCCTGTATATTGGTCATTTCCACCAGGGTCTGATCCCCGGATCCAACGCGCTCTCCAGGATGTAACGTCTTTCCGGCGCAAGCTTTCCGGCATATCTGGCAAAAAGACGCTTCCAGAACGCGGCGTGCCCGTCCTCGCACATGGCGGAGGCGGTAAACTGCAGATCAAGAACCGGGTTTCCGCGGCCCGCGCGGGTCAGATCAAGGATCATCAGCCGGCCGTCCTGAAGCAGCACATTGTTCAGGCGGAGATTGCCGCAGACAAAAATATCCTTCCGTCCGAGAGAGCCGATCAGATGCTTCATGAACCGCTTTTCATCCTCCGCTAAGATCTTTGTCCTTTCTATCTCCCTTAACGTACGCTCCGCTATGTCCGGCAGCTCCTGCTCTCTGATCTGACAATGGTGCATCCGGGTCATAAGCTCCGAAAACAGTCTTATCTCATCCTCCATATCATCCGGCCGTTCCCGCCACAGTTCGTCAAGGGTGCGTCCGTGCATTTTTTCATATATGATGCCGTAGCTGCCGTTGCAGGAAACAACCTCAAAGGCGATCGGCGACGGTATCCCGTGGGAGGTCGCCACATTGGACAGCTTCCATCTGCGCTGCACCTCTTCCAGGGAAATCTCCGGATGAAAGATCTTTATGACGAGGTCTTCCGTATCCCGGTAGATATCCGCTTCCTTTTCCCTGCTTAAAAGCATGCCCGGAACCGGCTGTCTGATCTTTCTGATCCTCCGCTCCACGCTGACCAGATTTGTTAAGCCTGTCATGGAAAAAATATCATATACGTCCATGGAGACCCCGACGATCTTCATATCCCTGCACTGTCCGGCAAGACCGATCAGGATCCGTATGCCCGCGCTCGATATATAGCCGAGCTTTTCCGCATCCACGACACAGGACGGATTGACATGCCCCTCCAGGGCAAAGGATATTTTTCTGTCAAGCCCCTGCGTCGTCAGCGAATCGATACGGCCCGCAAACGTGACATATAACGTATTCTTTTCGTTATCCCAGCGGATATCCGTTCCTTCCATAATATCTTTTCCCTATGTAAACAGCGTATCAAACCACTCGTTCTCATTTGGTTTTACGATTGATCCGTCCGCTTCGGTCTTTCCCCGGTACCGAAATACCATCGTTGTCGTATCATCAAACTGCGGGGTATCCTGAATGAATTCCGAGATGGCTTTTCTTACCGCCGCATCGATCAGCTCCACCGGGGAATCCTTTGTATCATTCAGCGCCTTAAGCATCCTGCCTCTTCGGAACATCTCTCCCGCCGGATCATTGGCCTCGGTCACGCCGTCGGTGTACAGATACAGTACATCTCCTACACCCAGTTCAAAAGAACCGGCCTCGAATTCAGTCTTTTTTCTGGCGGCCACCGGCGCGCAGTGTACATCCTCATCCGCCGTGAACTCCTGTCCCCTCCTGCAGATCGCCGGATATTCGTGCCCGGCATCCACATAGTCGACATGGCCGGTTGAGATCGTGACAACCCCGAGCCAGACCGTCACAAAGAGCCCCGCGTCATTTTCCCGGCAAAGCTCCAGATTGACCTCCCTCACAGCCGCCGCCGTATCCGTCCCGTATTTCTGAACGCTGTGCCTGAGCTTGTCCTTTGTCATGACCATAAACAGGGCCGCCGGTATTCCCTTCCCCGATACATCGGCTATCACCAGTGCCAGATGATCCTCGTCTATGAGGAAGAAATCATAGAAATCGCCCCCGACTTCCTTTGCGGGAACCATGGCGGCATACAGCTCGAATTCATCCCTGTCGGGAAAGGGCGGGAACTGATGAGGGATGAACGAATTCTGGATCTTTGCGGCCAGAGAAAGCTCCGCGTCGATCCGCTCCTCGGCTTCTTTTATCAGTTCTTTCAAACGATCGACCGTAAAGTTGATACCGTCGGATAACTCATCAAGCTCCGATGAATCCCTGAAATCGGCACGTTCGTCAAGATCCCCGGAAGTGATCTTTTTCAGAGAGCCCAGAATGTCCTCCACGCCCCGGAGGACATGCTTCCTTACCAATACTGTCAGCCCGATCAGCACACACACAAGGATCAGTACGAACATGGCCGCGGTAAGAATAATGTTGATCAGGCCCGAGCGCTCCGCCTCTGATTCCGGCAAACAGCATAATACATAGTAATCCGGTCTCTTCTCTGCCAGGATATAGCATTTCCGGCCAAAAATATTCTGTACGGTTTTTTCATACTCTCCTTCCGTTTCCGGCAGGAGATTTATATCTTCAATAATCTGTCCGTTATATTCATCCTTCGTGCTGGCCACAATTTTCCGATCCATGTCGCAGACCAGCGCAAATCCTGTGATACCGACCCGGTGCTCCGCCACGGTATCCACCATCATTTCCTCTTTCAGCAAACAGTAATGATCCCGTTCTATTCCCGCCTGCAGAAATCCGCCGCCGCCATCATAGGCAACGCCTATATACTTCATGGCGATGCTTTTATCATAAGAAATCTCCTTCAGATCCTGTATATAATAATCCGTTCCGTGCAGAAGACACAGGAATTCACGTGACTGTTCCCCGGAGTCCATATCATAGCCGATATAGTCAGGATTCGACGAATAAGCGATAATACCGTTTTCATCTATCAGATTGATCTCATCATAAATGTGATCTCTGCCGACATAATTTTCAAGGTTATCGTTGTTAAAAAAATACTCCCTGTTCTCCTCAAAATAGCCCATCAAATGAGTGGTATAGACATATAATGACGTATCAAACTCCGAATCCATCGCTTCCGTCACATCATTCAGGTACGCCTCCGTCAGGGACCATGTATAGATCTGCTGATAAATCTTCTGTACGGCGAAAGCACCGATCAGGGAGGCCAGGAACGCGATCAGCATTACCCTGAGCAATCCGCGATATAGAATTTGTGATAAACGTTTCTTTTTCATCCCGATCACTCATCAGATCTTTTGACCTGTCAACATTAATCCTCTATATCAAGGATCTTGTTAAATCCCGTTTCCCGGAAGATATCCATAACATCCTCATTCGCGTGGATGATCACCATGCTGCCCTGGTCATCCATGATCCTCTGGCAGTTTAAGAGGACGCGAAGTCCCGCTGATGAAGTATAGGGCATATCCTTCAGATCAAACGTCAGATCCTCGACACCGGACAGATCGCTCAGTTCTTTTTCAAGCACCGGTGAGGTGACCGCGTCCAGCTTTCCCTCGATATATACGGTAAGCTTACTTCCGTCCTGTTCCTTCGTAACCGTCATGCTTTCCATTCTCCTTATCTGCGCCAATTTGCATGCAAATTGTGCGCTTAGGCATGAACCTGTTCATGCCGATTCGGTCTGTTTTTCAGACCGAATCATTTCCGCCAATTTCTCTGCATTTTTTGAGCAGCCTCTCGACGCGCTTGGCCGCCGCCTTGGGTTCTATCCCAAGGAGTTTTGCTATGTCCTGATATCCCAGTTCCATGCCGTAGCGCAGGGAAAGAAGCTCACGCTCCTCCTGCCTGAGATGGGAAAAGATCTCAAAGACTCTTTTTTGCGTATCGTCTGTAAGGCTCTCCAGTTCATGATCCATCTCGCCTTTGTCAAAGGTTTCATCAAACGGTATGATCTTATCCCGGTGAGCCTTTCGGATATGGTCGATCATACTGTTCCTTGCGATCGTGCAAAGCCATGTCATATAAGACGCCTTTTCCGGATTGTAGCTTTCATAAGCCGCCATTGCCTTGACAAAGGTATCCTCCGTAACGTCCTCCGCGTCCTCTCTGTGCAGAAGCCGCATATACACGAAGTTGAAAACCTTCTCATAATACTGCTCATATATCTCTTCAAAAGACAGTGAGCCGTTATGAGATCTGTCGGATTGCAAGTTCATAAAACATCCCCTTTCTTGCCATAAGCTCTTTATAAGTCCCCTCCTCTTTTATGGAGCCGTGATCCATCACGATAATACGGTCACAGTTTACAACGGTTGACAGGCGGTGGGCGATCACAACCTTCGTAGCCTGAAGTCTTTCCAGTGTCTCTACAACCTGCGCCTGGGCTGCGTTATCCAGGGCACTTGTCGCCTCATCAAGGAAGATGATCTTAGGCCTTGCGGCCATCGCGCGCGCGATCAGGATCCGCTGCTTCTGGCCGCCGGAGATCGTCTCCGCTTCCTCTGATACGATCGTATGAAGTCCCATGGGCATATTCCGGATGTCCTCCTCGAGGCCGACATCCCGTACAGTCTCTTCCACCCGCTCTTTCTTAACACCGGGCGACGTGATCGTAATGTTCTCATAAATACTGCCCGAGATCAGTCCGCCGTCCTGTAATACGACCCCGAGTTTTTTTCTCAGCTCCCGTTTGTCGAGTCCGTCCAGCTCCTGATTGTCATAATAGATCCGGCCTATCTGAGGCTTCTCAAAGCCAAGCAGCAGCTTTAGGAGCGTTGACTTGCCGCAGCCCGAGGGACCGACGATCCCGACATACTCGCCCGGCTTTACATGAAGGCTCAGATCCTTCAGCACAGGTTCCTGCGTCTTATCGTACGCGAAGGTAATGCTGCTGATCTCAATCTCCCCTGTCAGCTCTTCCGGCATCCCGACATCATCGGATATCTCCGGCAGTGTTTCCAGGATGGGCCTTGCATATCCATAGGAAATCCTGATCTCGTTAAGATCAAGACAGCTTTCCAACAGCGTAAAAGCAGCGGCGGAAAAAGCGCCAAACGATGCGCAGAAGGCCGAAAACGCGCCGATTGACAGCCCGGTGTTATGACGGCCCGCCAGCCAGTAAAAGACCATGGAAAACACCGTCGGAAGGCCGGCTGTCAGAGCCTTGATGACATTGTGTAGTTTTTTCCCCGCTCCCGAAAACTGAGTGCTCCTCACAAGCTTATCCATGTATCGGTCAAGGGCCCGGTCCTCTGCCCCGGCCATCCGGAGTTTTGAGATCCCCTTAACAAACTGGAACATGGCGGAATCTTCCTCTCCCATTTCCACCGGCATGGTCCTTAAGACCTTTCTGTGCATTAAGCCGATCCAGCTGACTATGGCTATGACGCCCGCCATCAGGATAAGCGCGGAAAGCGCCATATCCGCCGCGTAGGAAAACATCTGAAACAGATATAAAAGAGAGAACAAAACCGACAGGGCGGTATTGACAAGGCCCGAAGCCAGGACGGAAAAAATGTTCGTCACCTCCATAGCTCTGATCCCGAGCATCGCCGCGTCATACTCCCGGTAAAAGCTCTCCGGAAGCTTGAACAGCCTGTCAAAGACCGCGGACTGTACCGCGTACTTCATCGTGTTTAACGACCTGAAAACCGACAGATTCTTTACGATCGAAAAGGAAAGACCGCCCAGGGCGCACGCTAAAAGAAGGCCGCTCAGACGGATAAAGCCCGGGGCATCGCCTAAGGGGATAAATCTGTCATACGCCTGCTCGTTGATATAGGGAATCAGCATCCCGATCAGAACCCCGAAAACCGACATCATAACCAGACGGACGATATCGGAGGAATAAACCTTCTGCAGGCCAAAGGATACCAGATCTCCTGCCGATATGGCTCTGTCGGGAAAGGGACGGTACAGCATGTATGCCGTCGGCATCAGCGTTTCCGCCATCTCCCTCGTAACCTTTTCATATGTTCCTCTTTTCGGATCAAACAGGACATACCTGCTTGGCCCCTTTGGCAGGAGAGCCACCGGATGCTTCCTGTCCCCGGCAAACGCTAAGAAGCTGCCGCAGTCATGCCGAAACCACCGTTCCTCCAGTGCCACTTGCCGGACCGCAAAACGGGATACCCTTGCCATGTCATGGATATCGAACCGGCGGCCGTTACTCTCCTCGATCTTTTCAAGGGGGGATAGGTCTATCTTTTCTGCCTGGCATAAAACCGCCACCGCGTCATACAGGGCATTTCCCGTTTCCCGGATCTGAAATCCTTTATAGACCCCATGTCTGGAAAAAGCGTTTAAAACAGTGCGCAGTGTCTGCTCCCTGGTATATTCCTTCTCCCGGATCGCGGCATATATATAGCCGTCCTGCTTTACCTCGTTTCGATTGTATTTTTCGATCAGCGCTTCCTCAAACTGCTCGTATACGTTTTCACTGAGCTTTCCGGTTTCGCCCGTATCCGGGCTCTTTTTTCCGGGCATCGGAAGCCTTGTGCGGGCGGCAAAGGCATACAATAATCTGTCGTCCGTCTGACCGGGAAGCACCAGAAGCTCCGCTTCCCCCACTGTCCCGAGCACGATCTCAAAGCAGCCGTATATGTCGGAAGAATGCTGGAAGCCCGGAATGCGGCTGCCTGCCATAAAGCTGCCCAGATACAGTCTCCTGCCCGGCTCACCGCCCTTCACAGGGACGATGTAAGCAAGCACCTCCCCCGAAACGACCTCGTAGGCCGTCCGGTTTCCTTCCGTATGTATGATCTCTCCGCCTTTGATATTTACCGTTTCCATCGCGCCAATGCTATATATTCCTGATCAATCTCTGATAATGACCGGGAACCCCGGCAAGCTCTTCATGCGTTCCCCGCTGTATGATCTTCCCCCCGTCCATTACGAGGATCTCGTCACAGTCCCGGATGGCCGAGAGGCGGTGCGCCACGATGATGCAGGTACAGCCCCTTCTTTTGATATTGTCAAGGATCTGCTTTTCAACGATCGGGTCAAGCGCCGAGGTCGCCTCATCCATGATCAGAACAGACGGCGAAAGGATGAGCGCTCTTGCGATCTCCAGTCTTTGTCTCTGTCCGCCGGAAAGATTTGTACCGTTTTCCGTAAGCATAAAATCATAGGCGCCGGGCTTTGCGTTGATATCGTCGTGAATGCAGGCATCCTTGGCGGCCCGTATCATATCATCGTCATCTATATAACGGTTCCAAAGGGTAAGATTCTCTCTTACCGTACCGGAAAACAGCGTGATGTTCTGGCTGACAGTCGCTACGCTCGCGGCAATCACCTCGGGCTTTATCTTTTTCATCGGGATACCGTCAACCAGTACCTGCCCGTTCCAGGGCGCATACAGTCCCGAGCAGATCTTGGACACAGTGGATTTCCCGCTCCCGGAGGCTCCGACAAACGCAATCGAGCTCCCTGCCGGAAGCATAAAGGAAAAATCCGTCACCAAAGGGGGCTCTAAAAGATTGTATCCGAAAGATACATTTTTCAGTTCCACCTTTCCGTCGAGCTTTCCGTCTGCCCCGTCCGCGTAATCGGCAACCTCATACCTGGCATCCTCCTGATAGCGCATGATATCCTCGACGCGGGCCATATCGGCCTTCGCCGTCTGGATGCGCTGCAGGAACGCGGTCAGCTCGTTGATCGGTGTGACAAAAGCCGTCAACAGTCCCGTATAGCCGATCAGCATACCCGCTGTCATATTCCCTTTGATGATCTGCAGGCCACCCACGGTCAGGGACAGGATCATAAGAAGCTTCTCAAATACCTCCGGGATCGCGTTGATCAGTTCCTGTCTCGCTCCCATCTCCTCCTGCAGCGTGATGCAAACGGCATAATTGCCTAAAAGCCTGCCGACAAACGCATTCTCCGTTCCGGCTGCCTTCAGGGTTGATGTAATGGACAGTCCCGAGAACAGATTTCCCGTCAGCTTGCCCGTTTCCTGCTGCGTCTTCTGGCTGTATTCCTTCATACGTCCCGACATGACATACATGAGCAGAAGCTCCGCAAAAATGCAGACCACTCCGATCAGGGTAAGAAGCGGGGAGTAAAGCATTAACAGAATAAGGTAAAAAACAGCCGTAAAACAGTTAAGCGCCGTCTGCGCAAGATCGCCGGTAAGAAATTCGCTGACATTTTTGTTATTCGTCACGCGCTGGGACAGATCCCCCGCGTAACGCTGCTCAAAAAAATTAGCCGGGAGCCGGAACATATGCGTGAGCATCCCGTGGGTGCTTAAAAGCGTCAGCTTTCTCTGCAGCAGTAACAGGAGCCTGCCGCGATAGAACGTGAGAAAGGCCTGAAGCAGCACCGTTCCCGCCATCACGGCGATCAGCGTACCCAGCCAGTCGAAGTTTCCCGAAAGAAAAATATCGTCAATGAAAACCTGCGTAAAAACCGGGGTCAGAAGTCCCGGGATCACGAGGAACAGCCCCGTGATAACAAGCGCCGCCAGCGCACGGTACTGGCCCGTAAGCCGTTTGGCCGCAAAGGAAAACAGGGTATTTTTGTTTTTCGTCTTTTCAAAGGCTCCGGCAGGCTTAAAGGTCAGAACGATCCCCGTAAAGCACACATCCAGATCCTCAACGGTCATTCTCCGTCTGCCGGTATTCGGATCGTTGATATAACAGTATTTTCCGCGTCTGCCCTCCCATACCACAAAATGATTGAAATTCCAGTGAATGATCGCAGGTACCGGCATCGTAAGCAGACCTTCCAGATCCTTTCGGTAGCCATGTGCTTCCAACCCGAATTTCTGCGCGGCAAGGATCAGGTTTTTCGCGCTGCATCCGTCCCTTGAAACGCCGGTCTCTATCCGCATCTGTTCAAGCGGCACGGTCCTTCCGTAATAGCCCATGATCATCGCAAGGGATGCCGCTCCGCATTCTGTGGTCTCCATCTGAAATACAGTGGGCGTTTTGGCATAGTTTCTGTTCATCCGCCGATCCTTCCGCGCTCCGTCCCGGACATCTTTTCCCGCAAGAACGGGATAAGCATTGTGATCGGCTCTTTTTCCTCTGTTACAATATCAACGGTCACCAGTGTTCCCGGATCGAGCGTAACCGATCCGCCTTTTTTACTCGACCATTTATATCCGCCTGCGGCGGAAGGATCCTTTTCAAACTCACATTCCACGCAGACGACGGGGCCGGCGGCGGAAAAAACCTCCACAAGCGATTGGTCCGCAAGGGTATTTCTGATATCCTCCTGCGAAGTGACATATTCGTCCACCTTTGAAACCACGGCAGCGATGTGTCCGTATTCCTGCCGGTTCACCGTAGAAGGATATACCTGCGCTTTCATGCCCTTCTCTATCCTGCGTCCCTCTGAAACAGGAACATAGCATATCACGGTGTCGTTTTCTTCCCCCGGTTTTTTCAATACACGGCAGACCGGAGCACCGGGGACTGTGACGCTTCCTTCCGCGACAGACACATCAACGACATACCCGTCAAGACTGGATAGGATGTCATCGGCGGATGCCTTCTCGCGCGTTTTAGGATCCTGTCCGAAAGCAGGCATGGTTAATTTCGCGATCACCTGTCCCTTATTAACTGTATCTCCCTCCGATATGTAAATCTCATCAACCATCCCCTCTTCTGCCGCATATACGGTCCCGATACTCTCCGCCCCCGTAAATATGCCTTCCGAATGGACGATGACCGGAAGTCTTGCCGTAACAGACCAGATGATGGCCGTCACTATGATCAGTCCGCCTCCGAGGGCGGCGATCCAGAACATCGGCGAGGTGATCTGTATCATTTTATCGACCTGCTCGGGGCTTGAAAGCTTATCGAGCGCTGATTTTCTGTAAAGATTGCTCATCTGAGGCCATCTCCTTTGTCCGTGGATATCAGGCAAAGCATCCTGTTATCCGGGGAAATGATGCAGTCAGGGAACAAAAACCCACTAAACCACCTTATATCCTATCAAAAAAACAGATTAATGTCTATATTTAATGGGGTGGGTGCCGAAAAATTCAGATAACTCTATTGCTTTTTTCCCGCTTGTGTGCATATAAATATAGTAAGTGTCAGATAAATATGCTGTTCATGGTAGCGCTCTGCGAGAATGCGCACGGATCATGATGGAAAGGTGGTTATGGGATGAAAATACTGAATTATGGATCTCTGAACATTGATTATGTGTATAAGGTGGATCATATCTTGCAGAAGGGAGAAACACAGGCCTCTGCGTCGCGGCAGATCTTTGCCGGCGGAAAGGGCCTGAACCAGTCGGTGGCATTAGGGCGCGCCGGCGCCCCGATCTGGCATGCGGGCTGTATTGGCACGGACGGAAGCTTTCTGATGAAGCTCCTGACGGAGGCGGGTGTGAACTGTGACCATCTCAGGGTACTGGCGGACACGCCTTCGGGGCATACCGTCATTCAGAATTCTCTGGACGGTGACAACTGTATCCTGCTATACGGCGGCGCGAACCGTCAGGTCACGAAGGAGCAGATCGAAGACACGTTACAGAGCTTTTCCGCCGGCGACTATCTGGTGCTGCAGAATGAGATCAGCGGCCTGCCGTTCCTTGTGGAACAGGCGCATGAAAAGGGAATGCACATTGTGCTGAACCCCTCTCCGATGGATGATACGATCCGTGCCCTGAAGCCGGATCATATTGATTATCTGCTGTTAAATGAGATCGAAGCGGCGCAGCTGACCGCAACCGCCTTTGAAGAGGAGGATCCGGAGCCTCTGATCAAGGCATTGAGGGAGCATTTTCCCAAAACGCGGATCGTCCTGACGCTGGGATCCGCCGGTTCCGTCTATTTTGACGCAAAGGAACTGATCCGGCAGAACGCCTTCCCTGTGCGTGCGGTGGATACAACGGCAGCAGGCGATACCTTTACCGGCTATTTTCTGGCAGGGATCACGGAAGGAAGATCGGTGCAGCAGTCTCTGGAAATGGCGTCAAAAGCGGCTTCCATCACGGTGACAAGGCCGGGAGCGGCACCGTCGATCCCGACGCGTGAGGAGATAGAGAACATATAATGAACAAGGGCCGGATCATCAGGGTTCACGGCACTATCCGCCGTAGTATTCATGAACCAGGCTGCGGAAGCCCAGTTCCCTGATCCGGTCATAGGAAATACGGTAGTTTCCCTTGTAGTGGCGTCCCTTATCAAGGTATCTTACATATTGGAGCAGATACGCGTCGATCTCCTTCAGGGAGGCAGAGGTGTTGATAATGGGGAAAAACCATTTTGACCAGGAAAAATCACCGGTCTCCCTCACATCATAGAATTTTCCGTTCATACTGCGCAGCAGGACAAAAGCAGCCTGTTCGAAGGTGGCCTGTTTTTTCAGGCGCCAGCGGTAAATGGAATGTGCCTTACGCCGGATCTTTGCCTTGATCTTTTGCGCGGTATGGTCGGAAATATCGATAATGCCGTTTTCATATTTGAATCCCAGAAACTCTAATGTCGCGCCAGGCGGGATCAGACGGGATTTCTTTTCGTTTAGAATGAGTCCCTCTTTTTGGACAGTTTTGCAAAGCAGATCACGATATTCTATCGCCTCCGATTCATTCCCGGCAAACAGCAGGATATCGTCCGCATACCGCAGGTAGGTAATTCCCGCATCCGTAAACAAACGGTCCATATCCAGCAGATAAAGGTTTGCCAGAAAGGGGGAGGTAGGCGTTCCGGCCATGGCGCCTCTGTTTCCATGGAGCAGCTCTCCCGTTTTTTCATCCCGGGCCAGATCCTTCGTAAGCAGGCTACGCAGAAAGGCAACCAGTTCCGGATCATCGGAAAGAAAGGCGGAAAGCCTGCGGCAGAGCCGGTCTGACGGGATGGAATTGAAGTAGTCGTGGATATCCGCCTTCAGGCAATACAGTTCATGAAGCCCGGGCTGGCTAAGAATGGTCTTTACCGCGTCCCGGACGGTTCTGTCACGGCGGAAGGAATAGCAGGCGTCAGAGAAAAGATGGTCGTAGCTGTGCAGCAGGAATGCGAGGTGTTTGAGGATCCATACCTCATCCTCTTCGAAGCGGTAGATGATCCGCTTTTCCCCGGAGCCGCCCTTGCTGATCCGCGAAAGACGGGGGATGCTGAAGGTATAACGCCCCGCGGCCAGCCCCTCCGCAATGGGACGGTAGCGCTCCTCCGCCACAAAGGCGGACAGCTCCGAAATCTCACGTCCTGACAGATGGCCCGAAGCGATCCTGTCGCACAGGAAAGCATCCCAGCGGTCTTTATCGGTTAATTCCTGAAGGAGTGAGCTCATACCGTCGTTCCTGCCCGCCGTGTGGCTTTGGGAAATGATGCGTACAATCTGTATTGCAGATTGACGCGTTAAAAATAAGCAGCGGGGCAGGTTCTCTGCCCCGCAAAAAGGAATTGATCCGGCCAGGGAACTGGCCGGATCGGACAAAGAGAAATGGTTTGAAACCATGGAATGGTTGACCGGACTGAACGGGTACCCGGTGTCTGCAAACCGTACAAAAATCCGCGTAAGTGGATCTAAGCTGCGGCCCCCGCTTCGCCCTCCGCAGACGTGCCTTCGCACATTCTCTTTGCAGGATCCGTCATACGGATCCAACGAAATATTATACTACATTTTCTTCTCAAAGATCATCTCTACTTCCCAGCCGCGGATACTCACCTTTACTTCATCGGCCACATTGGCGACTATGGATTTTTCCAGCTCGTCCTAGGCTACCAGAGCATTCTCGTCCTTTTTCTCCACGAGCGGTTTCAGCTCCTCCTGATAGCGAAGCATGGACCACTGCCAGTCCAAAACCGGCGGCTGGTTAAAGGATGCTCCTTTCTCCAGAAGAACCGGATTGCTGAAGGAAGCGATATCTTCATCGGCTCCGCTGAAAAAGAATTCTCTGAGCCGTCCCATGAAGCTTTTTGTAGCTTCATTTTTTCCGGTGGTCGACACGGATAAAAGCTGCTTTCTCTTCTCGGCAGTGATCGGAGTTTCCACCAGAAGATGAAGGCTGCATAGGCCATCCTCGTTTTCGATCCAGAATTTTCCCTGCATCTCCCCTGTGATCGCCCGCATAACGCACAGCATTTCCTCTCCGAGAAGACGGAGATGAAGGGCATCTTTCCCCGATAAATCCGAATAATCCGCGACCTTCGCTGCCTGATTTAAAGCTTCTTCCATGCGTGCGCCATCACTGGAAACCGTAATCACGTCTGATTTCATTTTCATACCTCCGGAATAATTATGTGTACATGGTTCCGTAAATAATCATGATCTGTATTGTATTATTTTAACACGGGAAGGCACATTTGTAAATCTGTGGCGAAAGGGGCGCATAGAAAGAACAGGGGCAGCTTTGGCGGCCGGCAATGCGAGGACATGCTTATGAGTCGATCTTCTCTATAGTTGACCAAAGTATACCAAATCATACGCATTTTGGTCAGGTATGTATCATTTATTATCATATACCTGACCAAAATTCAATTAATATATCATCCATTGCCAGTTTGAAGGTTCGCTGTTGGTTTCCCGTTCTACTTTATTGAGATATTATATGAAAAATGGTATGATCACTGTGTTGATATTCGTTAAAGGGAGGTTTAGATCATGAGTATGTTATGGGGACTTGTTATCGGCGCAATATCCGGATGCATAGCGAACAAAATAATGAACAGCAAGGGCGGCCTTATCAGAAATGTTGTGATGGGCCTGATCGGCGGTTTTGTCGGAAGTTTCCTGTTCTCTCTGATCGGCTTCGAGTCATCCAATATCATCGGAACCATCATTACGTCCGTCGTCGGCGCATGCGTTGTGATCTTTATCGGGAGAAAGCTGTTTAAGTAGCGCTTCGGAAGGCAGGGATATCTTCAAGCATAGCTTAAGGATTGCATCGCTTGCAGGGTTCATACCCCAGCGCGATCGCTTCTTCCCGCGACCCGTTGAAATACTGCTTGTTCTTCTCTTTCATATCGTTCACACTGCTGCATTCCGGACGGTGAAAATTATGCGAATTTGTATTGAGAACATAGGAATATGACTGTGCTGACTGGTTATTCCCGGCATCAGAGACATATCTGTCCGGGATTCCTGCCTGATTATCTGGAGCAGAATTACCGGACGGCGTAAGATAAGATAAATCCTGATTTTGTCCCGGTCCGGCATTTGCCAACGTATTGATATTTGCATTGCGCTGGACGTAAAAGGTAATGTAATTCCCGTCCGTCGTGCAGACAATATCACCCTGAAGATCTGTTCTAAGGACCTGCGCACCTGCATCCCTCAATCTGCTTAACGTGTTTTCAGTCGGATGTCCATAAGAATTTTCTGAGCCTACAGAGATAACGGCATACTTCGGAGCAACCGCCCTCAAGAACTGGTATCCTGTCGATGAATCGCTTCCGTGATGGGCGACTTTTAAGACCGTGCTCTGAACCGCCTGCCCGGAATTTAAGATCGCATTCTCCTCTTCCGTTTCCGCATCGCCGGTAAACAGAAAAGAGGCTTTTCCATAAACTATCCGCAAAACAATGGAATTATTATTTGCTTCATCGCTGATATAGGTCGGCCCCAAGATATAAACAACAGCAGATCCCAGCATAAAGTACTGTCCTGCTTTCGGTACAGTAATGGTTCTTCCCTGTGCTCCCAGATATTTTACAAAACTTTGGAATGTTTTCGTGCTGTGCTGTGTGACCGGACATAAAGCCAGCCCGACATTCGCATAATTCAATGCGCCAGACAACCCTCCTATATGATCTTCGTCCGGATGTGTGGCGACCATAACATCTATATTCTTGATAGAACGGGATTTAAGATACGAATAAATAAGACTGGATTTTGACGCGCTTCCGCCATCTATGAGCATATAATGCCCATCGCACTTTACAAGGGCGGCATCGCCCTGTCCGACATCTATGAAATCGATCTGAAAAGGCGCGGACTTAATATCCTGCGCATATCCTTTATGCGGGAACAACAGGACAGTCAGAACAATTAAAAGCAAAAAAGCGATAATACGCTGATTTTTATTAAACATCATTCCCTCCAGCCAAAACAGCCGGTACTTCCATCCCGCTTTGAGATTCTCGGGACAACCCTTTGGATAGCTTTTATAGTTACTGTTATATGACTTTTCTTACATCAAATAATCTGTTAAGTTCATTTCGATATCCTTGAGTAAGCATTCCTTTTCTACACCCTATCAAAACAGTCTGGCCTGTATCAATCGTTCCTATATGAATATCCAACCGCTTCAGTATGTCCATTCCAATCAGAATATTTCCGGTACGATCATAGCTAATGCGAACATCACAATTTCCAATAGCATAATTACCTATGGAAAGCCCCGAAAGGTCATGCCGAAATGTTATGCTTGTCAAGTCCATATACATTTTGTTTTTGAATTTCTTCTTATCCTCTTCCCTTTTCAATTTTGAATCATTTACCCCAAATGAAATTGCTTTTCTAATGGTTGTATCAGATGAATCGACCACTTTTAATCTATATGCATCACTGGGAGTAATCCCAAGCCTCAAAGCAGGAAATGATGAATAACCACAACCTGTATCTATTTTAACATCAACCTTTGTATAATCAGTACCTCTGAACGATAAATCCGCAGTTGTTTTAAACTCATTTCTATCCGTCATTATCACTTTCAAATATTCACTCTTCATAGATGTCCCCTTCAAGATCCATACTGTCATTAAACACCGGTGTAATGACATTATCCTGTGTATATAATGCAGCGGCTTCCTCGTTAGTCTCTTTACCTATAAAACCTATAATGCCATCTTCTTGCATTTGAAGGTTCTTAGGTCTATAAATAATTATCCAGGTATCATAAATATTAGAAAGCTGCTCCTTAAATACACGCATACCAACTTTTATGTCATCAAGGGAAAGCATCTTGTGCTCATTTGTCACGCCATTCATGCAAATTCCTCCTTCTCTCAGTTTGCGTTCAATGTATCAATATGGTATTTAAAATTATAGCATTTTCATTTTGTGTTATCTAGGCACATCCTATGTTACCGGGTTACCTGGTTATCCCTCGTATCGGAAACAGATCTGTCCGGTACGCTTGCCTGATTATTCTGGGCAGAATTTCCGAACGGAACAAGATAGGATTTGTTCTGGTTCTGTCCCGGTCCGGCATTTGCCAATGTGTTGATATTTGCGTTCCGTTGAACGTTGAAAGTGATGTTATTCCCATCCGTTGTGCAGACAATATCACCCTGAAGATCTGTTCTCAGAACCTGCGTGCCTGCGTCCCGCAATCTGCTCAACGTATTTTCATCCGGATGGCCGTAAGAATTGCCCGCGCCTACGGAGATAACGGCATACCTCGGAGCAACCGCCTTTAAGAACTGATATCCCGTCGAGGAACCGCCTCCGTGATGTCCCACCTTCAGGACAGTGGATCTCAACAGCTCCCCGTATCCGGCGATTGAGTTTTCTTCCTCCCATTCCGCATCTCCCGCAAACAGAAAAGAGACACCCCCATATGCTATTTTCAGGACAATGGAATTATTGTTCGGTCCGGTTCCGGCAACGACAGGTGCGAGAATTGTTACAAGGGCAGATCCCAGATAAAAGGAGTCTCCCGCTTTCGGGACATATATTGATTTGCCCTGAGCCGCAAGATATTTCTTAGAATTCCGGAAAGCTTTTGAATCGCTGTCTGTGACTGAGCAGAACGCAGCTCCCACATTGGCGTAATTCAGTGCTCCGGGAAGGCCGCCAACATGATCCTCATGCTCATGGGTGGCTATTATGACATCGATGTATCTGATCGAACGGGCCTTAAGATACGAATAAATCAGGCTGGATTTGGACGCGCTTCCGCCGTCGATCAGCATATAATGCCCGTCGCACTTTACAAGGGCCGCATCGCCCTGTCCGACATCTATGAAATCGATCTGGAAAGGCGCGGATTTGATATCCTGCGCATATCCTTTACAGGGAAACAGCAGGACAGTCAGAACCATTAAAAGCAAAAAAGCGATGATACGCCTATTTTTATCAGACATCATTTCCTCCAGTCAAAATGCCCGGCATTTCGATCCACGTCGGGTTTTCAACATTATGTAAACCAACTTTCTGCATAGAACTCGAAAGCCTAACATCTCACGATTCTACAGCTATGCCTCTTAAAATCCGTATTTTTTGATTCCTTATCGTAATTCACGCTGACGATTAGGATATTCCCGGCGTAATGTTCCAGTATCTGCGGATAATTCCGATCTCTCACCTGATCTGCCGCCGTCCTGACATCCTTATTGTATTTCAGTTCCACGACCAAAGCAGGTTTTTCGGGATACCGCGGCGAAGGAAGGTAGACCAGATCTGCATACCCTTTTCCGCTGTCGAGCTCCTGTATGGTCGTATAATACTTCTGTGCGGCATAAAGGCCATATTGAATCCCGTAGCTGAGAGCGGCTTCATTGTTATAAGTCTTATTTTCCGTCCGATCATGGGAAAGCTCCATTAACTCTGCTGTCTTTTCCGCATCTTCTGTCCATATCGCCTCCAGGAGTTCCATCGATGTCCTGAAAGAACGGAAGGTATCCACCCACTCCGGACTTTCGGTCGAATCCTTGAACACGTCAAGTATTTCCTTATTGGGTATAAAAACTTCGCCGGTCCTGTTATCATACCCGAGATAACCCAGATGGATCAGCAGCGCAAGAACATCATCCCTGCCCGCAAAGGTAGTCATATCGTTCTGGTATTTTCTGATATTTGCCTTTACCCGGCCGCCATCCATTAAAACAGCCGTTACTTCCTTCAGCCCGTCAAAATCTTTCCGGATATACTCCGCCAATGCCTCGTAGTTCTCTGTAAGATTCCAATAGTTCTCAACTACACCGGTTATGACAGCATTTACCACGGATAAGGGGCTGTAAAGGGAATATCTCTGCGCCTGTTGCTCTTCCCCCGTTGCCATCTGCCGCTCATGATCCGGATCCGGAGGTATGATGTCGCTTACCTCATATCCGTTATACCATTCCCTGATGGAATCAAAACTCCGTCCATAGCGGCGGCATAATTCCCTGACCTCATCCTCGGTAAAGCCCGTATACGGCGCAAGCTGCCTGGGGGATACCATGGAATACTCCGTAAACATATTAAGCGCAGAATGCTTCCCATATTTCTTGATCGGGAGAATTCCCGTCATATAGGCAAGCGCGATATATTCTTTATCCTTCAGCCAGTCCCGCAAAAAATCAAGGTACAATGTCTGGCCTTCCGTATCATTCTTTTTTTCCCGGAATATGGCATCCCATTCATCTATTACAATCACAAACTGTTTCTGCTTTGCATAATACACGTCCTCAATCGTCTGGATCAGGTCGTTCCTGTCCGCATAATCCACATCCGGATATTCGTTGCAGATTTCCCGGCATACCAGCTTCTGCAAACTGGCCAGCGCATCTACGGCCGTAACATTGCTTTTGAAAAAACGGGTCATTACAAGACGTATGACGTCAAACCGTCCCAGGTACCTGTCCCATCCCGGATGCACAGCCACTTTGCAGCCCTTAAACAGTTCAGAACTGTCCGGTTTGCCATAGTAAGCGCAAAGCATATCTGCGGCATATGATTTCCCAAACCTGCGTGGTCGCGAGATGGACATATATTTCTGCTTACTCCTGATAACAGAATTTGTATGCAGGATCATCTCTGTTTTATCCACATATATTTCCGAATTCAGCTCTTCTTCAAAAGAAATATACCCCGGATTCAGATAAATAGCCATGCTTCATCCCTTTCGTTAGTCAGCGTACCGTACGTTAGAAAACCTTTTATCCTGATTATACTGGAAAAATCAGCCTAAAACAAGGTGACGTATCTTAAGCCTCGTAATATTTGAGCCTTAAGCCGAAACCTTATTCTGACAGATAATAGAGGACCTGTTTTTTGTGAAAAGATAAGATAACATGAAAGCCGGGAATGAGGAAGCGTTTTTCCCCATTCCCGGCCTTCGTGGATCTTCTATCTATGGTTTCGACGTTGATACGGTTTGCCACATGACAGAAGGCATGTTTACATATAACTGTTCCGTACAGATACGTTTACATAATCTGTTTACAATAGCATTTACGGCTCAATGATGTTAAAGAATTCCGCCTCTCCAAAGCCTGAAATACCTTCCAAGAGCTTTGCCATCAGTGTCTCGTCCCCGGACTGGGTAACAAGCTTTTCGATCGACTCCGTATCCTTATTGGCTATAGCAAACAGTCCTGCCTTATTCGTTTTCCAGGTCGTATCGGGATTGTCAAGCAGCGCTCCTTTTTCGTACAATATCACGCCGTCCCTGACATAAAGAACATACGAATCATCCGGCAGAATGATATTGGCCGTAAACGTAAGATCCGGTATCTTCATCGTATCCGTTATGATTCCCATATACTGAAGGATCATAAGAGGCGTCATATGGGCGGCCATCGAACCGGTTCCGGCCGCTCTTGTCGCGTCATCGGTATTGGTCCCGAAACGGAGCTCCTGCGCCGCGCACATGTAGGCATTTCTCCACGTTCCGCTCTCGGCCTGATATCCAAGCTGCTCCAGGGCATCCGCACAAAGAAGCCTTGCATCCGTATTATCCGGATCGGCAAATACCAGCGTATTCGTTATCTCTGCTACCCACTGGTACTGTCCTTTATCATAATCCTCTTTCGCTTTTCTTAAAACTTCATCAGTATCGCCCAGGTACTCGACATATTTCTTCGCGCTCTCGGACGGAGGAAGCTGCCCGAGGTGAATGGGATTAGCATCATACCATCCCATATATTTCTGGTAAACCGCTTTTGAATTATGGGCAACGGTTCCGTAATACTGTCTTGTGTACCATACCTTTTCAAGCTCGTCGGGGAGCTTTATCATATTGGCGATCTCCGTGCTCGTATAACCCAGATTGAGATAATACAGGGTCTGGTCATTGATAAATTTGTATACGGCGGCGGTATCCGCGATATACTGTACGATGTTCGCGTTATCCCAATGCGGCCAGTTGTGTGCCTGGAATACAACCTCTGCCTTGTCACCGTAAAGCTTTAACGTTTCCATCAGGAACTCGGCCCACGCCTGTCCGTCACGCACCTCAGCTCCTCTAAGTGTATAAAGGTTATGCAGCGTTCCCGTGCAGTTTTCAGCCATCCACAAAGCGTTCTTCTGCGGGAACCAGGTATTCATCTCAGCCGGAGCCTCCGTGCCCGGCGTCAGCTGGAATTCCATGACGACACCGTCAACCGTAAGTACCTGCCCCGTTTTCGTGATATCGGTATTAGGGGATAAATAGGATGAACTGCCTTTGGATTGTCCCATGCCGATACCTATGCAGAGCGATCCGGTCTCGTTTCCTTCAAGCAGTGTGCCATACTGATATGACGCGCGCCTGGCCATGGCATTGCCGGCATATATGTTTTCGCTTACGGCATGCTCTTCGAAGCCCTCGGGCGCGATGATCAGTATTCCTTCATCATTAACCTGCTCTTCTGTCACGATGCCTGTCACACCACCGTAATGATCAACGTGTGAATGCGAATACATAATAGCCTTTACCGGATAGTCGCCCAGATTTTCCTTGACGAGCTCAAAAGCCGCCTGCGCGCATTCCACGGTCATAAGAGGGTCATATATGATCCAGCCCGTTTCGCCCTTGATGAAGGTGATATTTGACATATCATAGCCTCTGACCTGATATATCCCGTCCATGACCTCAAACAGGCCGTATATGTGGTTAAGCTGCGCGTTTCTCCAAAGACTCGGATTGGCGGTATGCGGAGCATCGTTCTCGAGGAACGCATATGCCGACTGGCTCCACACGACCTTGCCGGTATCAGATGTGATCTCAAGCTTGTCGGGGGCAGCGATCAATCCTCTTTGCGCATTCTCAAGCTCACGTTCATCATCGAAATCAAGCAGCGCGTATACCTGATCATTCGCATCGATCGTATACTGTGTCGCCTCCTTGACATCGGTGTTGAGCCCAAGGTCTGCCTGCCCGGTAACAGCTTCGACCTCCCCCGGCTGCCCGGCGGCCGGCCCTGCAGCGTACGGCATCGGCATCGCAACGTTGCAGCCGCTGAGCATAAGAGCCGCCGCTGCCATTAACGCTGTTGCTTTCATTGAGTTTCTCATGGTTTTTGATTCCTCCCTTCAAAATATGATTTATTATGTCTAATGACTACTTATACAATGTCTCTGCCATGCGGGCGATCTTGTCAGCCGCCGCGTGCAGTTCTGCCACAGTGGCGTTGATCGTTCCCATCTCCTCATTTTCCCGGTCTATGCTATCGCTTATCATGCTTATCTTTGACAGGATCCCTTTAACCGATCCATTAACGTTATTAAGGTTTTCGGTTATATGAACGGTAGTTTCCTGCGTTGAAATAGACAGGGACTGCACCTCCGTTGCGACTACCGCAAATCCCCGGCCGGCGTCTCCTGCTCTGGCCGCTTCGATGGATGCGTTAAGTGACAACAGATTGGTCTGACTCGCTATGCTCTGGATACTTCCTATGATCTCCATGGAAGAAGTTACCGCACTTTCTATCTCATTTGCGGCATCGCTTACTTCCTGCTGTTTTATTGATACTTCCTGCATTTGCGTTGTAGCCTTCTCAACATTGGTAGCGATTTCCGATATTCCGGCTCTGAGAGACTCTATATTAGGCTCCATTTCTGTTTCGAAACGTTCCTTATTAACCTTCTGCTCTGTGATATCAAGTATCGTTCCGGCCGCCATAAGCGGAACATTATCTTTCGACCAAACCACGTAGCTGGAAGCACGAACCCATATGTACTCGCCGTTTTTATGTTTCATACGGTATTCCATGTCAAATACCGTCGCCCCGCTCGGATCGGAGAGCTGTTTACCCATAGCTTCCGAAGCTCCCGGTACATCATCGGGATGGATCTTGGTTATCCAGGACTGCATGATATCCGGGAAATCTGACGAGCCCGGCGCATATCCCAATATTTTCTTGAATTGGTCAGAAAACACCATCGGAGAACTCGGATCATCTATTGCATACTTTGTAAGATCCATGCTCCAGCTTCCTTCTAACATCATAAGCTCAACAGCCTGTTGACGTCTTGAATCATGCTCAAATATCAATGCAGCTCTTTTTTGTTCATCAATATCGGAAAATGTCCCTATAAACTCTTTAGGATTCCCGTTTTTATACCTTAAGCACTCACCGGCTGCGTGAAACCACTTATAGTTGCCTGATTTTGTCAGGATACGATATTCAATGTCATACCTGGTCCGGCCGGTCTTGTCTCCCGCTGCTGCACCGTATGCGCCAAACGCTAGTTCCACGTCATCCGGATGTATGATCTTGCCAAGAGAGTCAAGCGTATCCGGCAGTTCCTGTTTGTTAAACCCGAGCATCCGTCTGAATTCATCCGTATAAATGACCGACTGATCACCGTTCTCGTCATAATAACATTTCCATATCCCGAGATGGGTACTTGTATTGACCGCTTCAAGTTCTGTCTCACTGATCTCAAGCTTTCTGTATAGCTCTTCTATCTCCTTTTTCTGCGCTTCGATCTGTGCAGTCAGCTCCTGTTCTTTTGCCTTGTTTTTTCCGTTAAACATAAATAACCTCCCCTCTTGATATCAAACACCCCTATATGTTTATCGTTTCCTCAAAAAAACATGCCATGTCTGTTTCATATCATTATAGCGGATCCGTCTGCCGTTCATTTTATTATACCGCAAACCATACTGCTCTTGCTATACCTATTATGTTATCAGCCAAAAAAAGCTTTCCCCAACGGATTTTTCTATTTCATCAAATGATATTTTGAGTTGTCACCCGTGAAACCCACTGTTCTGTACAAAGGATATCATCTCTGTCTACAGTATATATCCTTTGCCGAACTTTGCAGATCACCGAAATGAGATATAAAAAAACCCACAAACGCAACATAACGTTTATGGGCATTTCTTCGCAGCTCGTAGCGGAATCGAAGAGGGTTTTGGACCACACAAACAATAAAATAGGAGGTAAAAGACTATCTCAAATTCCTTGGACCACCCTCTGGACCTATGATCATTCTTTGGTTATATTTCAGTTTTTTCACACAGGAT
>JAILQQ010000006.1 GCA_024698885.1 Lachnospiraceae bacterium | reverse complement strand
CCTTTGACAGATATTATCCGCAGGAGCGATATATTTTGGCAGCTCCTGCTACTAAAATAGGTGAAATAGCATGAGCTTAACCGGGTATGTACCCAAGAATCGACAGAAACGTCGTCATGCTAACGGGCTGTGATGCCCTTGAATCAGATAAAGTATAACATAGCAATGTTCGCAAAGCAAGGTGTCTGAAATAAGGTTAAGGGACGGTTCTTTTGAGTCAAGAACCGTCCCTGGCGAAAGGTCGTTGAAAGCGGTCAAACCCGTTATTCTGAACTACTGGCCTGCAGCATCATCTCCACTCTCCGCCCTGCAGCACGCCCTGATAGCTACCCTGCTTCGCGGTGATCTGAAAGCTTAAGGTCTTCATGACGGCCTTGAAAGGCACATCTTTGCCGCCGTCACCATTTCTGTTGCCGCCTAAACCGGGGCCCCGGTCACTCCGAGATCTGTTCGATAATGGAAACCATGTCGTCGATGATCGTATCCTTATCGACGTAATAGAGCTCCGCGTAGCTTCCGTCCTTGAAGGTCATCTCGAAATGATCGTCGGCGGTATCCGTGACCACAAACGGGAGCTCCACGTCTCCGTCAACATCCTCGATCACATAATAATCCCCATCTGACTGAACCGGGCCGACATCGTAGATCGTCAGGATATCATCCGGACTGATGATCATTATGGCTGCCTGGGTAAGCGGATCCGGGGAATCATAGGTAAACAGGACTCTCTCATCCTCGTTGGTGGTCCCTTCCGCGCCGTACTCGAAATAATCAGCCCACTCATCCCGGAGCGTCGGAATATCCGATTCGTCCGCCTCGTAGGGGGTATCCATATCTTCCTCGGTGAATTCCTCTGCAGGCTCTTCCGTTATCTCGTCCCCGGCGGCGTTCTCTTCGGTAACCGTTTCCTCGGTAACAGTCTCGCCGTTTTCGGAGGTCGTCGTGGTGGTATGGGTCGTTGTCTCTCCATTTTCATCGGTAAAGCTCGTCGTCACAGTCGTCGTACTTGTCGATGAATGGCTGCAGGCGGTCAGGGATAATGCCATAGCCGCTGCGAGTATAACAGGTATCAGTTTAGATTTCATAATGTGTTCCTTTCTGCACCGATCCGGTCCAAAAACCGAACCGGATCAGTGCCTCTCTTTCATGTCACAATCAAGCCGCTTCGTCAAGCGCTTCCTCTGCGCCCGGAAGCTCCGTTTTCTCTACGCCTTCGCCGTAGATCGTCGCCCAGTCGTCTGCCATCGAAATAGCCGTCCAGCTTTCTTTTTCGACCTTGTCATAGTATTCGGCAGCCTTTTCGTCACTGCCGTATTCCCGCTCTGTGTCATCACACACCACAAAGAAGCCCATGCCCTCGTGCTCCGGATTGCCCTCCGCATAGTTGAGCATCGAGTAATCGCCGGAACTGTTGCCGAAAGCAAGCACCGGCCGTTTTCCGATCTCTCTGGCAATGGCGGCCGACTTCCCTGACTTGCCGCATTCCACCTCTTCAAGCGGTTCGCCGAGCACGATCTGCTCGTCCTGTGCCATATTGTATTCGTCAGAGGCTTCCTCTCCCTTTCCGCTTGCGATATACGGAACATCCGTCGCGATCACATGGTCATACGGGAAATCGAAGCGTTCCACCATCGCCCGTACTACCTCGCGCTCGCAGGCCGAGACCATATAGACGTCAAAGTCATTGGCTCTCAGATAGTTGATGACCTCGATCATGGGCTTGTAAAACGACTCCCCGTAGGTCATGCCGTCAAAACCGACCACATTCACGGTGTCGGCAAAATCGACCACGTAAGCGCGGAATTCCTCCGGCGTCATGCCGGCGAAGGCCGATGCGATCATATCGTCCTTGGCAAGGGTCTCGGGATGGTAGGTCTCTCCCCCGGAATAAGCATAATCACGTATCTGCTGCATGGCATCGCGCTCCTCCTCCGTTGCCGCATACGTCGGATCATCGAGTACGCGGTGCATGCTCAGGCAGTAATCCACGTAGACGGGCGCCTTCTCGCAGAGGATCGTGCCGTCCATGTCAAAGGTCGCGATACGGTCTGCCGGCTCAAGGTAGCCTGTGCTTGCTTCGTCCGTACAATCGCCGACAAAGTCTACCAGCTCCTTAAGCGACGCGCTGTCCGGATTCCAGGACGGGAAGGTCTTTGCATAGTCCAGGACCGCTTCCGCGCCCGGCTCCTGATACTGCGTCTCTGCCTTTGTGATCCCCTCGGGATAGATCTGTCCGAAATCATCCTTCATGGAAACCGGGATATAACCCTGCGCGGCATATTCCTCTGATTTTTCAGCCCAGTTCTGCGGGCCCCATTCTCTCTCTGTATCATCCGCAACGACCATGTAGGCCTCCGAAGGATACTGGTTATTGATCAGCGCGTAGTTTAACATGCTGGTATCGCTTCCGCTGTTGCCGAAAGCCAGCACCGGACGCTGCCCGATCTCTCTCTCGATAAACAGGGTCTTGTTCGCGTTCAGGTTCTTCTGGACGAAGCCGCCCGTTACTACCGGCTTTTCGTCCTTTCCGCCTTCACCGTATTTATAGTCCATGTTGGAGGGCGTTTTTTCGTGACCCTCTAACTTGATCTCAAATTCCGTACCGATCACGTGAGCCGGCGTCACATAGTCCCTGATCGGCGAATTGCCCACGATCGCGCGGCTGGTCGTGCGCTCCGTCCCGCTGATCACATAGATCGTAAAATCGTTGTCATACAGATATTTCACAAGCTCTACCATCGGGAGATAGAAGCCGTCTATATAACGCATGTTATTAAAGCTCGCGGTTTCCTTCTGACCGAATTCCACGGCAAAATCGTAAAGCTCGTCCACGGTCATACCCGTATAAGCCATGGCAAAACTCCTCGCAAGCGCCTCACCGGCCTTATAATCCGGCGTGATGGACTTCGCGACCTCCTTTAATTCCGCCTTATCCTTCTCCGAAAGGAAAGTATTCCTGTCGAGATAGTTATTGCAGTAATCGATATACATCATCGTATCGTAATACGTAAAAAAGGTCTCGCAGGTAAGCGTTCCGTCCATGTCAAATACGGCGATACGGTCTCTCACCGGAATGAAGTTTGTCTTGTCGTCCTCATTCGTGACCTTCTCCACATAGCTTCTGAGGCTCTCGGCAACTGAAGAATCGGCGGCCCAGTATTCCGATAACGGCAGAACGGCCGGTGCTTCCTCCAAAACCTCGCCGGATGCTTCTTCCGCTTCCGCTTCGACTGCTTCCGCTTCCGCCGCTTCGTTTTCGGCAGCCTGTGTTTCCGGTTCGGCATATACAGTCACCGTAAACGCGGCACATACGAAAGCCACCAGCATCGCCCGCAAAAGTACGTTTAACTTTTTCAGTTTGTTCATTATAACTCTCCCTTCTGTTCAAAGTGTCCTCCGCCCTTCCCGGCAGGAAACAGCGAAGACCGATCACATCAAGTATAGCATAATACAGGGCAGAATGATACGAGCAATTGCAACAATCCCGCCGGAGCGGCTCATATTACCATTTTACATTTTCTTCTTATTATGTTATGGTATTAAAAGTGTAAAGTTATTCTGAAAGCCTTTTTACAAATGTTTGATAACTATTCGATCCCCCAAAAGACCTACTTCGAAATAGCTTCTCTCGGATACCTGGCCGTTCTGTATCTGATCTCCTTCCACGACCCGAATCGCGAAAAGATCCGTTCCTACAAGCTCTTTCGATATCTGGAGGTCAATATGCTGCTTGCCCTGATCGTCAGCGTACTGACCTATACCTTTGCCTATCCCGAGCTTGGCACGCCGATCCCGGTCTGTACCATACTGAGGACCATGGATTCCATCATGTGCGTGATGGCCTCCCGGATCTTTGCCGTTTATCTGCTTGCCTACGTCGACACGGACGGAAGGCTGAAGCCGGTGATGCGCATCGGCAATATCCTGATCGGCACGTATCTGCTCTTAATGCTTTTAAATCTTCCCTTTAAATTTATCCTCTGGTATGCCCCGGACGGAACCTATCTGCACGGTTCCCTCTTCGTTCCGATCGTCTTCACCTCGCCGGTCTATTACCTGACCAGCTGTATTTCAGTACTACTCTTTCGGATGAAATTCCTTGGCGCCAGGGAGCGGGTCGCGCTCTCGATCGCCTCGTTTGTCACGCTGTTCGGTGTCATCATCCAGGCCGCCACGGACGGAATTGTGCTGCTGTCGCTGCCCTTTGGTTCCGTCGGCATCTTTATCCTCTATTTTTCCCTGGAGACCGCGGATTATCATCAGCTGATCAAGAACAATGAAAAGCTCAGGCTCGCCGAGCAGGACGCGATCAAGGCAAACCGGGCCAAAAGCGACTTTCTGGCAAATATGTCCCACGAGATCAGGACGCCGCTGAATGCTGTGCTTGGAATGGACGAACTGATCCTGTTGGAAACAGAGCCCGGCAAGGAAACAGATCCTGCCCTGATCGGGCGTATCCGGGAATACGCCGGGAACATCCGGGATGCCGGCCAGGTGCTGCTTTCCGTCATCAACGATATCCTCGATCTGTCAAAGATCGAATCGGGCAAAATGGAAATTAAGCCGGGCCCCTACCAGCTGCGTACGCTGATCGGCGATGTGCATACCATGGTGCGCGTCAGGGCCGAGCAGAAGGGCCTGTCCTACGTTCAGAAGATCGATCCGGGGGTTCCCGACCGCTTAGTCGGGGATGAACTGCGGATCCGCCAGATCATGATCAACCTGTTAAATAATGCCGTGAAATATACGGAAGCCGGAGAAGTGGAAATGGAGATCTCCATGCAGGATCTCACCGACAGCTCGCTGACGCTTTGCATCTGCGTCAGGGATACCGGCATCGGCATCCGCCGCGAGGATCTGCCTCGCATCTTCGGTGATTTTCAGAGGCTTGACGAAAAGAACAATCACCGCATCGAGGGTACGGGGCTTGGGCTCTCCATCGTAAAGCGCATGATCGAGTTAATGTACGGTGATATCAGCGTCAGCAGCGAATATGGAAGGGGCTCCGTTTTTACAGTACAGATCCCGCAGGAGATCAACCGGGCGCCCGAAGAGGAAGCGCCCTCTGAGGATGCCGCCGCCGCAAGCGAAGCGAACGCCTTTACGACGCCGGACTGCTGCTATCTTGTGGTTGATGATAATTCGCTGAATCTTCTTGTGGCGAATCATTTTCTGGACGGGTTAAAGGGCAGGGTCGAAACAGCCCGGAGCGGCGAAGAAGCACTGCAGAAAATGCGGCAGGAAAAATATGACATGATCTTTATGGACCATATGATGCCTGAGCTTGACGGGATCGAGACCTATGAAAGATCCAGAAAGGATCCGGACAATCTGAACCTCGATACGCCCGTGATCATGATGACGGCCAATGCGTTAAACGGTATGCGCGAAGAATACCTCGACCGCGGCTTTACGGATTATATCAGCAAGCCGGTGGAGATCGAGGAGCTGTTTAAGATCGTCAGGCGTCATCTTCCGCCTGAGAAGGTGCAGGAAGCGATCAGTTGACGATCGTAATGACATCCGAAAGGATATAATGAAACAGGGGATACGAGGTCTTCTCGTTCTCGATATAGCCATTTTGCAGATCACAGGTATCTGTGGGATCGTCGGGATCGACGCCGGTGTAATCCCCCCGGAAGACAAAATCCACATTTCCGCGCTTAAACTTCTCGATCGCGCTGTTCATCGCTTCCTCGGTTCCGGGCGCGGCCACCTGTTCGTTCAGCTCGATCATCTCTACCCATCCCTGTTCAAATCCGGCCGAAACATCCGTTCCATGAACATGCCCTGCCACAACGGATTCGATATCCTTATTCGCCATGACCGCATCCGTCGCGGAAAGCACATACTGTTCCCAGCAGATCCTGCCGGTCACGAGGGACACGGCGGGCGCGACCTCCGACATGCTCTGGCCCCAGCCGATGAAATAAACGTCTTTGTTCTGCGCGGCCTCCTCACAGGCGATGGCCGGACCGATGGTATCGGTATGCTGGGAAATGATCACACAACCGTCGTCGATCAGCCGGTTTGCCGCGTTCTTTTCCTGGGCATAGCTGCTCCAGGTCTCCGTATAGCAGACACGCATCACTGCTGTCGGTACCACGGAGCGGACCCCGAGCAGAAAGGCCGTGTAGCCGGAAATGACCTCCGAGGTGGGAAATGCCGCCACAAAGCCCACGATGGCCTGATCCTCCGTAAGGATCCCTTCCGCGATCATCTGGCTGATCTTCAGTCCCGCTGCGATACCGCTCACATACCGGCTCTGATAGGCTTCGCCCTTAAAGGTATGGTAATTGGCGGGAACTGTCTGCGTACTCATATCCATATAGGAGGTCTGGCAGAACTGCGTATCCGGATATTCCGGCGCAAGCTCCCGCACCAGTTCACTGTAGCCGTTAAAGAAGATGATGTCGCAACCCTTCCCCGCAAGCTCCCGGAGCGGTTCCTCCATCTCATCGTCGAGCACGTTGCTGCGGGTCAGGATCTCGACCCGTTCGCCGTATTTTTTCTCCACGGCATCCTTTGCCAGGGAAAAGTTATAGGTATAGGACGTGCTTTCGTCGTTGTCATAGATAAAGCCAAGCTTCAGGCTTTCCCGTCCGCCGGAAAGATTGAGAAGTCTGAAAATGCCGATAAAAGCGGCAAGCATACCCAGGCAGGTCAGTGCCGTTACGATATATACCCGCTTCATACCGCACCTCCTTTCTCCTGCGCGGACGCATCCGTTTCCTCGTCCCCGCCGGCTCCCTCTTTTTCTCCGGCAGCCTGGATCTTCTTATCCTCCTCCACGCGGCGCTTAAGCTCCTCCTGTGCCTCCGCGTCCGCCTGCTGTATCTCCTCGCATCGATGGGCGTAGATCTTGTCAGGATCGATCACGCCCTTCTCGATCAGGCGTAAAAACGCATCCAGCACCTCAGGATCAAACTGCGTGCCCCTGCCGCGCTTCATCTCGGTCATGACATATTCGGTATCCATGGTGCTGCGGTATACACGGTTGCTGGTCATCGCGTCGAAGGCATCGGCCACGCCGATGATCCGCGCAAAGAGAGGGATCTCCTGCCCCTTTAAGCCGTCGGGATAGCCCCGGCCGTCGTAGCGTTCATGATGATAGCGCGTACCGTCCACAACATGCTCGACTAACGTGAAATCCTTTAAGATCTCCGCGCCGCCGATCACATGGGACTTCATTTTCGCGTATTCCTCATCCGTCAGGCGTCCGACCTTGTTCAACACGCTGTCGGGGATCCCGATCTTGCCGATATCATGCATCTGGGCGGCCTTCCTTAAGTTTGAGAGCAATTTGTTCTTCTGCCACCATTTGAAGCAGTTCATCTCCTGCGCGATCAGCACCGAATATTCCGCCACACGCTGGGAATGCTCATGAGTACGCACATCCTTGGCATCGACGGCGTTCGCGATAGCCATGACGGTCATATTCGCCATGTTCAGCTTGATCTGCTGATTGTTCAGCTGCCGCTGCACGACTAACC
>JAILQQ010000001.1 GCA_024698885.1 Lachnospiraceae bacterium | reverse complement strand
ATATAGTGCTTCTGAGCAAGCTCAAGCACTATATCATGCATCCGAAAAGGTGCTAAAGCACCTTTTGACCCTCAGATCAGAAACGACCTCATACGCCTAAAGGAGTCATCATGTCGATCGAAAGTGATATCCGTAAAGAACAGAAAGCCAAGCTGCGTCTCATGAGTCCGAAGGAGAAATGCTCCTATATTTGGGCATATTATAAATTCCACATCCTGATATCTTTGTTTATCCTGCTTTTTTTATTTACGACGATCCGGGATATACATCGTAACAGCAGGCCGCATTTTATCGATGTTCTGCTCGTCAACGCTTCGCCCGGGTTTCAGCCGGAGGATGATATGGAGGGTGATTACGCGGCATGGGCGGGCGTTGATACCGATGCGTTTCAGATCAGTATCGACGCCTCGATCCAGTTTGACCGGGATGGCGATGGGATCAATCCTCTGACCCTGGGCGCGGCGCAGAAATTTCTGGCCGTTTACGCCGCGGGAGACGTAGATGCCATGCTGGCGCCCGAGGCCGTGATCGAAAACTACCTCAAGGCAGGGATCTTCACCGATCCCACCACTGTTCTCACAGAGGCACAGATAAACGATCTGACGGAAAAAGGATGTGAATTGTATATCCGAAAGCAGAGCGAGCTGATAAACGAAGAAGAAGAGGAGATGCCCGCAGAGGACCGCGAGGTTTGCATCGGGATTAAAATTAATAGCAGCAGTTATTTATCTGAAAACGGCGTATTTCCATCGTCTGGGGATATTTTGGAACCGCCTGTTATTTTTACATTTTCTCCCGGATCCGACAGTTTCGATAACGCTGTTTCTTTTCTTGAAATGATCATATCCTGATATCCTGAAATATCCTTTCCAGTATTTTCAGGTTTTCTTCCGCACTGTAGCGCGCGGCAGCTTCCCGAAAGGCTTCCTCCTCATACCGAAAGGTCTCCCGAAAGGATACGACTGCCTCCGCGATCGCGGCTGCCAGCTGATCCGCATCCCCTGTCATCCCGATCCTTCTGCCGAGCTTTTCCGAACTGACCGCCTCTCCGACATTTCCGATCCCGCTTCCGATCACCGGTGTCCCCAGCATAAAGGCTTCCACGATAACCATCGGAAGTCCTTCGTACCATTTGCTGGGCAGAAGCAGCGCCTGCGCGTTCCCGATCAGTTTCAGCACTTCCTCGTGGGGCAGGCTTCCTGACAGTGAAACCTTTGCCGTTTTGTGATCTGCCAGATATTCACGGCACCAGGGCGCAAGAGGACCGTTTCCGCAGATCTTAAGCTCCGGCGCCTCTTCCCCCAATCTGGTCCAGGCCTTAAGAAGCTCCGGTATTCCCTTGGTTTCGTCCAATCGGCCGGCGTAAAGCATATAGCGGCCCCGTTTCGCATACGGAACGATCTCCCCCTCTATCCTGGTAAAATTCGGTTTGACAAATACCCTGTCAGGATTTATTCCGAGAAAACCACCGGCCGTCAGCAGCTTCTGCCGGTTGAATTCTGTCAGGCAGATATAGAAAAGCTTCCGGTATATGCCGCGCCACCGATGATAGTGAAGGCAAAAGGCGCAGGCAAGCGTCATGAACCTGCTGCCGCGATAGCATCGGTGTCTCAGTGCGGGAAGAAGTCCTCCGTGCGTACAGTCCTCGCAGATATGGCCCTCCCGGTAGAAGGTCGCGCCCGGGCAGAGCAGTCTGAAATTATGAATTGTCTGAAGGACCGGAACGTTCTCCCTGACTGCCGCGTAATAGATCGAAGGGCTGATCAGGAGGAGTGTGTTATGTACCATGACAATGTCAATTTTCTCCTGTCTGATCAGAGTGCGGACCTCCCGGACGGTTTTTTGTGAGTACACAAAAGAAAGCGGCAGCATAAGCTTCTGATATAAAGGCATCCTGTCAAGCTCATCATTATGCCTCGTATACCATATGACCTTATGCCCCGCTTCCTCCAAAAGCCTTCTTTCATTGTCTGCCGCTACGTCCTCCCCGCCGGGGATTTTGTAGAAATTATGCGCGATCAGAATGTTCAAATCAGACTTTTCCTCACAGACCGTCTATGACTTTTTATGACTGCTGGATCATTTCTTTCAGCGCCGAGGCGGACATCGCGCCTACCTTCTTATCCGTAAGCGTTCCGTTCTTAAAAAGTCCGAACATCGGGATACTGGCTACATTATATCGTGCCGCCAGATCTCCTTCCTCGTCAACGTTAACCTTTCCGACCTTAACCTTTCCGTCGAATTCTTCCGCCAGCTTTTCCACTACCGGTCCCATCATCTTGCAGGGACCGCACCAGGGCGCCCAGAAATCCACAAGAACGGGAAGCTCCGACTTCAGAACCTCTGCTTCAAAATTGCCTTCCGTTAATTTTATCTCTGCCATATATATTACCCTCCATTATGAATACATACCGTAACTGTTCAGGACAGCCCAGAGCGCTTGCTGCTTGGGGCGTACCAAAATGTTGGTTTTGCGATGCGGCCCGTCCTTTTGCGAAGCAAAACTTTCAATGACGAGCCGCGTATCTGTTCAGAAGCCAAAGGGTTCTGAACAGATACCACATACCCACATAATGTATTTTACCATAAGATCGCCTGAGCGACCAGTCATTTTTCATGACCGCGCAATACTCAGAGAAAACGGACAAAATGCCTGCGTTTAGGGCGTTTCCTGTATTTCATTTGTTTTACGATAAAAAGCTGCCGCGGTGAACTGCGGCAGCCTTTGTGCGTCGATCAACTTCTCATCGTACACTCATATATGAACTTCTTTTTGCGCTGATCCGGTCAGCAAGCTAACCTGATCATTTCCTACCCTTCCGGTTCCGAAAGCTCCGTGGGCTTACATCATACCGCCCATGCCGCCGCCTGCGGGCATCGGAGGCGTGTCCTCCTTGATATTGGCCACAACGGACTCCGTCGTTAAGAGCGAAGAGGCTACGCTGGTAGCGTTCTGCAGTGCCGCTCTGGAAACCTTCGCGGGATCCAGGATACCGGCCTTCACCATATCCACATACTCCTCTGTCAGAGCATTGAAACCAACGCCTGCCTTGGACTCACGAACCTTGTTTACGATCACGGAACCGTCAAGTCCGGCGTTCTCGGCGATGTAATAGAGAGGTGCTTCCAGAGCCTTGCATACGATCCTCGCACCGGTCTTCTCATCACCCTCAAGCTTTTCAACCAGCTCTTCCACATCCTTCTGAGCATGTACATAAGCGGATCCGCCGCCTGCGATAATACCTTCCTCTACGGCCGCTCTCGTTGCTGCCAGAGCATCCTCCATCCGGAGCTTGGCTTCCTTCATTTCGGTCTCGGTAGCTGCACCGACTCTGATCACGGCAACGCCGCCGGCTAACTTCGCAAGTCTCTCCTGCAGCTTTTCCTTATCAAAGTCAGAGGTGGTCTCCTCGATCTGATTCTTGATCTGGGAAATTCTCGCCTCAATGGCCTTCTTATCGCCTTCGCCGTCTACGATGACCGTATTTTCCTTTTGAACCTTTACGGACTTCGCGCGTCCGAGCATTTCCAGAGTGGCCTCCTTGAGGTCAAGGCCGAGATCATCGGTAATAACCTGTCCGCCAGTCAGGATCGCGATATCCTCTAACATTGCTTTTCTTCTGTCTCCATATCCAGGAGCCTTCACGCCGACTACCGAGAAGGTGCCGCGCAGCTTGTTCAGGATCAGCGTTGTCAGGGCTTCGCCCTCAATATCCTCGGCAATGATCAGAAGCTTTGCGCCGGACTGAACCACCTGTTCAAGGATCGGCAGGATCTCCTGTACGTTCGAGATCTTCTTATCCGTGATCAGGATATAAGGATTCTCGAGCGTAGCTTCCATCTTATCCATATCCGTTGCCATGTATGCGGAAATATAGCCTCTGTCAAACTGCATGCCCTCTACCAGGTCAAGCTCGGTAAGCATGGTCTTGCTTTCCTCGATGGTGATCACGCCGTCCTTGGAAACCTTCTCCATGGCATCCGCTACCAGGTTGCCGACCTCGTCATCACCTGCGGAGATCGCCGCTACTCTGGCAATATGCTCCTTGCCGTTGACATTGCTGGACATCTTCTTGATCGCCTCAATGGCTACCTTCTCTGCCTTCTTCATACCCTTTCTCATAATGATCGGGTTTGCACCGGCTGCCAGGTTCTTAATGCCTTCGCCTACCATCGCCTGTGCTAAAACAGTCGCCGTTGTTGTTCCGTCGCCGGCTGCGTCATTGGTCTTGGTAGCCACTTCCTTGACGAGCTGGGCGCCCATATTCTCGAAAGCGTCCTCCAGTTCAATCTCCTTCGCGATGGTCACACCGTCATTCGCGATCAGAGGCGTTCCATAGGACTTATCCAATACAACATTTCTTCCCTTCGGTCCAAGAGTTACGCGAACCGTATCCGCCAGCTTGTTTACACCTTTTTCCAGAGCGGCTCTGGCTTCCGCACCATACTTAATATCCTTTGCCATGATTTATCTCCTTTTCTTTTCCAGATGTGTTTTTTCTTATTCCACTACCGCGAGGATATCGCTCTGCTTTACGATAATGTATTCCTCTTCATCCAGCTTTACCTCTGTTCCGGCATATTTGGAATAGATCACCTTCTGTCCGACAGATACCTCCATCTTTACTTCCTTTCCGTCTACAACAGTCCCGGGACCTACCGCGATGATCTCAGCCTGCTGCGGTTTTTCCTTGCTGTTGCCCGGAAGAACGATTCCCGATTTGGTCGTTTCTTCTGCTTCCAGCTGCTTTAATACTACTCTGTCTCCCAGTGGTTTTAACGTCATATTATTCGCCTCCTATTTTAATAGAAAAATTTAAGAATTCTTCCGGATTTGTTAGCACTCATTTTGGTTGAGTGCTAATCAACGATAACACTGTACCACCATGCCGATTTCTTGTCAAGGGGGAAATCAAAAAGACTTTAATTTTTTGTTTCTACATCGATCGTATAGGTACGCTCGGCGAGATCCGCCATGAATTCCTTGGTCTCAGTATGATCCCAGGAAGGACTTTGGAAAGATATGGTATACATACAGGGCAGCATCGGCTTGATCACGGCCGACTGGCCCCGGTTCAGGATCTGATCCTGAAAGCCCGGCACGGAAACCGTCACATTATCAAAGGAAACCATATTGACGGTCAGCTGGATCACCGGCAGCAATATCAGATATGCCGTATCCCGCATGGTGGAATAGCTTTCATTCGTGATCGTATTAATAAAGGAAGAACGTTTTTCCGCATTCGTCGACATATATTCGGTAAAATTGCTGATCACCGCCTGCGGATAACCGGAAAGCTCCCCGAAATCATCCTGATAGGCCATCTTCATACCGATAAAATCCCGATCGTTGGCAGCAAGCGCGGTATCGATCTGGGCTACCAGCTCCGAATGGGAAGCGGCCTCATCATAACCGGCCATTCCCTGTCCGCTGTCCAAGATCATAGCGGCACCCGACAAAGAAACAGAGCCCGCGGAATCCGGCTCATTCGTCGTCGTGATCGTCCCTGCCGTACTCATATCCTGATCGGCAAGCGTTTCGCCGCCGAGCGCTGTATCTGACATTCCGGCAGTGCCCGCTTCGTTTTCAGCGCTTTTTTCACCCAATGTCCCCATGGTGAAAGCATCCAAAAGCTCCGGAATGATCCCTGTGATCGTCGGGACCGCTACCACCATATCCCTTTCAGAATACAGCGTTTTTGTTACTTTTTTGGAAAAGCTGACCCCGCCTCCCTTCGTTTTCTCCGAAGAAGGATCGATCGCACCGCCGAGAAAATAAACAATCACCGCGGTCAGAAGACAGGCTGACAGAATGACGCAGAAAACAATGTTCACCGGTTCTTTAAAATCGATGCCGAAGGTCCTGACGATCACAGCATTATTCTTTTTCATACCGCTCTTTGCATCCATGGCATCAGTATACTCTCTTTTTCTCGTTATTTCAAGCTTTCCGGGCCCGTGGCTAAACCGTGGGCACCGTTGCCGCAAGCACTGTCGAGTATATTATCCGCTCGCTGACCGGTTGACCGAGCAGGTTTGTCAGTGCCTTTGCGTAGTAATCAAGCTGCAGAGCGTATCTTTTCACCAGCTCCTTTGACTCATTGACCCGATCGGTCTTATAGTCAACCACAATGATCCGGCCATTTTCGATAAAGAAAGCATCAATAATCCCCTGTACCAGCGTATGGTCAAGTTCGATCAGAAATGGCTGCTCCCGATACAGCTTTCCCTCATGAAAAGCAGTTCCCATCCGTTTGGCAAGCGGACTGCGCACAAAATCCATTATTTCCTTTTTTGAAACGGAGGCAGCCGCTCTTTCCTCGATCTTGCCTTCCTTTACAACGCTCTCCAGAAAACGCCCGATCTCCTCATCTTCTGTGTTCTCCCTGAAATCCCACAATTCAAAAATGCGGTGCACTGCTGTTCCGTGAAGATTTGCGGCGATTTCCGTTGTCTCGCTGATAAAGCGGGGGATGATCTCCTTTCGTGTCTCAACCGGCATCGGAAAAAGTTCCTCGCCGGAAGCGCCGATATCTTCAGGGTCCTCCTTAAGCAGCTCCTCCAGATGCTTTGCCTTCAGTTCCGTGACCGAATGTTTTGTCATGGCCTCATCATCAGGACGGCTGTTATATTGAAAACGCAGCTTTTCCTTCACGCCGTCAAGCCAGGCCTTCAGCTCATGATCCGTCGGCTCAGGCAAAGGCTTTCCGCTCTCGATCTGCTTCAGGCTGATATAAGCCTCGTTTTTCAAAAGCTCCCTTTTAACGCCGGAAAATACCGTTTCCGGCAGTGACATCCGCTTTATATCGATCGATGTAAAGGGTTTTTGTCTGTTCGCGTAAGCAAAAAGCGAAAGGTGCGAGGACGCCTTCAAAAGATCGGTATACCGGGTCATCTCCTTGTCGGCATCCTTAACACAGGCGGAAAGGATCAGCTTTTCCTTCGCCCTTGTCATCGCGACATAAAGCACTCTCAGCTCCTCAGCCTTAAGCTCTCTCCTGTTTTTTCCGGAAAGCGCCTCCTTTATGATCGTTCTTCCCTTCGTCCGTCTGACGGGATCAACAAAATCCATACCGAGGCCGAAATCCATATCCGTCACGACCATCGCTCTTGCATCCGATTCGTTATAGCCCTTTGCCAGTCCTGCCACGATACAGACCGGGAATTCGAGCCCTTTGCTCTTATGGATCGTCATGATCGAAACCGCGTCCTTTTCATGAACGGTCCCTGCTTCGCCGTAATCGATCTCATACTTCTGCAGAAGGTTGATATAGCGTACAAACTGAAACAGGCCCTTATAGCTTGTTCTTCCGAAGTCGTCCGCTTTCTGCAGCAGCATATTGAGGTTGGCAGTCCGTCTTTTTCCGCCCGGTAAGGACGCCGCGTATATGCCGTAATCACCGTCAATGATCTCCCTTAGCAGTTCATAAACCGGCGTATATCCAAGCTTTGACCGATAATGAGACAATAATCCGAGAAACTGCTCTGCCTCCTGATCTCCCTGCTCCGCGGCCTTTAAGAGCGCATCGTACAGGCAGCCCTCCGGACAGTTTGCCCTGAGCATCCCAAGCGTCTCATCCTCCATCCGGCCAAAGGGCCCCCTTAGTACGGCTGCTAACGGGATATCCTGTCTCGGATTATCGATCACCCGCAGGAAGTCCAAGAGAAGAGCTATTTCATGGGCATCAAAATAGCCGGTCGTACTCGTGACCCTGACAGGAATGCCGGCCTCTGTCAGCGTACGGCTGAAGATCTCATCATACCCTCTGGCAGTCCTTAAAAGGATCGCGATGTCACCGTACTGTAACGGCCGGAGTCCGCCGGTCCGATCATCCCTGACCTTAAATTGACCCATCAGGTCAATAATCTTTTCCGCGATAACACCCGCCTCCAGCTCCTTCGCATCCGTCTCACCGGTCTCCCTCTCTGTCAGGAGCAGTTCTGTCCGGTAGTTCTGTTCCTGCGTGTCCTCCATCGGGATCTCTTCATATTGCGTGGCACCGAAACGGAGCTGTTCCGCTTCAGTGTAGGCCATCCCGGCATTATTCTCCCGCATGATGCAGGAAAACAGTTCATTGACCGAACGGATCACTTCTCTTCTGCTTCGGAAATTGCTGCTTAAGTCGATCCTCTGCCGTATACTGTCTTCCTGAGAATAGCTTTTGTATTTGTCCATAAATAGCTTTGGCCTGGCAAGACGGAAGCCGTAAATACTCTGCTTGACATCCCCTACCATAAACAGATTGTCCTCCCGGCTCACAAGCTTAAGCAGAGCCTCCTGCGCGAGATTCGAATCCTGATATTCGTCTACGTATACTTCTTCAAAGAACTGTCTGTATTCCGCCGCCAGTTCGCCGCCTTCCGCCTTCAGCACGCGGATCGTCAGCTGCTCCATGTCCGCGTAATCAACAATATTTGCATTTCTCTTCTTCTGTCCGTACCGCTCTATATAATTCTTTGTCAGTCCGGTCAGTATCCTGACAGCCGGCAGGCAGCGAAGAATCCTCTCCCTTTCCGCTTCCATATCAAGGTCAGCGTAGACCGCTTTCAGGGAATCCAGCTGCTCCTTTAAATATTTCCTGCCGTCCTGCAGCCTCTTTTTATCCTCCTCTGACGGTTTTGTATCCCCTTTTTTTAAACCGGTCCCGAAACGGACAAGGGAAAAAGAGGAAAGCGCTTGACAAAGCTGGCGGAATCCGTCAGCCTGACGCAAGGCATCTACTGCGTCCCTGTCAGACAGCAGCATCGGAATATAGCCCTGAAGTCCCGGTGTTTCCTGTGCCTCCAAGAGCAGCCCCTCAAATCCGTTCGAAATACCGGAAAGCTCCTCCCTGAGCTGTACAAAAAGAGAGCCTATCACGGGAACAGTCTCCTCCGGTGCAGAAAGATCCGCGTCCTGAAAGACCTCATAAAGAGAAACACAGGCGGCAAGCCAGCTCTCCGGCTCGGGATAGCTCATGGCAAAGTCAAACAGCCGGTTGATCACATCCTCGAGCGCGGCATCGTTCTTTCCGTTTACGATCATCTCTGTCACCGTCACAAAGCCCGGATCGCCCGCTGCATAGGCCTCCTCCAGTATCTCCCCGAGGGCATCCTGCCTGATCAGCTTTGTCTCTCCCTCATCCGCCACGCGAAAATCCGGAGAAAGATCCGCTTCATGGAAGTGGTTTCGCAGTACATTCAGACAGAATCCGTGAATCGTAGTGATCATCGCATTATGGACCAGGGCGGCTTGTTTTCTGATACGGGAATCAAAAGGGCGCTTTCTGCGTTCCTCCTCAATGGCGTCCGTGATCTTCTCCCGCATCTGAGCTGCCGCAGCGTTTGTGAAGGTCATGATCAGGATACGGTCTACATCACAGGGATGTTCCGTGTCGAGGATCCGCCGGACGATCCGCTCGACAAGAACCGTCGTCTTTCCGGATCCGGCCGCCGCCGACACCAAAAGGCTCCGGTTTCTTAAGCTGATGGCTTTATTCTGTTCATCGTTAAAACAAATCTCACTCATTTCCGTCCTTCCCGTCTGACCCGTTAACTGCCGCCCCGCCGTTTTCAAGCTTTTCACGCATCATCCGGATAATCTCATCACGGCCGAAGGATACTTCGGCCTCGTTTGGCGCGCGGTCCGCAAACCGATATCCGCAGATATGGCTGTAGAGACAATAGAGGCAGGCTTCCTCCCCGTTTTTCAGGCCATGTGGCTCTGCCACGATATTGCCGTCCATCATTTCCCGCCCGATATCCTTTATCTTCTCACGGGTATAGGAAAGCAAAGTACCGAAATCCTCCGTATTCAATACGAAAGAATCCGCGTAAAAGTCCCCCTCCTTCGTAAGCCTTATCGGAACGATATCCGATCTGCCGTGGGCAGACGGATCAAGCTCGCTGTCCATCAGCCTGTAAATATGCTCATCCGCATTGCAGACCCCTCTCATACGGAATTCCCGCCTGAGCCTTTCCTCTCTCTCGCTGTCTTCCTCCCCGGCTATCTCACTGATCAGGGGATCGTCGATATGATAATAGAAAATGCCGGCCGGGATGATATCCTCCGGAATGATCTTACCGCCTTCTCTTTTTCGGACGGATTCCATTGCCGCGCATAAATAAACGGGCAGCTGCAGATCCAGGCCTTTATATACCGCATTCAGATCAAATTGCCTGTCTCCGGACTTATAATCGATCACCTTCACGAAAACCTTTCCGTTCTCTTCGCAAAGATCCACCCGGTCGATACGACCGACAAGACCGAGGAATTCATTGTCCGACAGCTGATAACGAAGGCTTTCGTAATCCATCATACCGTCAAAAGCAAATTCATACCGCTCAGGAATAAACCGGCCCTTATGCAGATGGGCCGTCAGGATCTCCACACTTCTTTTTGTAAACCGCCGGATCCTTTCCCGCATATATAAGGTACGGGCATCCGAAAACACAGCGGCAAACTCCTCTCCGGACAAAGCCGCATCAACAGCGTTCCTAACAAGCTCCTCTCGTTTTTCGGCATCTGCTTCCGTCCAGCTCAGCCCGTTTTCCTGCAGAAGCCTGCCGTAATACGCTAATGCCTCATGAAAAGCGCTGCCCAGGTTTCTTGCTTCAAAGCTGAAAACATCTCTTTCCCGCAGCCTGAGACCGTACTGAAGGAAATGGGCATAGGCACAGGATGCATATTTCTCCAGCCTGCTGATACTGCCCCTGATATCGGCTCCATATATAGCATGCGTTATTGCCTTATATATAGAGGATTTCCGGGTATATGGCCCCTCCCGGAAAGCAGCTTCCAGTATATGGTCCAGCCCTCCTTTATAGGCGTTATCGTTTCTGTATAAATTAAATAGCGATAAATATTTCATTTTGGCTGAAATGTCAGATATTTCAGCCCTTTTTCCGAAATTTTCAAGAAAAGGCTGGATTCTCTCCGCCAGAACACGATACATTGTTTTTTCGTTAACCACGCGGTTTTCCGGCTCCTGACTGACCAGGTCAGGCTGTATTTCAGGAAACATTTCACTGATCATTTTTACGAGATAGGAGGGTTTCAGCATAGTCCCCGCTTCGTTCACACCGGCGTAGGAGATCGTCAGAAACTCCTCCGGTTTTGACAGAAGCATATAAAGATACAACCTTTCCGTATAGGCCTGCATGCGTAGAGTAGGGGCCAGATCGATCTCCCCTGCGTTCTCTGCCAGAAACTCTCTGTCCATGTCGGAAACCAATCCGCCTTTTGAACCGGCGGCCGGGATGATCCCATCGTTCACGCCGACAAAAAACAGCGCGCGTACACGTTTCAGGCGGCTTCTCTTCAGATCGCCGATCTGTACATAGTCCTGGTTTTCAGGAACCACGCCGATACGGATCTCGTCGAATCCCGCGTCAAGAAGCTCACTGTATTCCTTCAGGCTGACGGTTTCATTTCCGAGAAGAAGCACGAACTGATCTAACAACTCCATGACTTTCCCGTATATCTGATCAAGCTCCTTAGCCTTTACCTCGTTTCCGTGAAACCGAAGACTTTGCGCAATCTCAGAAAGCTTCTCCCGGCTCCGGCCACGGACGATAAAGCGATACAGCGCTTCCGATAGTCTCCTGACCGTAAAATGTTCTCCTTTGTCCTGCATTCCGACCTGCGTCCTGTCTGATCCGAGATATGCTTCCAGTTCCAGAAAGGGCTCGATCATTCTGCTTCTTAGCAGATCGATCCTCTGCCGCTCTTCCTCGGGCATGGACTTCTTCTTACGAATAAAACGGTTTTCCCAGGCGCTTCTCCCTTTGATCCCGAAAGCGATCAGATAATTATCGAGAACATCCACTTCCTCCGGGAGAAATTCCGTCATGGAGCTGCGCAGATATCGCATGACTGTACTGTAAGAATAGTTATCGCTCAGCACGGATAATACAGCACGGATATATTCCGTAAAAGGATTTAAAAGGACAGGCAGATTTCGATCTACAAAGAAAGGAATGTCATATAACGGGAGAATTCTTTCACAAACAGGCATATAAACATTGATATCGCCCGTTATGACAGCAATATCATGATATGCATATTTTTTTCTTTCGACCAGCTCCCGAATCCGGAGGGCGACCTCGGAAATCTCCTCAGCCCGCGTTCCGGCAAAAAACATCCTGAGATCGTCGGAATCCGGTCCCTGATAGGCCTTTTCCTCCTTTTGAAAGAGATTAGCTTCCAAATGGATCAGTTTTGGGTTTTTGACCTTTTCGGTCGGGGCCGCAAACACCGATATTTCCTCTGTTTTCAGCTCAGCAGGCCGATCCCCGCGATTGGCGGCCAGATACCGCACGGGGACGGCTGAGTCAATGACAATGTCCGGTTTTCTTTCGATCCCGAGCTCTTTGGTCATATCGGTCAAGGTGCGGATCGTTTTTTTGCTCAAATAGAACAACTCATGTTCTTCCGGAACCGTTTTTACGTCAAGGTCGTTATGGTTAATCAGTACCGTCGTATTGACTTCCAGACAATTTTCCAAAAGCGCCCGGATCAGATGATATTGTACAGGAGTAAAGCCGGTGAACCCGTCGAATGAAATAACACTGGATTTTATCTTCTGCGACGTGGGGATGCAGTCTGTTACTTTGTCTAACAGTTCTTCCGTTGTAACATACTGTTCCCTGATATATTCGTTAAATTTGTTATATAGCAGGTGTAATTCTTTTAACTTTGCGGCAAGCAGCGGTCTTTCCGCGGCCCTTTCCGTCATTAAATTCAGCTGCGGATCTCCGATCCGGTACTGCATGAATTCCGAAATCGCGGATTTTACCTCCGTAATATATCCCAGACGATCCATATTGGCGCCGAGGATCGGCAGCTCCTCTTTACAAGCACCTACCAGCTTTCTGAGGATCAGGTTCTTTCCCATATCATCGATGAGCACGCCTTTTGCATTCTGAAACCCCACCTCCTCAAAGACCCGGTAAGCCAGTCGTTTAAAGCTCAGAATATCAATATTCAGAATACCGTGCCGGGGATGCAGCCTGATGATGTCCTTCTGCGTCTGCAGGGTAAATTGTTCCGGCACAACAATGAGATAGCGGCGCTCCGGATGACGGTCCGCTTCCCCTATGATATACTTGAAAAGCCGATAGGATTTTCCGCTTCCCGCATTTCCCATCCAAAGCTGCAAACCCATAGGCACCTTCTTTCAGAACACCTCAGATCGAAAACAACAGTTCCCCGTAGCTCGGCAGCGGCCACTGCTTTCTGTCCGTATTAATCTCCATGGTATCAATGTATTCCCTGAGCTCCTGCATCGCCGGAATAATGCTGTCCCGGCAGAACGCCGCGATCTTCAGCTTATCAGGTTCCTCCTTGTAGAGGCTGTTCAGGCGGGATAGCAGCTCCTCCAGTTTGTTTACCTGTGAAAATGCCTTATCCTCCAGGTCTGATAAAAGCGCGATCAGTTCATCCTCCATGCCGCAGGAATAGGCTTTCCCGTTTCTTCCCTCGGATAGACGCTGTTTATATTCCGCGCTTTCGAGAAGCTGGCAGATATAACGGTTCACGGCAGGCAGTATTTCCTTTTTGGTCATATCTACAGCCGTCAGTCCCTCGATGTTGATCATCTTCGCATAAGCTTCGAGCTCGATTTCATAACGGGATCTGACCTCGATTTCCGATAAAATGTGATGCGTCGTGAACAGCTCGATATTCTTTGGTTCCAGGTACATCGGCAGTGCGTCCACCGTCGTCGGGAGATTCAAAAGCCCCCGCTTCTTTGCTTCCTCCTCCCAGTCCCTGGAATAACCGTCCCCGTTAAATATGATCCGCTTATGCTTCCTGATCGTTCTGCGCAGCAGGTCATAAAGAGCATCGGTAAAATCCTCTGCCTCCTCAAGCTCGTCCGCAAACTGTCTTAAAGCTTCCGCGACGATCGTATTGAGGATCGTATTGGGCCCCGATACGGACATGGAGGAGCCGCAGCTTCGAAATTCAAATTTATTTCCCGTAAAGGCAAAGGGTGAGGTACGGTTGCGATCCGTGGTATCTTTCGGAATATTCGGCAGTACATGAACGCCTATGTCCATGCGGGAGGTCCCGTGACCGCTGTAGGCCATTCCGCTTTCAATGGATTTAAGGATCGCATCCAGATCATCTCCCAGAAAGATCGACATGATCGCAGGCGGTGCCTCCGCCGCACCCAGACGGTGATCATTGCCGGCAGACGCTATGGATAAGCGGAGCAGGTCCTGATATTCATCCACCGCCTTGATGATCGCGGTAATAAACAGGAGAAACTGCGCGTTTTCATGGGGCGATTTTCCGGGCTCCAAAAGATTGACGCCCTGATCGGTCACCATAGACCAGTTGTTATGCTTACCGGAACCGTTAATGCCGCCAAAGGGTTTTTCATGCAGGAGACAGACAAGATCATGCCGCTTTGCAACCTTTTTCATGACCTCCATTGTGATCTGGTTATGATCGATGGCAATATTTGCCGTATCATAGATCGGAGCCATCTCATGCTGCGCCGGGGCCACCTCATTATGCTCGGTTTTAGACATGATACCGAGCTTCCAGAGTTCTTCGTTCAGCTCCTTCATAAAAGCCTGCACCCTGGGCTTGATCGCACCGAAATAATGATCATCTAGCTCCTGCCCCTTGGGCGGTCGGGCACCAAACAGCGTCCTGCCGCAATAGATCAGATCCTTTCGTTTTTCATAAAGGGACCGGTCGATCAGAAAATATTCCTGCTCCGGCCCTACCGTCGTCACGACACGCTTCACCGTCTGATTATCGAAAAGCCTGAGAATTCGTAGCGCCTGTTCATTCAGGGTTTCCATGGAACGCAACAGCGGGGTTTTTTTATCCAGCGCCTCACCGCCGTAAGAGCAGAAGGCCGTGGGAATACATAAAACCCCGTCCTTCACAAAGGCATAGCTGGTAGGATCCCAGGCTGTATATCCTCTGGCCTCGAAGGTTGCCCTGAGCCCTCCCGACGGAAAGCTGGAAGCGTCCGGCTCTCCCTTGATCAGTTCCTTCCCGGAAAACTCCATGATCACCCGGCCGTCATGCTGCGGAGAGATAAAGCTGTCATGCTTTTCGGCCGTAACGCCCGTCATCGGCTGAAACCAGTGCGTATAGTGTGTTGCTCCTTTTTCGATGGCCCAGTCCTTCATGGCGATCGCCACTACGTTAGCGACGGCAATGTCCAGATCACGACCGTCTTCAATAGTCTTTTTCAGGGAACGATAGATGTCCTTCGGCAGCTTGTCCCGCATGATCGCGTCATTAAAGACCATACTGCCAAAGATTTCCGGCACAGTGTTATTCATTGATATCCTCCGTTATTTAATATTTTGCTTGTGAATCATGATTTAATCTTCTTCTATCCCGGTTACAGGAGTTAGTATTTAAATGTATTTTCTATATTTTGAAATTCTATCTCCCGACTGAACATGCCACACCATGGCATGTTGTGACATGTGCGAAAAACCTGTAATATTCGGCATTTATCGCATATCCCTTCTCGAATGATCACAGGTGCGTTTTCCGTACCCGTTACGTCCGGCTTCCGCCGACAGGCCTTTCCCCGAAATATAATCCGTCTATATTTCCCCTTCGAAAACAGTAACGGCTGTTCCTGTCATAAATACCTCATTTTTCTCCCGATCCCACCTGATCTCCAGATCGCCTCCCAATAAATGAACCGTCACCGTTTCTTCCGTATACCCGTTCAGAATGGCGGCCACCGCAGCGGCACAGGCCCCGGTGCCGCAGGCCAGCGTTTCTCCGGTGCCCCGTTCCCAGACACGCATTTTCAGATGATTCCGGTCCAGTATCTGAATGAATTCAATATTGGCCCTTTTCGGAAAGCAAGAGTGTGTTTCAAGCTTCGGACCCTCTGTCGTAACGGGAAATTGCTCCGTATCCTCCACGAAAATAACCGCGTGCGGATTTCCCATGGAAACGCAGGTCATCCGGTAAACGGACTCGTCGCTCTGAATCATTCTGTCAATACAGATATCGCTATCGTTCCCTTTTCCGTCAGCCGTATCCGGCATTCCTGTATTTTCAAGATCCACCGGGATCAGTTCCGGCTGAAGGATCGGTTCGCCCATATTCACTTCGACCTTTCGGATCACCTGACCGTCTTTGCGTTTCCCGTAGGTCATGCCGGTGATCGGGTTTTTTTCCTCTTTTGCCGGACTCATTTTCAGATACTTCATTTTTCCGGCGGAAATAACGGATATTTCTGTATGATCCGTCAATCCAAGATCATACAGGAGCTTCCCGACACAGCGGATCCCGTTTCCGCACATCTCCGCCCTGCTGCCGTCCGCGTTAAACATTTCCATTTCACAGTCCGCCTGCGCAGAGGGATGGATAAAAATGACGCCATCCCCGCCTATACCGAAGTGCCGGTCGCTGAAGGTCCGTACAAGCTCTGCCTTTTCTGTTCCTTTTAGCTCCTGTGTGAACGTTTCGATATATATATAATCATTTCCCAACCCATGCATCTTCGTAAATTTCATTCTTCTCTCCTCCCTGCGTCCGTCCGTTCGTTTACGAACCGTGTGCTTAGGAACTTGTTCAGGACGCTGCCCGGTAAAGCTTTTTCATTTCCTCCGTGGAAAAAGAATACGCCCTGCCACAGAACTGGCACCTTACCTCCACCGGCTCTCCCTCTTCGATCATCTTCTGAAGTTCTTCCCGGCCCACGCTGAGAAGGACTTTTTCAATCCGTTCCCTGCTGCAATTGCAATAAAAGCTGATCTCTCTTTTCTCGAGAATACGCAGCGAGAAAGAGGAAAGAGATAGGTTCAGCATATCTTCCGGTGTCATCCCCTCCTCAAGCATCTTCGTCACGCTTTTCAGGCTGCCCAGTTTTTCCTCAAGCTTAATGATCATCTCTTCTTCGATCCCCGGCATCAGCTGCAGCATAAATCCACCCGACTGCCTGACCGTATTGTTTTTCTCCATTAACACGCCCAACGCGATCGAGGAAGGCGTCTGCTCTGAATATGCATAATAATATGTCAGGTCCTCCGCGATCTCCCCCGTTTGCAGCGCAACCTGCCCGACATAGGGTTCCTTTAATCCGAGGTCACGGATAACGGAAAGCGTCCCCCGACCTATCGCGCCTCCCACGTCAAGCTTGCCGGCGGGACTTGGCGGCAGCATGACATCCGGCACTGTTACAAAGCCTTTGACATGGCCGAAGGAGTCAGCGGTGACCGTTAATCCCTTCATCGGGCCGTCACCCCTGATCTGCATTGTCAGAAGATCATTATCACCTTTCAGCATCGAACCCATCATCGTTCCGGCCGTCATCAGCCTTCCTAACGCTGCCGTTGCGATCGGACTCAGATCATGTGCCTTTCGCCCTTCCTCCGCGATATCACGTGTCACGGCCGCATACGCCCTGATCCGGTCCTCTGCTGCCGTCGCTATCACCAGATAATCCCTGTTATTCATATAGTAATTACCTCTTTTTATACAATCGCCGGTTCTTTACCGGGATATGTTTACCGGAATGCATTTCCGCGCTACTATAAAAATACGCTCCGAATCTTCCTCTGCCGGCCGTTCTTCTCCCGTATCCAGGTCAAAAGCCTTGACTACGGTAAGTCCGGCCTCCGCAAGAAGATCAAGGATCTCTGCTAAGCTATAGCCCCTCTGTTCATGGATCTCGGATATCTTCCGAAACAGACCGTTTTCGTCTTCCGTTTCCCGAAATACAGTCAGGACCGCTTCATTCTGACAGGTTGCGGGGTCATACAGGTTATCCCAGATAAAGCTCAGTTTTCCGCGATCCTCTGCCATCACGCCGTCTCCGAGGATATCCCCGTATTTGTGGACCGTATTAAAATCAAAAATAAAAAGTCCTTCCGGATATAGAAAGTCGGCGACTAGCCGGAAAACCTTTGCCATATCCTCCTTTATCAGAAGATAGTTCAGGCTGTCATACAGGCAGTAGATGGTTCCCACCGTACTGTACAGATCAAGCTCCCTCATATCCTGGCAGAGATAAAGGATCTCGTGACCGCTTTTATCCCGCTTTTCTACAGCCTGGTTCAACATCTCCTCCGAACCGTCGACGCCGATCAGATCATAACCCTTTTCAGCCATCAGCTCCGTAACCGTCCCGGTCCCGCAGCAAAGGTCAAGCACAAGATTCCTCTCCGAAGCAAGCTTTCCTTCCTCCGTGGAGTCTTCCGTATCTGTTTCACAGATAACAGATGGTTTTGTAATACCGTATCGCAAAATGAGCTCATGAAGCATATCCGCCCATTTTTCATAAGGCACATCCTCCATAAGCTCATCATATACCTGCGCAAAATCCTGATACATCATCGTTTAAAAGGCAGCTCCGATCGCGCCGAAAACACCCATGCTTGCGATGCCCATAATAACACCCGCAAGAATAACACCGAGCAAAACCGCAATAACGCTTGATTTAAAATCCATGTCTAAGAGACTCGCCGCTAACGTTCCGGTCCAGGCCCCTGTCCCCGGAAGCGGGATCCCGACAAATAACAGGAGTGCAACAAATAAACCTCTCCCTGCCTTCGCCTGCAGCTTTTCCCCTCCTTTATGTCCTTTTTCCAGACAAAAGGTGAAAAAGCCGCCGATCACCGGTTTATCCGCGCCCCATTCCAAAACCTTTCTGGCAAAGAAAAAGATAAATGGCACCGGGAGCATATTGCCGATGATACAGATGATATAGCTTGGCAATAGCGGTAATCCAAAACCTACCGCGTACGGGATAGCGCCCCGCAGCTCGATCAGGGGCACCATCGAGATCAGAAAAATAATAATATAGTGCTTTAGTGTCGTCATATTTCTCCCCTCAACCTGTTATTTCATGCAGTGCCGCATAAAGCGCCTGCATCTCCTCATCCGTTCCCACCGAAATCCGAAGATAATTGTCAATACGCGGCTTCGCAAAGTGGCGAACGTATATCTGCTTCTCTCTGAGTGCGCGGTAAATATCAGCCGCCACTATATGCTCATGCGAGACAAAAAGGAAATTGGTCTTTGAATCAAGTACCCGGAAGCCCATGCCGGGAAGGATCTCCTTTGCGCGTTCTCTTGTCTCAATGACCTTATTCACGGTTTTTTTAAAATATTCCTCGTCGGAAAGCGCCGCGGCTCCGGCGGCCACCGCCGTACGGTTCATGGTATAGGAATTCACCGAGAATTTGACGTCATTCAGATACCCGATCAGTTTTTTGTTTCCGATCGCAAACCCGATCCGCATTCCCGCCAATGCCCGGGATTTGGAAAAAGTCTGTACTACCAGCAGATTTTCATATTTCGGAACAAGCGGCAGGACCGTTTCGCCGCCAAAATCTACATAAGCCTCATCTACGATCACGACCGAATCGGGATTTGCTTTCAGCACGTCCTCAATACCGGATGGTTCCGTAGAAAGACTCGTCGGTGCATTCGGATTTGCGAGAACGATGCCGCCGTTTTCCCTGAAATAATCCGACGGCTCAATGCGAAAATCAGGAAGAAGCGGTACCGTTTCATAGGGAATCCTGTAAAGCTCCGCCCAGACATCGTAAAACGAATAGGTAATATCCGGAAATAATACCGGCCTGTCCGAATGAAAGAAGGTCAAAAATGCCATCGCCAGCACATCATCCGAACCCACGCCGATGAATATTTCATCCTTCGAGACGCCGTATCGTTCCGCTAGGCGGGATAGCAGCGGCTCTTCCATAATATCGGGATAAAGGCGCAGGGACTCTCCGGGAAGCCCGGTAATAGCCTCCATAACCCGCGAACTCGGCGGATAAGGGAGCTCATTGGTATTTAATTTGATCAGCCCCTTTGTTACCGCCGGCTGCTCACCGGGGACGTAAGGAACGACCGTTCTGACCTTTTCCTCCCAGCCGCTCATAATCCATACTCCCTGGCAAGAGCCTCAAACTGCGGCAGCGCGTTTACAATGGTTTCATAGGCAACACAGTAGGCGATCCGGGCATAACCGCTGCAGCCGAAGCTTTGGCCCGGAACGATCAGGATATGGTATTTTTTGGCATCCTGACAGAATTTCATATCATCCTCTATCGGTGTCTTCATAAACAGGTAGAAAGCTCCCTCCGGCTTCTGGCAGGAAAAGCCCGCCTTTAGAAGACCGTTGTACAGTTCATTTCTGTTCCTGTCATAAAAAGCGATATCCGTTGTTTCCTTCAGGCAGCGCGCCACCGCAAGCTGCTGCAGGGAAGGCGCGTTAACATATCCGAGGATCCTCGTAGCAACGCCCGCGGCCGCGTAAACGGCCTCATAATCGTCAAGCTCCGAGGGGATCACCAGATACCCGATCCTCTCCCCCGGCAGGGAAAGGGATTTGGAAAAGGAATAGGCTACGATCGTATTGCGGTAGTACTTTGTCACAAAGGGAACCGTGATATCCCCGTAAACCAGCTCCCGGTAAGGCTCATCCGTGATCAGGTAGATCGGGCGGCCGAGAGACTTCTGTTTTTCATTGAGAATTTCCGCCAATCGCCGGATCGTAGTCTCCGAATATACGACACCGGTCGGATTGTTCGGTGAATTGATCAAAACCGCTTTGGTCTTTTGTGTGATCTTTTCTTTCAGTTCCGCCAGTTTTGGCTGGAAATCAGCGGTATTCGGCGAAATCTCGACCAGCTTCCCGTCGTAATTCCCCACATAATTCCGATATTCTCCGAAATAAGGCGCAAACGTGATCACCTCGTCGCCAGGATCTAACAGTGCTTTAAAAATAACATTCAGACCCGAAGCAGCTCCAACAGTCATAACAACGTTATCTGATGTAAATTTCGTTCCAAACCGCTCGTTTAAGGAGACCGCTACTGCCTCCCGCACCTCGGGAAAACCCGTATTGCTCATATATCCGTGCACATAAAGCGGATCCTGCTTCTCAAGGATATCCGTCATCGCCTCAGCCACCGCCTTGGGTGCCGGGACGTTGGGATTTCCGAGGCTGAAATCATAAACATTTTCGGCGCCGAACTCCTGCGCCATCTTCCTTCCTTCCTCAAACATGGCCCGGATCACGGAGCTTCCTTTCACCAGACCTTCCATTTTTTTCGCTATCATAGTATCATCCTCACTTTGAAAACTGTTCTATGGACCGGCTCATCAGGGCAGGAACCGGTTCCCCGTCCAGAAAGCCCTTACTGAACACAATAATCTCCTCCATGGTACGCTTAAGATCCCAACACGGCTTCCAGCCAAAGGTCTTTTTCAGCTTACTGCAGTCAAGCTTCAGGAAACCGGCTTCGTGCGGACCGTGATCGGAAACATTTTTCCAAGCAGCCTGCACGCTGCTCTTTTCCGACCTTCCCGGAATACGGTTCCAGGTCTCGCAGAACAGGTCCGCAAGCTTCCCGGCGCTGTAGCAGTCGCTGTCATCCGGCCCTACGTTATAGCAGGAGGCCAGTTCCGGCTTATTGTACTGCTCCTTTGCGATCATCAGGTAAACACAGAGCGGCTCTAAAACAAACTGAAAGGGCCGGATCGAACCGGGATTTCTGATAATGATCTCTTCTCCCCTTTCCATGGCCCGGATACAGTCAGGCACGATCCGGTCCGCCGCGAAATCGCCGCCCCCGATCACATTGCCCGCGCGACAGGTCGAAACGGCAATACCTCTCTCCCGCAGAAAGGACTGAATATAGCTTTGCGTCACCAGTTCCGAACAGGATTTCGAATTCGAATACGGATCGTAGCCGTTCAGAATATCGGTTTCCACGTACCCTCTTTCCCATTCATTATTCTGGTATACCTTGTCGGTGGTCACGTTGATGACGGAACGGACCGAATCCGTCAGGTGGCAGCATTCCAGCACATTGACTGTTCCCATCACATTCGTTTCATAGGTCTCCACCGGTCTTTCATAAGAGGCCCGTACGATGGGCTGCGCCGCCATGTGGATCACGATCTCCGGTCTGGTCTCTGCAAAAACCTGCTTCAGATGCGATAGATCACGGATATCTCCCGTAACCGAATTCATCCGCTCCTCAAGGCCGCAAAGCTTATAAAGGCTCGGCTTTGTCGGCGGCTCGAGGGCGTAGCCCGTAAGTTCCGCGCCGTTCCGTAACAGCAGCTCGCATAAATAGCTGCCTTTAAAGCCCGTATGCCCTGTTACCAGAACCCGTTTACCCTGATAAAAAGAAAGATCAAACATGAACCGCCTCTTTCAATACTTTAGCCATATAGTCGAGCATTTCATCCGTCATGCCGGGATATACGCCGACCCAGAAGGTGTCGTTCATGATACGCTCGGTATTCTCAAGGGAACCGCAGATACGATATCCCTCTTCATTTTTCCGAAGCCCATCAAAGCACGGATGTTTTACGATATTACCGGCAAAAAGCATCCTGGTCTGCACCTGCTTTCCTTCCACATAGGGAACGACTCTGCTCCGCTTTATCCCTTCCCGGCAGGTCAGCATAAAGCCAAACCAGCTGGGAATCGCGTTCTCACAGGCCTCCGGCAGGATATAGTAATCCTCCATGTCGGAAAGCGCGTGAAAAAGCCTGTCAAAATTATGCCGCCTTCTCTCCACAAAGCCCGGAAACTTCTTTAGCTGCGCGCAGCCGATCGCTGCCTGCAGATCCGTTGCCTTCAGATTATATCCGAAATGCGAATATACATATTTATGATCATAACCGGGCGGCAGCTCCCCATGCTGTCCGTCATAACGATGGCCGCAGAAATTATCATGCCCGGGCGGACAGACGCAGTCTCTTCCCCAGTCCCGCAGGGAGCGTATGATCTTATGCAGCAGCGGATCCCTTGTATAAACGGCCCCCCCCTCTCCCATGGTCATATGGTGGGGCGGATAAAAGCTCGACGTACCGATATCACCGACGGTTCCGGTCAGCTTTTCCTCTCCGTCTATGAAATAGCGGGAACCGAGCGCGTCACAGTTATCCTCGATCAGCCATAACCCATGTTCTCTGCAGAAATCCCGCACTGTCTTCAGATCGAAGGGATTTCCCAGGGTGTGGGCAAGCATGACAGCCTTCGTTTTATCGCTCAGAGCATCCTCGAGCTTCGTCACATCTATATTATACTGCGGAATTGTCACATCCACAAAAACAGGAACCGCGCCGTACTGGATGATCGGTGCGATCGTCGTCGGAAAGCCCGCCGCGACCGTGATCACCTCATCGCCCCTTCCGATACGCCTTTCCCTTAACAGCGGGGACGTAAGCGCCATAAAGGCGATCAGGTTCGCCGAAGAACCGGAATTTACCAGGCTGCAGTAGGGAACGCCCAGATAAGCCGCGAAGCTTTTTTCAAATTCCTCCGTATAGCGCCCCGCCGTCAGCCAGAATTCAAGCGCTGAATCCACCAGATTCACCATTTCCTCGCTGTCATATACCCGGGAGGCATAGGGGATCCTGTCCCCCTCCTTATATTCCTTTTTCTGATGGCAGGTCTCGTAATACTCCCGGACCAGGTCAAGGATCTGTTGTTTTAACGCTTCCTCATTCCGATCTGTTTTCATATGTTCCTAAACTCTCTTCAAAACTGATCCGCGGCACAAAGCCGGTATCGTCTCTGAGCTTCTTAACGGACGGCTTCAATGAAACAAAGGGGGTCGGAGGCGCCCCGTAATGAAGTACGGTATCCGGCGCGAATATCTCCTTTGCTTTTTCGGTATACTCTTTAAGAGGGCGATAGCCGCCGTTTGCGATATTGTATATTTCCCCGGAAGTCCCTTTTTCCATTAACGAAATCAGCGCTTCCGCCGCATCATCAGCATCTAAATAGTCCCAATACTGCTCACATGAGCTGAGCTGTACCGCCTCCCCGTCCTTAAGCTTCTTAACCAGATCCGGCAGCATACGGCCGCAAGGCTCGAAACGCCCGATCAGGGAGAAGATCCGGCACCAGATCCATTCGACGGACAGCTGTGAAGCCAGAACCCTTGTAAGGGAACAGGCAGAAACCTTGGCGGCACCATAGGCACTGAAGGGCTTTGTTTCGGTTTCCTCTGTGATAACCTTATCGCCTGTTTCTCCGTACTCCGCCTGGGAGCCTGCGCCGATAAACAGACGGCAGTGAAGCTCCCCCGCGCTTCTTAACGCCTGCAGGGAATGGTCTATGTTCCGTACCTGCGCCGGCACGTCATTTCTGCCGCCCGCCCAGGCCAGATGGCAGAACGTATCATAACCGTCGACCGGAATACCGTTTTCCGTAAGTAACGCAGGCAGCCGTCCGATCTCTGCCATGTCGCATTCGACTACCGAAAGAAGCGGTGAGTGCAGGGAATACAAGCGCTCATTATGCAAAGATCCCGGTCTTGCTACCGCCACGACCTCACAGCCGTGCCGCAAAAATGCTTCTGTCGCGTGAATTCCGAAAAAACCGGCCGCACCGGTCACAATGACTCTTTTCATAACAAGAAGAAGTATACAATATCCCCTGTTTCAAGTCAATCAGGGGAGCGGGGACAACGGGGACTGTTCCGGGGCCATCATCTTGCCGCCGTCGCCGTAATCCGATATAATAAGGACATGATCAATATTTTATACGTTTTTGACGACAATTATGCCCCCCACGCGGGCGTCAGCATCACCTCGCTTCTCTTCCATAACAGGCAGGGACGAAATGAGCTGCTTCGGATCTTCTGTACCGCGATGACGCTTTCCGAGGAAAACAGAAGCAGGCTGGAAAGCCTTGCGGCGGAATACGGCCAGACCCTCTCCTTTATCGATCCGCAGAAGTCCATCGATTATATCGAAAGCTGTGAAACCGGCTTCTGGAACGGCTCCAAGGCGACCTGGCTCAAGGTCTTCTGCCTCTGGGAGCTGCCGGAAGATGTGGATAAAATCCTGTACATTGACAGTGATACGCTTATCACCGGAGAGATCGCGGAGATCGAGGCGTTTTCGTTAGGCGATGCCCCTCTTGCGATGGCTTATGATTCCCTCGGAAATACCAACGGAAAAAAGAATTTCGGCTTAAGTGAATACCGAAATGCCGGCGTCATTCTTTTTTCGGTCACAGCCTGGCGGAACACTTCGTTCCGGGAAGCCTTTATAAAGCATTTCCGGGAAAATGTGAAAAGATATAAGGATAATGAGCAGGGGTTGTTAAATGATTTCTTCCGCGGGCGGATCGCCCTGCTGCCGTTTCGGCTTAACAGGCAGGGCTTCTTAATGCTCTATGACGAAGCGATTTATCGAAGCGTTTATGATGATTTTCCGTTTTACAGTAACGAAGAGATCCGGTCCGCCAAGGAAGCACCTGTGATATGCCATTTTTTCCGGATTTTCGGTGACTACCCGTGGGAATCCGGCAATCTGCATCCGGACGCGTCGCTTTACGAAGCCTGGAGGGCCAAAAGCCTCTGGAAGGATGTTCCCCGCCCGGAAGCCCCAAAAAAGAGCATCGTTTTCAGAATAGAAAAGCTGCTCTTTAAGCTCCTGCCGCGCAAGGCCTTTTTGAGGCTTTACCGGTGGATCGTAGAGCGCTGACTGAAAACCTCGCCTGTCGGAAGAGATTGTTCCTCCGGTCATCCCCAGAACTTGCGGTCGATCCGCTCGGTATTGACCGTAAAGCATTCTTTGACTTTAAGCCTTTTTTTCAGAACCCAGATATCCAGATAACGCTCCGCTAAAAGCCCCATCATACGGGGCAGAGTCTGGCCGGGATATTCCATCCCGGCCTCTTTTTCTATCTGAAACAAAAGCGGGAAAAGCCATGCGCAGTATTCGTCAATAACCGGCTTACGCGTGATCAGGATATTTAAAAGATGGGCATATTTTCGTTCCATCACCTGACGGTACAGCGAAGCATCCTCCGGATACAGTTCCCCGAAAACCCGCTCTGCCAGAGCTAAAATCTCCGCATCCAGCTTACTTTTATCAAGCTCCGGATCGCCGGTCTTCATCAATTGTCTTTCATTCGTTTCCCGAAACCAGGTTTTGTTATGCAGGATGATATCATACCGGGAGAGCCATTTTTTGATCTCCCTTTCCCCGATCAGGCCCGTAACGTCCCCACTTGCCAGATTCTTTATTTTCCCTGAAAGCGTAGCGAAAAAACGTCTGTAGTGGCATAGTCCCGCAATCTCACTGGGGCTGTTCTTCCAGATCCAGTAAAGCCCCGTCAGTTCGTTATAGCGTGGATTCCTGTCACTGATGGAATCACCGGTGCGGTCGCTTTCCCAACCGGTTGGAAGCTCCATTTCCGGGATCCCATTTCCCACGGAAAGCGGCACGTAAAGCGGATCCGATGTCGGCATGTCAAATAATTTATGGGCGATCACGTAAATCTGCATATTTTTAACCGATACTCCTGTTATTTCCTACCGCCTCCATTTGTAATACAATTGACGGAGCCTGAGTTTTGAAGCCAATAGTTTCAGATGATCCGGTAAAGATCCCCTGATCTCACATATTTTCCTGTATTCCTCAGAATCATCCATGCCCAGCATAGCCTTCTGCGAACCGGCCGTGCGCAGCTGATAAATATAAAACCCGGGATATTTTTCGCATAGATCCGCATGCTTTTCCATAAAATAATCACGGGTTTTTATACTGAGCAGGCTTCCCCGGGAAATCGAATCAGCCTGCACAAATGATCTTACCAATACCTGGTGTTCAAACCAGAGCGTATGATCTTTAGCGGCACGTACCGCCCATTCATAGTCCTCATCGATCCGGAGTGTCTCATCAAACAGACAATCCTGAAAGACTTCTTTTTTGGCCAGGATCATCTGTGTCCAGACGATCCCATCACTGATGATCGTTTCGTAAGGCAGTATGGCACTTTGCCTCAGCTTCGGAAACAATTCCGAATGACCGTCATCACTGTATCTGCAAAGCATGCAGGTACTGATATCCGCATGATGCTCCTGCATCCCCGCCATCTGTACCTCCAGCTTATTCAGCATCCATTCATCATCACTGTCCTGAAACGCGATATAGTCTCCCTTTGCCAGACTTATCCCCGTATTTCTGGCAGCGGCAGCCCCTTTGTTTTCCTGTCGGTAATAGCGGATACGGAAATCTTCCTTTTGGTACGAAGCGACCGTCTGCTCTGTATCGTCCGTTGATCCGTCATCTACAACGATAAGTTCCAGATCCTGATATGTTTGGTTTATAACACTGTCTATCGCGCGATGGATCGTCTTATTTCGATTGTATGTCGGAATTATCACTGAAATCATGAAATAACCTCATTGCCCGGTCATTATAATTCATAGGATGATTTTTGAGGAAACATGTTCTTCAGCGCGTTATTAAGCTTGTCCCTGACAGCTTCAAAATGCTCTTCCTCTGTTTCGTCATTAAAGCACATCATTTTATATTTATTCTTCATAAGTTCAGCAATCGTATCATCGATGGTATCCTTATTCACGGGACAGTGCAGTCCTATGCCAGGAGAACGCGGATAGAAATTTCCCGATGCCAGCTGCCAGTATGTAAAAAGCCAGTGGTTCGGGTCGGTTGGCTGGCGGAAACGGTGAGAACATGTCTCGGAAAGCAAAGGGCCTTCCGCTTCCCATACCTTTTTATAAGTAGACTTCAAATAAGATACCGGTAAATGAGAATCCCTGAATCCGGTAAATCGTCCAGTCGGAGCAAGATACAGATTACTTAAGAGTAATGCTCCATAGCGATAATTCGCCCATTTTTTCCAGTTCTTCCTGACGGAATCCTTTTTACTAAAGTGTTGGTTAACAATGATAACATCAATTAGAGGTGCTAGCCACGTTATTCTGCCGTTAATGGAAGAAAGATCAGGCCACATTTTCATTATTCCCGTATCACAGGGAATTCCGTCATGAAAAAAATCCTCTTCCTTTGTCATGCCTGTGATAAAAGTATCATCATTAAAGTACACAAAATGTTCTGAGAGAGCATCAATACGATGAAAATTCATGTCTATCGTACGACTCGAAAATGTAGGCAGCCATTCTTTCGGCAGATAATCTTCGTGTTTGATCAGTTTCAGCTTTGGATGCGCTATGTTTAGCCATACCGGCGCATGTCCGCAGGTAACCAGAAAAACCTTATGAACCCACGGCGCATATCGTTCGATACTGCGGAACAGATACTGCAGATTATCCCAATCACGATATCGTACTTTTCTGACATCTGCTCCTGCCGTTTCTGATCTGTATTTTTCCTTTTCACTTTGCCAGGCCGGATCATTCCCGTCGACCCAGGTGATAATAATATCTATATCCATTTCCTTTTGGTTGTAGCTCCTCATAGGTCTGTATCAAATCACACCTTTTTCCTGTTGGATCTTTCTTCTGCTTTAGTCATCTGCTTTGGATTTTTATCAGACCCCTTCATATTTCGGAAGTGGTTCACACATCGGGTAACTCCCATTTTCGAAAGAAAATATCTCAGGAAATATTCGGGCGATTTGGAGATCTCATACATTCTTCTATATTCCTCCGTATAATCCATTCCCCGACGTGCTTTTTCTACTCTGATCGCTTCAATCTGGTACATGTGAAAGTGAGGATATTCCTTGCATAGATCAGCATATTTTTTTATAAAATATTCTCGTTGTGAAATAATTGTCTCAATTCCTTTTAGCGAGATTGAATCACTCTGTTCATAAGAAATCGTCATTATTTTGTTTTCAAACCATGCTCTGTGATTTTTAACTGCCCGTATTCCCCAATCATAATCCTGCTGTCTCTCAACAAGAGGATCAAAATATGTATTTTTACATAATTCTGCTGTCACAAACAGATCCGCTGTCGAAATAAAAGGATGAATACAGGATATCTCATACGGAACAATTCCCGATTCAACAAAATCATGCGGTATGATCTCTTCCTTCCCATTACGGAATACCCGCTTTTTTTTACA
>JAILQQ010000251.1 GCA_024698885.1 Lachnospiraceae bacterium | reverse complement strand
AGATATTTTTGTGTATGTGTAAGGCAGTTCCGCAGGAGGCTGCCGTTTTTTTGCCTTTTATTGTGAAGAAGTATAAGAAGTGTTGCGGGAAGTGGAGGCAGGTAAAGCACAATTCCATAGTATCAGGCAGGCGAGGAAGGGCAATGAAAATTCGTATAAACGTAGTGAAACGAACGAGCAATGATTTGAGGAGGCAAAGCAGTATGGCATCGCAGAGAGTAATTTATGAGAAAATCCCTTAATTGAAGTGATTATCCAGTATAGATTCCCCCAAATGCTGGCATTGAATACAAAAGATCCTATTGATTTTTTAGGACGCAATTAACGGCAAGCATCCTGTGAGTATCATATTTATCAATTGACCTTAGAAAATCAGCAAGAAATCACCTTTGCAATAAACCACCAGAAAATGTTTCACACAATAGAAAAGGACACCTCCTCGAGCGGTCCGGGGACATCGTGGCGGCCCGGAAGCATCGTCACAGCTGGGGGCATTGCGGCGTCGATACCGTCGATAGGCGGCTGGATTATTCTAACCGCTATACATGATCCGGCACCTTCGAAATGGTAGTCTTGTTGATCCGATACAGGAAGAAGACGGAGCAGATCACGGACATGATCTCGGCGATGGGAAAGCTCCACCAGATCAGGTCAAGCCCGCCGATCTTTGCGAGGATCCAGGCGGCGGGGATCAGAACGACTAACTGCCTGGCTACGGAAACGATCAAGCTGTAGACTCCGTTCCCGAGTGCCTGGAAAACGGTACCCGCGATGATGCAGAACCAAGCGGCGAGGAAGGAAACGGCAATGACGCGCAGCGCCGGTACGCCGTAGGTGATCAGAGAGGGATCCTTTGTATCGAAGATCTTCAAAAGCGCCGCCGGGAAGAACTCAAAGAGCAGAAAACCGAAGAACAGGAAGCAGAAGGCATAGACCATGGCGCATTTGATGGCTTTTATGATCCTGCTTCGCTTCTTAGCGCCGTAATTATAGGCAATGATCGGCACCAAAGCATTGTTCATGCCGAATAACGGCAGGAAGAAGAGACTCTGGAGCTTAAAATATATCGTAAATACTGCGACGCCTGCTTCGTTCAGGCTGACTAAGATCCGGTTCATGCTGTAGGTCATGACGGAGCCGATGGCCTGCATGATGATGGATGGGATCCCGACGATGTAAATACGCTTGACGACCTCGCCGTCCACCCGGAAGCCCTTAAAGCTCATATTGACCTCCGGATTCTTTTTCAGATTAAAGTAAAGCGCGATCAGGGCAGCTGCGATCTGACCCGTCACGGTGGCAATGGCGGCGCCCTTTACCTTCAAGGCGGGGAAACCGAAGTAACCGAAGATCAGGATCGGATCCAGGATGATATTGATGATCGCGCCGGTCATCTGGGTGATCATGGAATACAGGGTCCGGCCGGTAGCCTGCAGCGTCCGTTCAAGCACAAACTGCCCGAAGATACCGAAGGAAAATACGCAGACGATGCGCAGGTACTCGGTGCCGTAGGTTAACGCGAGCCCCGTTCCGCCCTGGGAGCGGATCAGGTCTTCCGAAAAGAACGTGCCCAGGATAAAGAAGATCAGAAAACAGATGCCGTAGCAGAAGATCCCGTTGGTGGCGGCCTTGTTGACGGTATGATAATCCTTTTCCCCAAGGGCCCGGGACAGAAGCGCATTCATCCCGACGCCGGTGCCGCCCGCAAAGGCAATGAGCAGCGTCTGAAACGGAAACGCAAGGCCTACGGCCACGAGGGCGTCGGTACCGGCACTGCCCGCGGAGCCGGCGTCCGTGATCCGGGCGACAAAAAAGCTGTCTACGATATTATAGAAGGCAGCGACTAACATGGATGCGATCATGGGAAGCGCGAGCCGGATCAGAAGACTGTTGACCGGCATGACCCCCATCTTGTTTTCTTTTACGATTTCGTTTTCTGCGCTCATAGCGTTGATTATATCGGGTATTGGGTTTAAAATCAAGGATATGATATATGCTGATATTATCGTGAATATATCCCATGAGGCCCTTGACAGGACCTTTCAGTATATCGTACCGGAAGAACTCAGAGACGAGGTGGATGTGGGCGCGTATGTGCGCTTTCCTTTCGGCAGGGGAAACAGGCCTTTGGAGGGCTATGTGCTGTCTTTAGGGAGTGAACCGAAGGTGGCGCCGGAAAAACTGAAGGCGCTGACGGAGGTGCTGCACGACAGCGAATTCGCGGAAGGGAAGCTGATCAAAACGGCAGCTTTTATCCGGGAACGCTACGGCTCGACGATGCTGCAGGCGATGCGGACGGTCTTTCCGATCCGAAAGGCCATGAGCCATAAGGAACAAAAAAGCATCCGGCTGTTACTTTCCGAAACGGAGGCGGAGCCGGTCCTTGAAACCTACGTAAAAAAACACCGCACCGCCAGAGAGCGACTGTTACGGGCACTTCTTGAAAACGGGGATCTTGATTACCGTCTGGTCACCGGAAAGCTGCATATCTCTACGGCGGCCATAAATGCCATGCAGGAGCAGGGGGTGATCGGGATCGAGGTGAAGCGCGTTTACCGCAATCAGACCGTGGAGGCGGACGTTTCCCCCGCGGTCTCCTTAAACGAAGAGCAGCAGAGGATCGTCACGTCCGTTTCGGAGGACTACCGGGCGGGCAAGAGAGGCGTTTACCTGATCCGCGGCGTGACGGGCAGCGGCAAGACTGAGGTATATATGGAGATCATCGATAAGGTCCTTTCGTCGGGACGGCAGGTGATCGTGCTGATCCCGGAGATCGCGCTGACCTTTCAGACCCTGATGCGCTTTTACAGACGCTTCGGCGACCGGGTTTCAACGCTTCATTCGAGGCTTTCGGAGGGAGAGCGCTACGACCAGTTCGAGCGGGCAAAAAGAGGCGAGATCTCCATCATGATCGGCCCCCGCTCCGCGCTGTTTACGCCCTTTTCAAACCTCGGCCTGATCGTGATCGACGAGGAGCATGAGGGCTCCTATAAAAGCGAGCTGAGTCCGAAATATCACGCAAGAGAGGTCGCGATCGCCCTGGCTGGATTCCACGGAGCCTCCGTGCTCTTAGGCTCGGCGACCCCCTCTGTGGATTCGTACTATGCCGCGCTGAACGGAGAATACCGGCTGTTTACGTTAAACAGGCGGGCAAAAGAGGAGGCAAGGCTTGCGGATGTACAGGTCGTGGATCTCAGGGAGGAATTCCGCGCAGGCAATAAATCCATGTTTTCGAGAGCCTTAACGGACGGCATAGAGGACAGGCTGAACCGGAACGAGCAGGTCATGCTTTTTCTGAACAGACGCGGCCTCGCGGGCTTTATTTCCTGCCGCTCCTGCGGCCATGTGATCAAATGCCCCCACTGCGATGTGGCGCTGTCGCGTCATGGCGGCGGGACGCTTTTGTGCCATTACTGCGGTTTTTCACAGCCTGACGTAAAGCTCTGCCCCGAATGCGGTTCTCCCTATATCGGCGCCATGCGGGCCGGGACGGAGCAGATCGAGGCGCAGATCAAAAAGCTCTATCCCTTCGCCTCGACCCTTCGGATGGACGCGGATACAACGAAGCATAAGGATGATTATGAGAGGATCTTAAACGCCTTTGCCAACCGAGAAGCCGACATCCTGATCGGCACCCAGATGATCGTGAAGGGCCATGATTTTCCCTATGTGACGTTAATGGGGATCCTGGCAGCCGATATGTCTCTCTACGGCAGCGACTACCGGGCGACGGAACGGACCTTTTCCCTGTTAACCCAGGCGGCGGGCCGGGCCGGCAGAGATAAGCGCGAGGGGCTTGTGATCATCCAGACCTATCATCCCGAGCACTTCTGTATCAAAACGGCGGCGTCACAGGATTATGAGGCGTTTTACCGGGAGGAGATCGCCTTCCGGAAACTCCTGCATTATCCCCCGGCGGCGCATCTGCTCGTGCTGCTTGCGGAAGGAAAGGACGAGGAAAAAACGGAATCTTTCCTGAGGGATTTGGCAGAGCAGGTAAAAAATGTTATAATAAATAATTGTGTTGATTCAGGCATCCGGATCATCGGGCCGGCAGAGGCTTCGCTCCGGAAGCTGAATGATGTTTTCCGCTATGTGATGTATCTGAAGGGGGAAAGCCTTCAGGAGCTTATCAGGATCAAGGATGAACTGGCAGCCGGTGCCGGCGCGCGCCAGGATGCCGTGCGGCTCAGCTTTGATCTGGATCCGATGAACGGATATTAAAAAGGAAATTTTTTTAAAGGAAGGAAACTGGTGGAATTTCTATGGCTTTAAGAACCATCCGAACGCTGGGAGATGAGATCCTGACGAAAAAATGCAAGGACGTAAAGGAGATTACGCCGCGCATAAACGAACTGATCGACGACATGTTTGAGACCATGTATGACGCGGAGGGCGTCGGGCTGGCCGCGCCCCAGGTAGGCGTTTTGAAGCGCATCATGATCGTGGATATCGGAGATGACGCTCCGATCTGCCTGATCAATCCGCGGATCGTGGATACGGACGGGGAGCAGACCGGAAACGAGGGCTGCCTGAGCGTTCCGGGGAAGGTCGGCAAGGTAACGAGACCGAATTATGTGAAGGTACTCGGCTTTGACAGGGAAATGAAGCCGGTGGAGGTCGAGGGAACGGAGTTAAAGGCCAGAGCGCTGATCCATGAGATTGAGCATCTGGACGGCCATCTCTATACGGAAAAGGTGGAGGGCGCCCTGATGGATGCTGAGGAGGCAGCGGCGCAGGAAGAAGAGGAAATGATTCAGTCTGACGACTGAATCGGCATGAACAGGTTCATGCCTAAGCGCACGATCTGCGAGCAGATCGGCGCAGATAAGGAAATGATTCAGTCTGACGACTGAATCGGCATGAACCAAGGTTCATGCCTAAACGCATGATTTGCAGGCAAATCAGCGCAGAGGACGACGAATGAAACTGATCTTTATGGGGACGCCGGATTTTGCGGCAGTCATACTGGAAAAGCTTGTGCAAAGCAGCCATGAGGTCCTGCTTGCGGTCACCAGAGAGGATAAACCAAAGGGCCGCAGCCGGGAGCTTTCGATGCCTCCGGTCAAGGAATGCGCGATGAAGCATGGCATTCCCATTTTTCAGCCGAAACAGGTAAGGGACGCGGAGACGATCGCCTGCTTACGGGAGAAGGGGGCCGATATCATCGTCGTTGCCGCCTATGGCAGGATCCTGCCGAAGGAACTTCTGGAAATGCCGCGGTATGGCTGCGTCAACGTCCATGCTTCGCTTCTGCCGAAGTACAGAGGGGCTTCTCCGATCCAGCGTGCTATTTTAAACGGAGATAAAATAACGGGCGTTACCGTCCAGCAGATGAACGAGGGCGTGGATACCGGGGATATCCTGACAAAGAAAGAGGTACCGATCCGGCCGGACGAAACGGGAGAAAGCCTGTTTGACGTGCTGGCAGAGGCGGGCGCCTCGCTGATTGTAAAAACGCTTGACCAGATCGAAGCGGGGACAGTCACGCCAAAGAAGCAGAACGACGCGGAGGCGACGAACGCGCCGCTCATCAGAAAAGAGGACGGACTGCTCGACTTTTCGAAGGAGGCGATTGTCCTCGAACGTGAGATCCGGGGCTTCTATTCCTGGCCCGGGGCTTATACGGTCTGCCACGGGAAGATCCTGAAGGTCTTTAAGGCGGAGGTTTTTTCGGAAAAACCTGAAAACGCTGAGCCGGGGACGATCCTGTCGCTTAAGGACGGGATCGCGGTAGCCTGTAAAGAGGGTGTTCTTTTGCTAAAGGAGGTGCAGCTTGCGGGGAAACGCCGCATGGAGGCATCGGATTATTTACGGGGCTGTTCCATGACAGTGGGAGAGCGCTTAGGAGGTGACTGAGATGTTTTATGACGCAACCTATATCCTGGTCCTGATCGGCGCGGCGATCGTGCTGCTTGCGCAGTTTAAGGTCAAATCCACCTTTAAAAAATACAGCAGGGTTCCGACATCTGCCGGGATCACGGGGGCGGAGGCTGCCGAAAGAGCGCTGCGCGACAACGGGATCTACGACGTGACGATACAGCATGTCTCCGGGAACCTGACGGATCATTTCAATCCGGCGGATAAGACCGTGAATCTTTCGGACGAGGTCTGCAACGTCGCGTCCCTTGCGGCCATCGCGGTAGCGACCCATGAATGCGGCCACGCGATGCAGCATAATGAGGAGTACGTTCCGCTTAAGATCCGAAGCACCATCGTGCCGGCGGCAAACCTCGGTTCAAAGGCCGGGCTTCCCATCGTGATCGCGGGACTGTTCTTTTCCCTCAGACCCCTGATGCTTGCCGGTATCATGCTGTTTACCTTCGGCGTGCTCTTTCAGATCGTGACGCTGCCGGTGGAATTCAACGCTTCCTCCCGGGCGCTTGCCTATATCGAGAGAGCCGGCCTTCTGAACGATTCCGAGCTTGACGGGGCCAAAAAGGTACTGAGGGCGGCAGCCCTGACCTATGTTGCTTCAACGGCGGCGGCTGTTCTGTCGCTGTTGCGTCTTTTGCTGCTTTCCTCCCGCGGAAGCAGAAGAGATTAACTGAGGCTTCGCCGTGGAAAACGACAGACTGATCGCTCTTGAAGCCCTGCTTGCGGTCGCCCGGGATGAACGCCCCTGCCACATCGTGCTGAAACAGACCCTCGCCGGGCATCCCGCGCTTTCCAAGCAGGAGCTTTCCTTTATTACGAGACTCGTAAACGGGACGATCGAGCGGAGGCTGACGCTCGATCATCTGATAGGATGCTTCAGTAAAACGCCCGTACAAAAGCTGAAGCCCGTCATTTTGGAGATTCTGAGGCTCAGCGTTTATCAGCTGAAATATATGGACAGCGTGCCGGACAGTGCCGTCTGCAACGAGGCGGTAAAGCTCTGCGCCAAAAAGGGCTTTCACGGGCTGAAGGGTTACGTAAACGGGGTGCTCAGACATATGGCAAGAGACCTTGATCAGGTCACCTTTCCTGACAGAAAAGCGGACCCCCTGTCGTATCTGTCCCTTACCTATTCTATGCCTGCGCTCATTGTCAAAAAGCTGACGGCGGCCTATGGGGAGGAGACGACGGAAAGGATATTAGCCTCGTCTCTTGAAAACAGGCCTCTTTTTATCCGTACGAATATAAGCCGCGTGAGTCCGAAAGAGCTTGAAAAACGGCTTGCCGGAGAGGGGCTTTCCGTGACGGGCGCGCCGTATCTTCCCTATGCTTTTTCCTTTTCACAGACTGACTATATTGCCGATAACCGCGCTTTTTCCGAGGGGCTTTACGGCATTTCCGATATCGGTGCGATGCTTGCGGTTGCTCTGAGCGGTGTTTCGAAGGGCTTTTCCGTGCTTGACGTCTGCGCGGCCCCCGGGGGAAAGACCTGTCATCTGGCGGATCTGCTCCATGGGACCGGCGAAGTGCTTGCCAGAGATATTTCAGAAGAAAAAACGGCGCTTATTAAGGACAATCTCCGCCGCCAGGGCTTCCCCCTGAAACCGGCCGGAAACTGCACGGTAGAGGTTCACGACGCAAGGGTTTTTTCCGAGGAGTTATCGGAGCGCTTTGACCTTGTTTTGGCTGATCTGCCCTGCTCGGGACTCGGGGTCATGGGCAGGAAGCCGGATTTAAAATACCGCCTGACAGAGGAGGATCTTGAAGCGCTGCCGAAGCTGCAAAGGGAGATCCTTAGGACAGTTTCCCGCTATGTGAAGCCGGGCGGGCTTTTACTGTACTGTACCTGCACGCTGAACCCGGACGAGAACCGGGAGATCGCGGACTGGTTTCTGTCGGAATTTCCCTTTAAAGCCTCTCCCCTGACGGATGAGCTGCCGAAGGAGCTTTCGGGAGCGGTCGATGCGCAGGGCTTTTTGCAGCTGATCCCGGGTGTTCACGCTTCCGACGGTTTCTTCATTGCCCGGTTTAGGAAATGATCCAGGCAGATCGGCGCAGAATCGGAAATGATCCGGTCGGCAAAGCTGACCGGATCGGCATGAACAGGTTCATGCCTAAGCGCACGATTTGCAGGCAGATCGGCGCAGAATAGGAAGATCGATGAGTGAGATGAAAAAGGATATCCGGGCGCTTTCCCGGGCGGAAATGGAAGATCTGATGAAACGCCTTTCCTTTGAGCGGTTTCGGGCGGATCAGGTCTTTGACTGGCTTCACGGAAAGCTCGTTTCCGACTTTTCGGAAATGAAGAATGTGCCGGGAAAGCTTAAGGAAGCGCTTTCGACGGAATATGAGATCACGCCTGTGAAAAAGGAGCTTGTGCAGGAATCGTCTGACGGCACCAGAAAATATCTGTTCCGGATGGCCGATGATCAGATGATCGAGAGCGTACTGATGCGCTATGAGCACGGGCTCAGCATCTGCGTCAGCTCGCAGGCGGGCTGTCGGATGGGCTGCCGGTTCTGCGCCTCGACCATCGGGGGTCTTTGCAGGAACCTTGCGGTAGGCGAGCTTTTAGGGCAGGTTTACGAGGTTTCAAAGGATGGCGGGGAACGGATCTCGAATGTGGTGATCATGGGGACCGGCGAACCCTTAGATAATTACCGGAATGTACTTACCTTTATCCGCCTTTTGAACGAAGAACGGGGACTGCATATCAGCCAGCGGAATATCACGCTTTCCACCTGCGGCCTTCCCGAAAAGATCCGGGCGCTTGCAAAGGAGGAGCTGCAGATCACCCTGGCGGTTTCGCTCCATGCGGCAACGGATGAAAAGAGACGAAAGCTTATGCCGGTTGCGGACAGCGTTTCCCTGAAAGAACTCATGGCGGTCTGTCATGAATATCAGGATGCGGGCGGCAGGCGGCTGACCTTTGAATACAGCCTGATCGCCGGTTTTAACGATACCGATGAGGACGTTCGTTCCCTGAAGGCGTTATTGTCCGGCCTGAACGCGCATGTGAATCTGATCCCTGTCAATCCGGTCCGGGAAAGAAGCTTCCGTCCACCGGATGCAGGCGCCGTGCGGGCTTTCCAAAATAAACTTGAAAAAAATCATATAAATGTTACTATTAGAAGGGAACTGGGGCAGGATATAGACGGGGCCTGCGGCCAGCTCAGGAGAAGTTTTAAAACGGCAGAAGGAGTTTGTTGTGCTGAAGATTTATGCAAAAACCGATATCGGCAGAAAAAGGAACATGAATCAGGACAGCCTGTTTTCCAGTGAGCTGCCCCTTGGCAATCTGCCGAATCTGTTTCTGGTAGCGGACGGCATGGGTGGCCACAGCGCGGGTGATTACGCGTCTGCCTGTACCGTTAAGACCATTGAAAATGAAGTGATGCTTTCGGAGGATACGGAGCCGGTCCGGATCATAAAGCGGGCAATCGAGGCAGCCAATGCGGAGGTATACCGGAAAGCGAAGGAGGATGAGGCCTACAGCGGGATGGGGACCACGGTCGTGGCCGGAACCATCGTGGACGGTATCTTATATGTAGCTAACGTGGGCGATTCCAGACTTTACCTGGCGGGCGACGAGATGATGCAAATCTCAAGAGACCATTCTCTCGTGGAGGAGATGGTCAGAAGCGGTGAGATCTCCGAGGAGGAAGCCCGTGTCCATCCCGACAGGAATATCATTACCCGGGCTGTCGGCGTTACGCAGACGGTGGATATTGACTTTTTTGAGGTCGAGCTGATGGAGGGCGATAAGATCCTGCTTTGCTCGGACGGCCTGACAAATATGGTCACAGATCAGGAGATCTTTACAACGATCCGGGATATCAAGGATTTGGAAGAAGCAACGGAAAGACTGATAAAACTGGCGAATCACAATGGGGGAAAGGATAACATTACCGTTATCCTCGTTGATCCGTTTTTTGATGAGGGGTGAGGAATATGTTGGTTCCTGGAACGATTTTGGGAGACCGGTATGAGATCATCGAGCTGATTGGCGCCGGCGGAATGGCAAATGTCTACAAGGCAGTGGACAGGAAGCTCAACAGAGAGGTTGCGATCAAGGTTTTAAAGGATGAGTATTCTTCCAATAAAAACTTTGTATCCAAGTTCAAGGCGGAGGCCCAGGCGGCCGCCGGCCTGATGCATCCGAATATTGTCAACGTGTATGACGTGGGCGATGAGAACGGGCTGTACTATTTCGTTATGGAGCTCGTCGACGGGATCACGCTCAAAAACTATATCGAAAAGAAGATCCGCCTGTCCGTGAAGGAGGCGGTCAGCATAGCGATCCAGGTATCGATGGGGATCGAGGCGGCCCATAATAAGGGCATCATCCACCGGGATATCAAACCGCAGAATATCATCATCTCCAGAGACGGTAAGGTCAAGGTGGCGGATTTTGGTATCGCGCGGGCAGCTACCAGCGATACCATTACGACCCATGCCATGGGCTCCGTCCATTATACCTCCCCGGAACAGGCCAGAGGAGGCTATTCTGATGCCAAAAGCGATATTTACTCCATCGGTATCTCCTTATTTGAGATGGTGACGGGGCGTGTTCCCTTTGACGGGGAGACGACTGTTTCCATCGCGATCAAGCATATTCAGGAGGAGATGCCCTCACCGCGCATGTATGTGCCGGAGATCCCGATCTCCGTGGAGCAGATCATCTTTAAGTGTACCCAGAAAAATCCCGACAGACGGTATCTGAATATTTCCGAGCTGGTAGCGGATCTGAAGCGTTCGCTGATCAATCCCGACGAGAATTTCGTCGTGATTCAGGACGCCGCCAGTAACGCCGGCACGAGGACCATCACCGAGCAGGACCGGCAGGAGATCCGCCGCAGCGTACAGAACGAACCGCCGCAGGGGGAGAGCTACCGGGATCAGATGTTTCAGAATCAGGGCTATGGGGTGCCCGGCCAGCAGCAGCCTTCGCAGGCCCCGCAGCCGCCTATCCAGCAGCAACCCATACCGCCCGGCCAGCAGCCCGGCCAACCGCCCAGGCAGCAGATGTTCTACGGGTATCCGCCGCAGGCACCGCAGCCCGGCCAGATGCAGCAGCAGCCCTACCCGCCGCAGCCGGGACAGGGACAGCAGCCTTATCCGCCGCAGCCTGGCCAGATGCAGCAGCCCTATCCGCCGCAGTCCGGGCAGATGCAGCAGCCCTATCCGCCGCAGCCCGGGCAAGTGCAGCAGCCTTATCCGCCTGCGCAGGCAGGACCGGAGATTCTGCCGCTGCCGGAGGATGACGATGCGGATGACGATATGATCGATTTCCTGTTCACGCCGAAGTTAACGAGGCAGCAGGCGATGGAAGCGCCCCGGAAGGAACCGGAGGAGGAGCCTGAGGAGAAGCCCGGCCGGGAGAGGGTCAGTAAACGGGAAAAGAAGAAAAGAGAGAAGGAGCAGAGAAGGCTCGAGGAAGAAAGCGAAAGTCCGCGCAAAAGCCGAAGACAGAGCCGGGACGACCGGTATATGTCGGAGGAGAGAGACTCCGAGGTGGATCCGAAGATGGAGCGGGTCATGTCGGTACTGCTCATCATCGCCGCGGTGATCGTGGCACTGGTCGCGATCTTTGTGGTCGGACGGGCCCTCGGCCTGTTTAAGATAACGCCGTCCTCACAGCTTGAGGAGGGCATGGTGGAAACGCCGGATGTGGTCGGCTTAAGTCTTGATGAGGCCTCGGCAGTGCTGCGGGAGGCAGGGCTTAAGGCAACGGCCAGCTATCAGGAATCCGCGGTTTATGATAAGGATATCATCGCGGAGCAGAGTCCGGCGGCCGGAGAGGCCATTGAAGAGGGCGGCTCCCTGAATCTGATCATTTCAAGCGGCAAGGTGGAGGCACCTGCCGAAGAAAACGGCACGCAGGAGGGCGACGAAGTACGTACAGTATCCGTACCGAACGTGGTCGGCCTTCTCAAGGCGGAAGCCAGAGTCATGCTGGAAAATGAAGACTTTACGGTTGTGGAGGAAGAGGTGGACGATGCCGAAGCCGAAATGAGCTCTGTCGTGCGCCAGATGCCGGACGCTCTTTCCGACGCGCCCTACGGAAGCACCGTAACCCTGTATATCTGTACGGGACGGCCGGTAGGAGAGGTGACGGTGCCGGATCTGACCGGCAAGGAGCAGGCCGAAGCGGAGCGGATGTTAGAGGAGCTGAAGCTGACCCATGCCAACGTCACCGAGGTGGAGAACGAGGCAGTGGCCAAGGGACTTGTGGTTTCCCAGAGCGTCGCGCCCGGCACCAATGTGGATGAGGGCAGCAATGTGGATCTGACGATCAGCAAGGGGCCCCAGACCTTCAGCTGCAATATCACGATCCCGGCCCCGGCGGATTATCTGGCCGGCAGCCCCGCGCAGATCTTCGTGATCAGCGTGACCGGCGCCGCCATCGGAGACGCCACGGCCGCCGCGCTGCCGTTTAATTACGCCCAGAGCGGCATCATTGGCAATAACGCGGGACAATATACCGTGACGTATATGAACCTGTACGGGGAATATGTAACAACGGATCCGGTGGTCGTAAACTTTACGCCCGAGTAAATGCAAGATGCAGGGAAGGATCATCAAGGCGATAGCCGGCTTCTATTATGTATTTGCGCAGGACGGAGAGACCTATGCCTGCCGCGCCCGGGGATTGTTCCGGAAAAACGGGGAAAAGCCTCTGGTAGGGGATCTGTGCCGGATGGAAGTGACCGATTTAAAGGACATGGAGGGCAATGTTACAGAGCTTCTGCCGCGCAAAAACGAACTTCTGCGTCCGAATGTAGCGAATATTGATCAGGCGCTGATCGTTTTTTCCCTGACCCACCCGTCGCCGAGCCTGGTCCTTCTTGACAAGCTGCTGTTACAGTATACCGTTTACGGGATCCCTTCCGTGATCTGCTTTACGAAGGAGGATCTGGCAGAGGAGGAGATGATCCGTGAGCTTGCGGAGATTTACGCGGATGCCGGATATCCCCTTTTGTTCATCTGCGCAAAGACCGGGCAGGGGATGGAGGAATTAAAGGCGCTTTTAAAAGACAGGACGACAAGCGTCGCCGGTCCCTCGGGGGTCGGCAAATCGACACTGATCAATTCACTGCAGGATAAGATCGTAACGGAAACCGGCAGTATCAGTAAAAAATCGGAACGGGGAAAGCATACCACGAGGCATTCGGAGATCATCCCGATCCCTCTGTCCGAGAGCTCTTATATCATGGATACCCCCGGTTTTTCCTCGTTTGAGGTGCTTGGCATCACGCCGGAGACCTTAGCGGAGCATTACAGGGAGTTTGCGCTTTCGGAGCCCTGCTACTATATGCCCTGCTCGCATATCCACGAGCCGGGCTGCCTGGTGCGGGAGCGGGTCGAAAAGGGACTGATCCACCGGGTCCGTTATGAAAACTATATCGCGATCTACGGGGAACTGAAGGAAAGAAGGAGATATTGATGGTCATATTATCACCCTCAATTCTGGCAGCGGACTTTGCGCAGCTTGGGCAGAATATCCGCGAGGCGGAGGAGGCCGGTGCCGATTATATCCATTTTGATGTGATGGATGGGATGTTTGTACCGAATATTTCCTTTGGCCTGCCGGTGCTTAAGTCCGTGAGACGGATCACGGATCTTCCCCTTGACGTACATCTGATGATCGAGGAGCCGGTCCGCTTCTTAAAGGGCTTTAAGGAGGCCGGCGCCGATATTGTTACCGTCCATGAGGAGGCGTGTCAGGATATCGTCGGGACAGTCATGACGATACGGGATCTCGGGATGCAGGCGGGAGTCGCCGTAAAGCCCGATACGGAAATATCCGTTCTGGAGCCGCTTCTCGGCAAGGTAAAGATGTTTCTTGTGATGACAGTGGAGCCGGGCTTTGGCGGGCAGAAGCTGATCGCAAAATGCGTCGATAAGGTGAAAGAGCTGCGAAGGATCTTAAACGCAAAGGACCTTCGGACGGATATAGAGGTGGACGGCGGCCTGACCAGGGAGAACGTGCGGACGGTGCTCGATGCGGGCGCCAACGTGATCGTTATGGGGTCGTCTGTGTTTAAGGGGAATATCAGGGAAAACGTCGCATTCTTTAAGGATGTGTTTAAAGAATATAATTAAATCGGCGCAGAGGGGAAATGATATGAAAAACTATATTAAAATAGCGAGACCGGATCACTGGGTGAAGAACGCGTTTATCATTCCGGGCGTCGCCATCGCCATGCTGCTGACGGACTATACGCTGGATGGCGCGTTTGTCCTCCGCTTTGTGCTGGGATTTTTCGCGACCTGCTTTATCGCCTCGGCCAACTATGTGATCAATGAGTGGCTGGACGCGGAATTTGACCGTTTTCATCCCACCAAGAAATACCGGCCGGTGGTATCCGAAAACATGAAGTTTTCCTATGTCATGCTGGAGTATGTCCTCTGCATCGTGATCGGCGTGGGCCTTTCCCTTCTCGTCAACCGCTATTTTCTTTATATGGAGCTCTGGCTCCTGATCATGGGCGTCCTGTATAATGTCAAGCCGATCCGGACAAAGGATCTTCCCTATGTGGACGTGCTTTCCGAGTCGATCAATAACATGATCCGCCTGTTGCTTGGCTGGTTTATCGTCAATACGACGCAGGTCCCCCCGAGCAGCGTTCTGATCGGCTACTGGTTCGGCGGCGCCTTCCTCATGGCGACCAAGCGCTTTGCGGAATACCGGATGATCGGGGATCCCTCGCAGGCCGGCCTGTACCGGAAATCCTTCCGGTATTATTCGGAACAGTCGCTGCTCATTTCCGCGTTTTTCTACGCGATGTGTTCCACGTTCTTCATCGGCATCTTCATGATCAAATATCGCATGGAGTATCTGATCGCGATGCCGTTTATCTTCGGCCTTTTCTGTTTTTATCTCTATATCGCCTACAAGCCGGATTCGGCGGCGCAGAAGCCGGAAAAGCTTTACCGGGAGAAGCCGTTGATCCTGTATCTGGCGGCTCTGATCGTGATCCTTTTGATATGCACCTTCGTGGATATTCCGTTCTTCTCGATCTGGTATGAGCCCTGGCTCTTTGAAACGGCAGGTTGATGATGGTGGCCGGAAAGAGTATTTTTGAATATCGGGCGGTGGTCTGGGATCTGGACGGCACCCTCTATTATCAGCGGAAGATGCGGCTTATCATGTTAAAAGAGATGATAAAGCACGCGCTTTGCCATCCCCTGCGCATAAAGGAGCTTTTTGCCGTCAAAAAATTCCGGGAGATCCGGGAGAAGTGGGATACGCTCCCCGACAGGGAAATGACCGGGGACGCGGGCGATACGGATCTTGCAAAAGCCCAGTACCGCTATGTGGCGGGACTTCTCCATATGGAGTCCTCTGCCGTAAGAGAGGCCGTGGAAGCGTGGATGTATGAAAGGCCCCTTGCCTTTATCGCGTCGTGTCGGGACGAAGAGGCGGCCCGTCTGATGGAGTCCCTCAGGGAAAGAGGCATTGCAAACTATATTTTTTCCGATTATCCCATCGAGGATAAGTTAAAGGCCCTTTCGCTGAGCGCGGAGGGGTATTATGCGGCGACAGATGCGCGGATCGGGGTTTTAAAGCCGGATCCGAAGAGTCTTTTTCTGATCATGTCGGAGCACGGACTGAAGGCGGAGGATCTGTTTGTGATCGGCGATCGGGACTCGAGAGACGGGGAAGCGGCCCGCAGGGCCGGCTGCACCTTCCTGATCTTAGCGAAATCCAGACGGGAGCGGGAGAGGCAGTACCGAAATATTTGACGCAGGTTTTCATCATGGGCTTTTCTTGTGATGATTTTTCTGGTATAATCATTGACGGAGTTATTTTGGCGCTTGACGGCATGGGGGATGCGGTGTTATTCTTTTCCTGATGTCTTTTTGTTTTATGGCGGGCGCAGAGAATAAGGAAATGATCCGGTCATAAAACGACCGAATCGGCACGAACAGGTTCGTGCCAAAGCGCACGATTCGCAGCGAATCGGCGCAGAGAGGGGATATAAGGATGGTTACGGATCGGATTTCGCTGAAAAACGGCGAAAACAAAATGGAACAGGTACTGAAAGAGGCGGAGAGACTCTCCGATTATGAAAAGTATCTGCCGAAGGATGCGATGCGGTTAAGGCTTCTTGCCGAGGAATCGATCGGCATGGTGCGGGGGATCACGGAGACTCTGGACGCCGAGCTGTGGTTCGAAGGGGATCAGGAGTTCTGCAGGGTGTGCGTCGAGGGCGATACCGAGATGAGCCGCTCCAAATTTGACGAACTGATGTCCATGTCCTTTACCGGGAAAAATACCCTTGCAAAGGGATTGATGGGAAAGATCAACGAGGTGATCCAGCTGACCTTTATGGCCCCCGGAGATCTGAGCAAATGCGCGATATTAAATTACGGACTGTTGGAGCCGGAAGGCGTTATGGCAAATCCCGAGATGGCATTCCAGACGCTTCAGAATAATCTTTGGTCGCTAAAGCAGTACAGAGAGAGTCTTTTTGACGAAAAGGATTCGGATGCGGATAACGCGGCGGCCTGGGATGAGCTGGAAAAATCCATTGTAGGTAATCTGGCGGACGATGTGCAGATCGGTATTAACCATGGCCGGGTTGCGGTAACGATAATCCGCCGGTTGGAGCATAAATAATAGCTAAGGAAAAGAAATATTAAGGAGGGTAACAATGACTATCTCGAAAAAGAATGAGAACGGCAAACTGACGGTGGAACTGGAAGGAAGGCTGGATACGACGACGGCCCCGCAGCTCGAGGAGGATCTGAAGGTTTCTCTTGACGGCGTAACGGAGCTGGTTCTGGATCTGAAGGAGCTTGCATATATTTCATCCGCCGGCCTCAGGGTGCTCCTGTCCGCGCAGAAGGTGATGAACAAGCAGGGCAGCATGAAGGTGGTCAATGCCAATGAAGAGATCCGCGAGATCTTTGATGTCACGGGCTTCATTGATATATTGAACGTGGAATAAGGAATAGCGGATATGCTTTAAGGAGGCATGAACCCTGGTTCATGCCTCCTTTTCATTTACTGTCTTTGTTAGGAACTGTCAAAAAATAACTTGTGCACCTTTGCTTGTCTGCTTTTTCGATAACCGCGTCAGAAAGCCTCGTCGATGCCCGCATCGACTACGTTTTCTTCCTTGTTCTCGAAAGAAGCATCCTGCGCAAATGTTCACGTTATTTTGTGACAGTTCCTTACTTTTCTGGCTAAAAACTCTCCGATCTTTACGGGGATCTCTGCGGATCCGTTTTTGCCTTCCACGAGTTTTCTCTTCAGCGCAATCCTGCCTTTTTCGCAAAGGAGCAGGATCGTGGAACCGCCGAATTCAAAGCATCCCTTTTCCTCTCCTGCGAAAACAGAAACGCCCCTTGCGGCGGGACCCGGGTTATGGATCCTTCCGACTAACAGGGCTCCGATCTCCATCTGCAGCACGGCTCCGAAGGAAGCCGACCGGATCAGGACGTATTCTCTGGCATTTTCCGTAAAAACCGGACAGGCACGGATCGCGATAGGCCTGACGCAGTGCAGCTTTCCGGGTATTTTTTTTGTACGCAGGATTTTTCCCTTTACCGCGTAGCAGTAGCGGTGATAGTGGGCAGGCGTCAGCCTGAAGATCAAAGCGGTGCCGCCAAGGAAACGTTCCGACAGCTTTCTGCTTTTTAACAGGGACTGCAGGGAAAACTGCGTCCCCTTGATCTGAAAGATCATATCCTCTCTAATATCCGCGATGGTTAAAAGACCGTCGCAGGGACTGATCAGATGCTGCTCCGTACCTTCCGGCAGGGGCGTTTTCCGCTTCCTGGAAAAGAAAGCATTAAAGGAGGGGAAGCCCCCCTCCGGTATTTCGATATCCTGCAGGGATATTCTGTTCTTTCGGATAAAAAACGGGATCAGAAGAGAAGAGGGGCGCGTTGAAAGGAACCGCCCGGCTAGCCGCGAGATCTCAGGCCTTACGAGAAGCTTTAAAAGGATCCGGCCCGGTACGGTCTTATAGAGAAAACGTAAAATGACGGTATCATCCATGCTGCCTACCCCTTAAACATGATCATGCCGAAGACCTCGGCGAGACCGATCACGATGATGATGATCTTTCCGGTCATCCCGGGCTTTTTGATCTCAACGGGCGCAAGGAACAGGATGCCAAGCAGGATCAGGGCCATCGGGTAGTTTAAGATATTCCGGAAGATCCCCATATCAAAGAGCAGGAAGAGAAGCGGAAAGAGCAAGGCCGCCGTCGTGACCGGAAGTCCCAGAAAGACCTTCCGGCTGCCGCTTTCCGTATCCTGTCTCTCTTCCTCGGAGACATTGTAATAAGCCAGACGGATCAGTGCGCTCAGCACATACAGAGAGCAGATCACGGAGATGACCATATTTTTTTTGCTGATCTCGTAGACAAATATCGCGGGGAGAACCCCGAAATTGATCAGATCGCTCATGGAATCGATCTGGATCCCGAAGCGCTTTTCCTGCTTGGAGCGTTCCTTCGTCGAGGCCACAAGGCCGTCAAACATATCGCAGCCGCCGGCGATCATCAGGCATATCATGGTTTTCCAGAACTGCTGCTGCAGCGCTAACAGGACCCCGACAAAGCCGAACATCATCCCGCAGTAGGTCAGAATAACCGTATAGTCATAAAACCCGATGGGTTTCCTTCCGTTTTCAGGCATGTGGTTTCCTCCTTGTGAGAAACGAACTGATCAAAAGTATTATACCACTTAACAGCGTGCAGATATAGAAGGAAAAGCCGCGGCTTAAAATTTCGAGCTTATAGGCATAATTACTGTCAAAAAGGAAGGAGAAGCCGTCAAGCATCAGATAATCGGCCACGCCGATGCCGCCCGGCAGCGGGATACAGTTTGCGCCGATCTGGGCAAAGGCCTGAAGGATCCACAGCGTGGGGCCGGTTCCGCGGCTGTCGCCGCTCATGGCCAGATAGATCATCGGGGTCACGCTGATCTGCGAGATCCGCTGCAGAAGATTGAGCAGGTACAGGACAAAAAGCATTTTCCGCTGTCCCTTCAGGGAGTCGCTGCAGAGCTTGTATTCTTCCACGATCCGGTCAAGCTTTTTCGTCCATTTCTCCTCGTTTTTGAGAATATGCAGCTTAAACAGCAGACGGATCAGCCAGAGGCCCACCTTATGCAGGATCCTGCCCTGCTTTAACAGAGCAAAGAACAGAAAGGCCAGAAAAGAAAGCACCGTCATCCCGAATACGATCAGGAAACGGGAGAAGGGACTGTAGACCATGAATAATTGCGGCTTTTGGATCAGACACAGGGTTCCGATCGTGAGGATCGCAAGCGTATACATGATCAGATTGATCAGCAGTACCACGGAGATCACGGCACTGGGGATCCTGTCCTGGTGCATAAAGACCGCGCTTGCCGGCTGCCCGCCGGAGGCAGAGGGTGTGATCGCGGAAAAATAGATATCCCCCGCGCTGTAAAGAAGCCCCTGCCTGAGCTTCCGCCGGTATCCCAGGTGCTTAAGCGCCCACAATAAAGCAAGCATCTCAAAGACGATAAACCCGCAGGCGCAGAGAAACGCCACTATAAGCCAGAAAGGAGAAGCGCTGCCGAGCGCGTCAAGAACCTCGGAAAGCGTCAGGGATCTGCTGTTTTCAAAAACGGCATACACCGTCAGGCCTGTGATCAGAACAGCGACGCAGGACCAGAGAACTGTTTTTTTCTTTTTCATACCTACATGATTATACATCAATAACCCCGGCGGGAAAAGAGAAAGTGTAATCTTGATGCTGATTGATAAACCCCTTTCTGTCTGCTACAATAACGGGGAGGGGAAATGATTCGGTCGGAAAACGACCGAATCGGCACGAACAGGTTCGTGCCTAAGCGCACGATCTGCAAGCAGATCGGCGCAGAAGGGAAAAGTATGGGAACTTACGTTAATCCGAAAAGCGAAAGCATGGAGTCAGCTGTAAATTCGGAAATATATGTTGATAAAACAGGGCTTTTGCGGATCCTGAACGCATCGATCGGCACGGAAAGACGATGCTTTGCCGTAAGCAGGGCGAGGCGGTTCGGAAAGTCCATGGCGGCGGGAATGATCGATGCCTATTACAGCAGGGGCTGTGATTCGAAGGAGCTTTTTGAGCCTTATGAGATAGCGAAGGATCCGGATTTTGAGAAGTATCTGAATAAGTTCAACGTGCTGCATTTTGATGTGGCTTCTTTTCTAAATGACAGAGGGGGAGTGTCTGAAACAATAAATAGGATGGATGCGGACCTATTGGAGGACATGCTTCTGGAATTTCCTTATCTTAAGGAGCTTTCCCCCAGAACTGCGGCAAAAGCGGTGTCGGCTGTTTACCGCAGGGAAGGCATTAGGTTTGTTGTAATAATTGACGAGTACGACTGCATCATAAGGGACGCGGCAGATAATGAGGAGCTTATACGAGAATACCTGAGATATCTTCGCGGCTTTTTCAAGACTGAGGAATCCAAACAGTTCCTGGCGATCGGCTATATCACGGGGATCCTTCCGATCAAGAAGGTGAACGGTGAATCGGCGCTTAATAATTTTATGGAATATACAATGACTGACCCGAAGGAGCTGCAGACTTTTTTCGGCTTTACGCAGGAGGAGATCAACGGGCTTTGCGAGCGGTACGAAAGGAACCATGAGGATATACGCGACTGGTACGACGGGTATTATATGTATGGTCCTGCTCCGGAGACGGAGAGCGAGGAGGGGGAAGATAACGCGGACGGAAGCGTCCGGGAGTTTGAAGGAAGCTATCAGAGGCTTAAGCATATGTATAACCCAAACTCGACGGTTGATGCGTTTATGAAAAGGAAACTTTCATCCTATTGGAAGAACACCGGCTCCTTTGCCTCCCTCCGTGATTTTATCACGCTGAACTATGCGGGGCTTAAGGACGATGTGGTGAGTATGCTTTCGGGCGAGAGGGTTCCTGTGAGCATTTTAGGTTTCCAGAATGACGTGACGCAGTTCAGGACGAAGGATGACGTGTTAACCTGCCTGATCCATATGGGTTATCTGGGTTATGATGCCTATAACCAGGAGACCTTCATCCCCAACAGAGAGGTTGCGGAGGTTTTTGAAAGTGCCATTATTACGGGGGACTGGGATGATGTCGGGGACGCGCTGAGACGTTCGAGAGAACTTCTCAGGGCAGTATACAACGGCGATGAAGAGAAGGTCGCTAAGGTAATAGCTGAGTCCCATCAGGACTATGCTTCTATCATAAACTATCACGATGAAAATTCGTTAGCAACCGCCATCATGATGAGCTTCTATACCGCCAGGGCAGACTATTACGTCAAAAGGGAGCTTCCGGCGGGGCGGGGGTTCGCCGATATTGTCTTTATTCCGAAGATGATAGGCAGGGCAAAGCCGATACCCGCCATGATCGTCGAGCTTAAATGGAACAGGAGCGCGAAGGCCGCGATCAAGCAGATAAAGGACAGAACCTATACCGGCGCTCTGTCGGACTATCATGGGGAGTTGATCCTCGTCGGGATCAATTATACAAAGAAGACAGGAAAGTATACCTGCCGGATCGAGAGAACGCAGCAATAATATGAAGGGTCGAGGCTGTTTTTCTTTATCATATCTCGAGGATCAAGCCTCTTTCATTACCGGGTCTGGGCCGTTTTTGCATTCGAACATGATTAAGCTCAATCGCAGATATTCAAAACGATATTTGTCGACACTCAAAACGATGAATAATGATTACAAAGCATAGCGAATATGGTATCATGTAGTTGTAAAGCAGTGACGTAAACCTGGCTATTTATAAAAAGACAGTACGGGGTGATTGACATGAGAGAATCGTGGATTACTATTATTTCACAATACCCGGATAGATGGATTGCATTAAGGAATCCCATCATGGACGGGCCCGATGTTGTTTCCGGTGAAGTATTTGCTGTCTTATCGGACGATGATATTATCGATTACGAAGATGAGCATGCCGGAGAGGGACTGATCTATAGAAGAACAACAGAAGGGGAGTTATATGGGCCAATCAGAGCAAGCTTTACTATTGAAACTACATAATAACCGAGAACGTCCGATTTTTACCTGTACAATGAATAATGAGGATGTTACGATGCTTTTTGACAGCGGTGCGCTGGCTCCCGTCTGGTGCATGGGAAGGAATAAGTTGCTACGAGCATATCCTGAAGCAGTGGACAAGAATGAAAAATGCCTTATTTCCGGCTTTGGGAAGGAAGCAATCGAGGGAGATATTTATATGATCCCATTGTTCCTGCTTACGGATCAGGGAGTATCATACCAAATAAAAAGCCTGCAAATAGCTGCATGCAAAGCACCGGGGATCGGTTGTGATTTTGTGTTGAGCGATACAATGTTTTCAAAAGCTGATACCATGATAAGAAGACGAAATGGAAAGGCTTTGGAGATTTTTTTTGATAAAGAGGAATATCACTGTACACCGAAATATAACAATGACAGAACAAAGTTTTCGGTTACAGTATGGGCTCAGGAATCAACTTCCTTTTCTGGCTGAGAAAAAGCCTGAAAATACGGCAAAAGCGATCAATTATACAAAGAAGACAGGAAAGTATACCTGCCGGATCGAGAGAACGCAGCAATAATATGAAGGACGGAGCCTGCTTTTTTGTCCATGAAAGGAATTGATTTGGTCGGAAAACCGACCGAACCGGAATGAACTGAAGTTCATTCCTTAGCGCACGATTCGCGAGCGAATCTGCGCAGAATAGGAGGGATGTGCATTATGCAGATTGTTCCCATGAGAGAGTTAAAAAACACGGTAGAAATAGAAAAAAGATGTATCGAGTCGAATGAACCCGTCTTTGTGACCAGGAACGGATATGGCAGACTTGTTGTTATGGATCTAGATTACTATGACAGAACGATGCGCAAAATCGGTGAAGCGAGCCTGGTAAACCGGGGCATCGTAGATTACGAGAGCGGTAAATTTACAGACGGCAAGTCGGCCATGAGCAAGTTAAGGTCAAAGCATGGTATCTGAGAAATATGACTAATGACTATGTTCTGACCGAGACCGCTGAAACAGACATTGATGAAACGCTTCCGTATATTGCCGGGGATTTTGCCAATCCGGATGCGGCAGCTGATTTTGTATTCATATTTTTAAGCTTATAGTATAAACCCAAATAGGAATCACACGGGATCATCCTCTTCCGGATCGTAATCATTCATCTCCGGGAAATCCATGAATTCACTTAATGTCATACTGAAGGCGTTCGCTATTTTATGCAGGGTCTTTATCTTGGGGTTTTTGCTGGCGCCATGGATGATGTTGTCTATGGTGGACTGCTTCAATCCGCACAGCAAGGCAAGCCGGTTTATGGTGATGCCCTGCTTCCTGCATAGCTGCTTTATGCGCATAGAGAACAGTTCGGAATAGCCCATAAGATACCTCGAGATTACCTTTGCGTAGTTAACATTATCTTATCAGATATAGAGGCCGATATTACCTATGCATAGTTGACAACCAGGAAGAGAGTGACTAAAATCAAGATATTACCTATGCATAGGTAGATTATGTACCATCTTGTCTACTGTAGACTGAAAAGCCATACGGGAGGACAGAGGAATGGAGCAATATACGTATGTACGTGTTTCGACAAAGGAACAGAATATCGACAGGCAGCTCATAGCCATTGAGCCGTATCAGATACCGAAAAAGAATCTTTTCTGTGATTACCAGTCGGGGAAGGACTTTGAAAGGCCTGCCTATCAGCGGATGCTGCGCCGGCTGAAGGCCGGAGACCTACTGATCATCAAGAGCATTGATCGCCTGGGGCGTGATTACGGCGAAATACTGACAGAATGGCAGCGCATCACAAAGGAGATCGGGGCGGATATTCTGGTGCTTGACATGGAGCTTCTCGATACCAGAGAGAAGGCTGGCGGGCTTACCGGGATGCTGATAGCAGACATGGTTCTGCAGATCATGGCTTATGTAGCACAGACGGAACGGGACTGTATAAAGCAGAGACAGGCGGAAGGGATAGCAGCGGCAAAAGCCCGGGGCCAGACATTCGGGCCGAAGCCCATGGATATGCCGGAGGAATTTCAGGAAGTCTGCGGGGAATGCAATGCCGGGAGGATCTCAACAAGGAATGCAGCAGAGAAACTTCAGCTTAGCCACACAACCTTTTGCAGGCGGTATCGAGAATGGAAGAAAGCGAAAAATGAGGAGGATTCAGGCGGAAGCGAAATATTAGCTGTGTCAGGTAGTAGACAATTTGGTACATCGTAAAACACGGATGGAAGTATTGAGAAAGAATACGTAAATCCGTGTTTTTGATTGCCTTCCATATCGATATTTATAATAACACATATGTGTCGGGTTGTCTGCTTTTTGAAACAAAAAAGCATAGGTGAATATAGGCGAGAACAGGAGGTATAAAGTGAGGGAAAATCATAAAATCGTGCTAGGAAGCATATTATCAGAGCGACTTCGAAAAATATGGGATATTATGGATGAACTTGCGGAAGACTCGGAAGAGCATAAGCGCTATTCGTATGAATTTGATCGCATTCATGAAATAGTGCGTGAAAATGGTATCAAATTAGATGATGACGTCGAACGGAGAATGTAATTCATAATACGGACTGACCTTTTTCAAAGATACATTTTAGGGAAAGCTTAATTTGTTCGTGCCTAAATTTATAATTCTGTATGAAATTTCGACATGCCCTTCAATGGATGCAAGTGGGATTATATAAGGTACTTGAACCTTGAAAATATCATATTGCTGATGCTTTGGGATGTGAATTTTTAGGAAGTAAACGAGACAGGAGGAATTGTATATGAAGCGAGTGTTTGCAATAGTAATGATCCTGGTACTTACTATAACCCCTTGTTCCGTAGTTTCCGCTGAGGTTACGGATGAGGAATTTAAGAAGGTTCAGGATCAGGTGAAAGATCTTCAATCTCAGTTAGAGGTTATGCAGAAGCAAATGGAGGCACTTGAAAAGCAGCTTAAGGACATAAGGGAGAAGGACGAAGAAATAAAAGAGGCAGGAGAAGAGAAAGAAAAAGAGAATTTTCAGAATCCTATAACTACTTCATCATCATCGGGAGATCAAGAAAAACCGAGGGATGCGAAGAAAGAGGCTTCTTCACCTGCTTCGACAGATACTGAAGAGGGAAAAAATAACGGAGCGTATTTGAAGGATATTTCATTAGCTTTAGAATGTTCAATTGATGCTGATCCGGATGGGAAATATAAGAGTGCGAAATGGACATCCTCAAAGCCGGATATTGTATCAGCAGAGGGAAGCAATCTGACGGCACTTGAATCTGGGAGCTCCACTATTACCGTGGATGATGGGAAGGAAAAGCAGGTCTTTAAGGTTACCGTAACGACGCCGACTTTGGATAAAACAGAAGTAACAAAGATTATGGGAAATAGCTTTGAGCTGGACGTTTTCGGAACCACTGGAAAGGTGGAGTGGATGAGCGATAACGAAGCGGTAGCCACGGTAGATGAAAAAGGGGTCGTAACGACACAGTTAAACGGTGTCGGACAGGAGACGGATATCTGGGCATTAGTGGACGGAACAGAGCTGGGATGCCATGTCATTGTTGAACCAGTGCCACAGTTAATGTCGACATATCAGATTATTTATTCACCGGTGTCACCAGAGTATTGGGATAAGGAAGGCAATATTCATAGATGGACAACTAATACGGATGAGTATATTCGTTTTGAGAGTGGTTGTATTCCGTCCGAAGAAGACTTTGAAAAGATACGTAATTTATGGGTACCCATAACTCAGCCCGATAAAGGCATATATCGCTTTAGCGAACTCTATGACTATGAATTGCATCAAACCCTGAACTATTCCTTAGAAAAAACTAAGGATATGGGCGAGGCAGATTATTCTGATGGTTTGACATTTCCGATTTATAGGACGTACATTTATGACAGCGGATATAAAGACATTGGTGGTAATACTTATACGGATATTTACCTTGTAGGTTCATCCCAGGATGCTACGGTCAAAACGTGGGAAATACAAGTTCCAGAGGATTATGATAAGGACTTGAAGGGAGACGCTGATTTACAATTAGAAGACTTTCTTGCTGATTCTGATACGTATGTGGAATATATTCCTGAGGATGGGTATGGCATTATTCGGGTATGTTATCAACCGGATCTTGTCACTTATTCCAAAAAGGAAGGGACAGACATTAATATTTATTCGAGCTGTATTCCGAATCTAATATCTGTTGAGATAGATGGATTTGAATATTCGATTGTTGTTTATCCTATGATAGATGAGGAATGTGTTGGGCAGATGGTTGACATTGATGATGGAGATCATTGGTACATCGACGAGGCGAGAATAGATGAAATAAAAGAACTTGATCAATCCCCCTTAGAGTACGATACTCAATCTATCATCCGTATTATCGGTACTAGCACACAATGTTTATGGTTTAAGACTCCGGAAGCCAGAAGATTTAGTCGGCTGGAAGAAAGGAAAAAATATGCGAATTGCATTAGGACTTCCAAGATGTCGAGTATCCCCGGTATAGTTCCTGTTTCTACCAATGGTTCCTCTGGCAACAGCGCTAATATACAGAGCGTTGTTCAGGAAAGCAGTCACTTCTTTGGCACCGGATGGGGGTATACGCTTGATGAATTCGGGGATAAGCTTGTTACTGCCGCAGAGGATAAGGTAATAGACTATCTGACAGGCGGATTATGGAAGGCTGTGTTCGGCTTATAGAAAAAGCGTAGGGCGTATGGTGTTCTATTGACTCCTGAAAAATGGCAGCGAAAACACACGCATAGCTCTCCTGCTTCGGCAGGAGAGCTATTTCATGTGCCAATAACGTTTGATGATAATAACCGATGATGGAATCTAACCCTACTGACGTGAGGAGTTCTTCCTCTCGAGTTGGATCCGCATTTGTTTACGACGAAGCCCGGATAATGAAACAAAACCATTTATTTTTAACAAAATTTTTAAAAAGGATCTTGTTGATATTGGTTGGTCGATTGAGTATGATGAGAATGGAAATAGGACAAAGTAGGTGTGTTATAGCAATGATGGTCACTGGGGTGGGGGAGAATTTGATGAAGCTGGAAATCAAGAGTTTTTCGTCCATTGGATCAGATCAATATGGAATACAGGCTGAGGAAAGGATGGTTTTCCATGAAAAAATCGATATTTGCTAAAACTGTTGCGGCTCTTCTGACTGCCTCGTTTATCTTAACGGAGGGAGTATCTGCGAAACCGACAAATGAAATAGCGGATGGGGGAGAAGAGACTGCTTCCCAGGATCAGGAGACCGAAGATGTCACAGGGCAGGATCAGATGCCTGAGTTTATAGCTGAGGGATATCTGGGGGCGTTACCTTCTGTGCCGGAGTATGCGACAGAATGTACGTTTGTTCCTGTTTCGGATTCCGGTTATCCGGAGTTAGTGATATGGGATCATGACAGAGCCGTTCTGAGTATCTATAAAATGAACAGGAATGGGATCTGCATCTATTGCGGAGATATTGAGCTGCCCGCATATGAAAATGAGGATTACGGAAACAGTCAGTATCATGTGTATTTTCATGAAAACAAAGGGATTCTTGCTTTAGAGGAAGATGACTATTCTGATCGCTCTCGGGAAGAGCGTCATCATTGTACCGTTTATTCCATTGAGGATATTACTGCCCGGAGCGAAATACAGAGAGGAACTGCCGTTCCCGTTTTATGGGATGGCGGGGAAGAAAGGAGCTTTTCGGGAGGGAGAGACAAAACAGTTTATCAAACGATCAACGGAGATAATCTGTCAAAAGAGGAATATTACGAGGAAAAAGAGCAGGTTTTCCCCTCTGATGACAGAAAAGAACTATGCGGGCTGAGTGCGCATGAAGGCAGAAGGTGGTTAGATGCGACAGACTATGCCTGAAGCTTTATGTCTTTTCCGGCTATGGTGGGATATCTGAAATCAATAGTTGAATACGAAGAGGATGACAGGAATGCCGTCCTGGATGAGTCGTTCTGGACGGCGATCTATCTCTGCTATTTTAATGATCTGCTGGGGTTTCCGATTGATCCCCCTAATCCCCAATATGAGGACAGCCAGGCGGAGCTTCTTTATCTGGATGATGATGAGGTGCCGGAGATACTTCTGCGCTCCAATAATAAAAACGTAGATACGGAAGACGTGATGTTAGCCATAGAGGGGGACCACGTCGTCGAATATAAAATACCTTATTGCGAGGATGGACTATCATATATCCCGCGTGAAAACAAAATGTTCTGCCGGTCTTCCCGCAACAACTCGCACAAAAAAGAAGAAACAGTTTTTTCTATAAAGGACGGAAAAGAAGACTATCTTTTTCAAGGGACCAAAGAAACCGAGGGACTATCCGCTGAGGATTCCGATGAGAAACAGGATGACGCTTTTGACAGAGCAAAGGCGGTTGAGATCGAATATCGCAGTTCGTTCTATGACTTGCGGGAGGAACTTAGAGACCGCCAGAAGAAGAGCTTTCATGAAAAGGGGGATAACTGGCTGAATGCATATCAGGACAAGCTCCTGAAGCTGTATACAGGGGATGAATTTACAGGAACTCTGCATGAAGGTATGCCATATCGTTACTACGAACCTTTCGAAAATCCGGATATTTCCTTTCGACTTGGAGATATTACGTATGACGGAATTCCGGAGCTGCTGATCACTTGTATGGATTACTGCCACGTCTATTCCTACGATGCTGAAAACGGATTATACTATCTGCTTGGCGGATATGTTGCCGATGATCCGGTAGAGAAGAAAATATATTTGGTTCAGCAGGAGTTGGATGAATTTCCCTGTGATCGCTATGTATATAAGGTGAAGGATGGGGATATTTTTATATTGAGCAGTTTTACAGAGTGGCCTCCGGTTTATACGGAAGATATAATGCACGTAGAAGAAGTGGCGTATTATCAGCTGGATCCGCAGGGGAGAGAGCAGGAACGGATTACGAAAGAAGAAGGGGAGTTACTGGTCGAGAAGTTTAATGAGGGAGTAGATGCGGCTATAAAAAGATCGCAGGAAATGAAATCCTGTTATCTCGGTATTTCCGATATCATGGATCTGGAAAATATATCCGATCCTACTCAAAATGATCCCCAAACAGAGAGAACGGAATTGGCTGAGGATGAACCGGAAAAGAGCAAGACAGAACTGACAGAGCCGCTTTCAGGCTCTGAAAAAAATCATGACCTGTTTGATGCTTTCCTGCGTAATGAAGTAAAGGCATATTTCCCGGAGGATTACGAGTATGCGGGAGATCCCTTTACAATCGAAGATCTGAAAGTCCGGATGGAAGAGTACGGTATAACAGATCCAGGAGAATCTGACCGGGTCGATCTGAACAATGACGGCCGAAAAGATCTGATCCTGAACGGACCCTATGGAGGCACCTACCTTTACGAGAAGGACGATACCTTATATGTTCTGGCAGAGGGGGAAGGAACGGCCGGGTTATTGTCTCATACTCATTATAACGGAGCGGAATGGATCGTATACAGTGATGTGGGGCATGCGGGCCGTGAGTCCTACTATCTGATCAAATACAACGGGGACGGCAAGGTAATGGATGAGTTTGACCTGAGTGCGGAATACTGGGATTCGCCGGATGACAGGTATGATGAGAACAGTGATTTTACCTACTACGGTCATCCTATCACCATGCAGGACTATGAACGGCTTCGATATGACATCCTTGGTATTGGGGAGGAACCAAAGGAAGAAACGGGAGAACGGGGTACAACTGAAAAAGAAGAAGAGGAACGGAAGGAGAATACAGATGAAGAAGAGGGAAAAGAATATTTAACGAATGTGATCGATACACCGGCGTTCGGCCGAAAAAACCAGAATGATCCCGAGGATGGACGGATGGTCGAGTATGATGCCGCGGATTGGGCTCAATACGATGCCGAGGGGGAGAAGCTGAAGGAAGAACGGGATGCGTTAAGCAATACGATAAAACACGACAATGAGTCCGTTGAGACCGGACTTCAGGAAGAAATACAGAAAATGAACCAGGAAACATATGAGGAAGCCTCGATCGACCTGACTCAAAGGACATATTCTCCGGAGAAAAGAGACTACACGGCAACATGGGATAAAACGGTTTTTTATGTTTTGGAGGGATATGAAGAGGCAGAAGGATATTCTGATATGGGATCCTGCTCTTTAGAAGAGAAGCAGCTTGAGAATGCTGAAAACGGAAATCTGATCCAGTATGAAATATATATCAACCCTGAAAATGGCATAGCGAATAAGATCGTAGCGATCGAGGATCTGGACGCAGGCTTTGAGGTGACGGAATACTACTATGACAATCAAAAACAGATCAGCTTTATCTACCGTTACAGGAGGGATGATCTTGATACCGAAACTGCAACAAAGGATAAAACGGGCGAGCGGTTTATGTTCCGGGACGACTATATGGTTACCTGGAGGATCGTGTCAGATGAACTCACGGCAAACTATGTCATTGGAGAAAACGAAGCCGGGGAGATAAAGAATTTCCCGGAGGATACGATACATATATATGATTCGCTGAGCGAAGAAGATAAGGAAGCTTTTGATGAAAAAGAGAGGGAGATGCTGAACGCGGCTTATATAACATATG
>JAILQQ010000248.1 GCA_024698885.1 Lachnospiraceae bacterium | reverse complement strand
CATGGGAGATCAGTAAAATCGCCACTTCAAGCTCCTTATTCAGGGACAGTAGCAGCCGGATGATCTGGGCCTGGATCGTCACGTCAAGCGCGGAAACCGGTTCGTCCGCGATCATAAGCTTCGGCTCCAACATCAGCGCCGTCGCAATGCAGACTCTCTGGCGCTGTCCGCCGGAGAGCTCTCTCGGATAGCGTTTCGCAAAGCTCTCATCGAGCCCGACCTTCCTTAGCATATCGGAAACCTTCTCCCTTTGCGCCTGTTCGGAAAGCTTACCCTGCATTTTAAGAGGCTCCCGCAGGATCCAGCCCACGGTCTTCGTCGGATTTAAGGAGCTGTAAGGATCCTGAAAGACCATTTGGGGGCGCTCCGAAAAATGGACGATCTCGCCTTCCACGTCCTTCACCATATGGAGCACAGCCTTCCCGAGCGTCGATTTCCCGCAGCCCGACTCGCCGACAAGCCCGACGATCTCGCCCCGCCCGATGGAAAAGGAGATATCCTTTAATACCTGCTTCCTGCTGTCTGCTTTGCGAAACAGCGAGGCGCTGTCTCGGTAATACGCATTCATATGGGATACCGTAAGGATCGGTTCACTCATCATTTTCTCCTGACTGGTATCTGTTCAGAGCCCTTTGGCTTCTGAACAGATACGCGGCCCGTCATTGAAAGTTTTGCTTCGCAAAAGGACGGGCCGCATCGCAAAACCTGCATTTTGGTACGCCCCAAACAGCAAGTGCTTCGGGTGCGCAACCCCTGATTGCGTAGCAATCAACGGGGCTGTCCTAAACAGTTACTTCAACTTTTCAAAGCGCGGGATCGCGGCGATCAGCTGTTTCGTATAGCTGTGCTTCGGGCGGAAGAATACCTCTTCGCAGGGCCCGCTCTCAACAATATTGCCCTGATACATCACAAGCACTCTCTCGCAGAGCTGCCGCACGAGGCTTAAGTCGTGAGAGATAAAAAGGATCGCGGTATGATGCTCTCTGTTGACCTTTTTTAACAGCTCGATGATCTGGGCCTGGATCGTGACGTCAAGCGCCGTCGTCGGTTCATCGCAGATCAAAAGCTTCGGCTCGCAGATCAGCGCCGCCGCGATCATCACGCGCTGACGCATACCGCCTGAGAGCTCATGCGGGTAACAGCGGATCAGCTTTTCAGGCTCGGAAAGCTCCACGTCCCGAAGCGCCGAAAGCACCTTTTCCATACGCTCCGGCGCGGTAAGCTCCGTATGGATCATCAAGCTCTCCTCCACCTGATAGCCGATGGTCTTTAACGGATCGAGCGAAGTCATGGGCTCCTGAAAGACCATACTGATATCATTGCCCTGAAGCCTTCTTAACTCTTTTCGGGGGCAGTTTAAGATATCGGTCCCCATAAACTCGATCTTTCCCCGTTTCTTCATATGCTTCCGGGATAAAAGTCCCGCGATGGACAGCGCCGACATGGTCTTGCCGGAGCCGGATTCTCCCACAAGTCCGACGATCTCCCCCTCGTCCATATGAAGATCGAAATCAAATACCACCGTTTCCGGCAGAAGATGATCATGAAATTCGATGTTCAGATCCACCACGTCAAGCATCTGCTCTCTCCAACCCTTCATTCATCAAAGAAAAGCCCAGTATCATAAGTACGATCATCAAACCGGTAAACAGGGCGTAGGACGGCTTGACGAACAGAAAGGCCTGCGCCTCGGATAACATCCGCCCGAGGCTCGCATCCGGCGGCTGTACGCCGATCCCCAAAAAGCTCATCCCGGCCTCCGCCAGCACGGCATTGTTAAATCCGATGGCCACGGAGGACAGCATTACCCGGGTGGCATTCGGCAGGATATGCACAAACATGATCCTGTGATCCGGCACGCCCATAAGCTTTGCGCTGCTCACATAATCCATATTCCGGCATTTGATGAATTCCGCGCGGACGATCCGCGCAAAGCTCGGCATAAATACGATGCCGAGAGCCGCGATCAGCTTGATCTTGCCGGAGCCGAAGAGGCTGATCATCACAAGCGCTAAAAGGATACTGGGAAAGGCCAGTACCGTATCATTGAGGCGCATTAAAAGTTCATCCACCGTGCCGCCGTAATAACCGGTCACCGCACCGATCAACGTCCCGCCGAGCACGCCGATCAGGACTGTAAAAAATGCCACCACAAGGGTCGTCCCGCAGCCGGACAGGATCCGGCTGAAGATATCCCTGCCGAAATTATCGCAGCCCATCAGATGGGCCGCCGAAACACCGGCAAATTTCGCCGAGGCGTCCATGGCGTTCGGATCATAGGGCGTCCCGATCATGCCGATCACCGATAAAAGCACCATCAGAGCGGAGATCACGACGCCCGCCTTAAACCGGAAATTGTTTAATCCGCTCCCCTTCATGACAGACTGCCTCCCGTACGCGGATCGATCAGGCGGTAAAGCAGATCCACGAGGAAATTGACCACGATCACGATCACTGCCACCGCAGCGATGATCGCCTGTACCACAGGATAATCCCGGTTCGCGATGGAGGTGATCAGCATCCGGCCGATGCCGGGGATCGAAAAGACCTGCTCGATGATAAGGCTCCCGGCCACGATATCCGAAAGCGTCATGCCAAGGAAGGTGATGACCGGCATCAGCGCGTTTTTCAGCACATGGCGGTACAGTACCTCATTCGTGGAATTTCCCCTGCTGTAGGCCGTCCGTACGTAATCGTTCTTTGCTTCCTTTAAGACCGAGCTTTTTAACAGCTTTGTATTCATGGCCGCCTTGGGCAGCGCGATCGCAAGCGCCGGAAACAGCATGTAATACAAAAAACCTGACAGGCTCTCGCGATACCCGACATAGCCGCCCGGTGTGAAAAGATGCAGCACAAGCCCGAAGGCATAGGTGATCAGGATGCCGATAAAAAAGGCAGGCACCGCCATGACGATCTGGTTTGTCACGTCAGCCGCGCCGGATGCCCTGCTGTCCTCATGCTTTGCCGTATAAATGCCAAGGGGAATGGAAAACAATATGATCAGAACAAAGGAAAAGAAGGTCAGTGTCAGCGTGATCGGCAGCTTTCCCGCAAGCATCGAACGGACGCTGACCCCATAGGAGTAGGAGGTTCCCATATCTCCGAAAAAGAAGCTTTTGATCCACGAAAAATAGCGGACCAGAAGGGGCTTATTCAGCCCCATCTGCTCCCTGAGAGCCGCTACCTTCTCCGCTGTCGCGCTGGTACCGAGCTTCGCCACGGCCGGATCGCCTGGGATCACCGCGAAAGCGAGGAAAACAAGAAAGGATACGGCTAACACCGTCTCTATCATGGAAACGGTTTTCTTCAGAACATATTCCATATCATTATTCCGCCAGCTTAATCCTTGCTATATCCTGGATATACATCGGATAAAAGGTATATCCCTCAAATTTCTTATTCAAAGCAACAAACTCGGCCATATCCTGCAGATAGACATTGGCGGCGTCCTCGCTCAGGATCCGCTCAAGCTCCTGGTAATAGCCTGTGCTTTCCGCGTCGTCAGCCGTAGAGACCGCCTTTTGAAAGGTCTCGTCATAGGCCGGATCGCTGAAATTGATAAAGTTATTGTCGGCATCCGACACAAAACGTTCCAAAAGCGCCCGGGCCGTCATGTGCGAGGCATCCACGCCGATCACGGTCGCGTCGAACTGTCTGCCCGTATAGACGTCGGAAAGCCAGGTATTCCACTCCACTAACTGGATATCCGCGTTAACGCCGATCTGCTTATACTGCTCTGCCAGAACCTGCGCCGTATCGATGTGCGGCTGGTAATTGGAAGGAACGACAATGGTAAAATCAAAGCCGTCCGGATACCCTGCCTCCGCAAGCAGCTCCTTCGCCTTCTCCGGGTCGTAGGAATAGGTATCGTTCAGCTCGTCCAGGTAATATTTTCCGAAGGCCGGGAACATACTGGAGCCGATGGGCGTTCCCTTTCCGTCAAAGGCAAGGGAAAGAAGCCCCTCGATATCTGTCCCGTAGCAGAGGGCCTGGCGTACCCGCATATCGTCAAAGGGCTTGACCGCGTTGTTCAGATACAGCGCCTGTACCAGGTTCATCGTACCCTCGTAGACCGTAAAGTTATCATTCAGCTGGTCGACCTGTGTTGTCGTCAGACGCGGGAACATATCGATCGAGCCGCCAAGCAGATCCATCACGATGGAATCGGCATTTGCCTCCACCTTAAAGGTGACATCCTCGATGGCCGCCGGTTCTCCCCAGTATTCGTCAAAACGCTTCATCACGATATTTTCCTGGGGCGAACGGGATACATAGCGGTACGGTCCCGTTCCGATCGGGTCCCCGGCGGGATTTTCATTATTTTTCGGAATGATCGCCGCGTTTACCGCCGCAAGATAGGACGGCAGCTCAAGATTGCTCTCCGACAGTGTGATCGTCACCGTGGCATCATCTATGATATCCACGCTCTTAATCAAAGAAAACGCCGGGATCTGAGATTCATTTTCTCCCATTCCGGCGCTTTTTTCCAGACTGTATTTCACATCCTCCGCCGTTACGGGTTCTCCGCTATGAAATTTTATATCCTTGCGCAGATGAAACGTATATAACGTACCATCCTCGTTCACCTCATAGCTCTCGGCAACGGCGGGGATCAGATTCCCCTCGGGGTCAGGCTTTAACAAGCCTTCATACAGGTTGAATAAAACCTCTTTAGTTCCTGCCGCAACCGCTTCATGTGGGTCAAGACTATCTTCAAGATCCTGTGCTATTCCAACCACTATCTTTGAAGAATTTGCTGCCTTATCACCCTGGCATCCGCCAAGTGCAATAGTCAGTGATGCTGACACGATCACTGAAAGAAATAATAGTAACTTCTTTCTCATGGTGTTCATCTCCTCTTCATTTTCTCTATTTAGTTTTTATCATGATGGACAATTATTTATCCAGCATTTTCTTCAGCTCGTCCATGAAGGTATTCACGTCCTTGAATTCCCGGTAGACCGAAGCAAAACGGACGTAGGCCACAGCGTCCAGATCGTGAAGCTTGCTCATCACGAGCTCGCCGATCACGCCGCTTGGGATCTCCTTATCCTCATAATTGAAGATCTCCGTCTCCACCTCATCGATCATCTGGGATATTCTGGCAGCCGAAACCGGTCTTTTGTGACAGGCTCTGAGCACGCCCGCCTCGATCTTGGCCCGGTCATAGGTCTCCCGGTTATTATCCTTCTTTATCACGATGAGCGGGATCGTCTCGATCTTCTCATAAGTCGTAAAACGCTTCTCGCATTCGTCGCAGACGCGGCGTCTCCGGATAGAGTTATTATCCTCCGCGGGTCTGCTGTCGATCACTCTGGTATTCTCATGACCGCAAAATGGACACTTCATAGTATTCCCCCCGCTCTCTGCGCCGATTTGCTTGCAAATCGTGCGCTTAGGCATGAACTTCAGTTCATGCCGATCCGGGCAGCTCTGCTGACCGGATCAATTCCTCTTTCTGCGCCAATCCGCTTGCGGATTGTGCGCTTAGGCATGAACCTGTTCATGCCGATCCGGTCTGCGACCGGATCATTTCCTATGTTGCGCCGATTTGCCCGCGTATATCGTTAAGATATTCCGCGATCGACAGAAACGCTTCCTCAGACCATGGCAGCGTCTTTTCTATGATATTCTCCTTCGGCGTCTTTTCATAACAAAACGGTTCCGGCCACACGCTCACAAGGATATCTCCCGGCTCGTTGGTCTCTTTATCAAAAAGTCTTGCGATCCGGTATCGCATCCCCTGATCGCTGCCCGTAAACGGCTTCCCCTTTTTATAATAATTCATTGACAGGAGCTGCTTCTGCTCAACCATATATTCCCCTGCGCATCATTTTTTCGCTTACGATAAGCAGGAGGCGGTCCGTGACTGCCTCCTGCGTGTCCGCACTGATTTCATTTATTTCTTCAGGAAATCGGGTATCTTGATCGATTTTGCTTCTACCTTGGTATGAACCTGGGGCGGCTGCGGAGGCATCTGCTGCGGCTGCTGTACAGGTGCTCCCTGCTGATAGGGAACTCCTCTCTGTCCCATGCCTGCCTGCTGCTGATTCATCATGCCCTGGCGCTGCATATTCATTGCCTGCTGCTGATTCATCGCACCCTGCGCCGCGTACTGGTTCTGACGAACCCCGGGCTGCGGGGCATACTGCTGGTTCATCGGACCTGCCGGCATCCCGCCGTACTGCGCCTGCGGATTCATTCCCATGGGATTCTGCGGCATCGGACCTGCCGGGTTCATATTCCTGGAAGGGACATGTGTCTGCATCCCGCCACCCGTCGTATTGATCGGACGTCTGGGATAAGGCTGCTGCTGATTCACGAAACGGCTCAGATTCGAGCCGATCTGTGTTCCGTTGGAAACCGGCTGCTGCTGCGGTATCGCCTGCTCCGTAATACCCGTTGCGATAACGGTTACCGTACAGGTATCCGGTTCGCTGTCGTCGCACATCGCGCCCATGATCAGGTTTACATCGTCTCCGGTGATATCCCTTACGAAGGAAACCGCGTCATCCGCGTCAAGCAGCGTGATCTCGCCGGAAATATTGACGATAACGTCCGTCGCGCCGGCGATCGTCGTCTCCAGAAGCGGAGAATTCACTGCCTGCTTTACTGCCTCGATCGCCTTGTCATCACCCTTTGCGGCACCGATACCGATATGAGCGATGCCCTTGTTCTCCATGACCGTCTTGACATCCGCGAAGTCCAGATTGATCAGGGAAGGAACATTGATCAGATCCGTGATACCTCTGACGGACTGCTCAAGAACTTCATCCGCGATCTTCAGCGCGTCCTCCATCGAGGTCCTGCGGTCAACCAGCTCCAGTAATTTATCATTCGGGATAACGATCAACGTATCCACGTTCTCTTTCAGCTTATCAATGCCGCCAATGGCATTGTCCATGCGCTTCTTGGCTTCAAACCGGAAAGGCTTGGTAACGACCCCTACCGTCAGAGCACCCTCTTCTTTGGCGATCCGGGCAATGACCGGCGCTGCGCCCGTTCCGGTGCCGCCGCCCATACCGCAGGTAACAAACACCATATGCGCACCCCTGATCGCATTGGCTATGTCCTCCGCGCTTTCCTCCGCCGCCTGCTCGCCGATGGCCGGCTGCGCACCGCAGCCCAGTCCCTGCGTGATCTTATCCCCGATCTGTAAAAGTCTCGGCGATTTGCAAAGCTGAAGTGCCTGCTTATCGGTGTTGACGCCCAGAAACTCAACCCCTGAGATCTGACTTTCCACCATTCGGTTCACAGCATTATTACCGCCCCCGCCGACCCCTACGACGAGAATCTTGGCTGCTGCTTCAAATTCATTATTAACTATTTCAAGCACCTTTATACTCCCTCCTTATTGTTTGCTTCGAATGAAAACCTGCGGTCTCCATTCCACCCCTCATGAATATCCACATTCACTCCAATATCATATAATTTTTTCCGATTTTTTTCAAGAAATTTTTGTTATTTTTGTAAAAATATTGTACCTATTCAGTCTTACATTTCCTTTTACTCTAACCTGAACTTCCCTACCTCGGTTCTGAGGCCGTCGGAGATCTCCTTTCCGGCCAGTGCATCCTCATCGATCCTGGTCATATTTTCAGACATGCCATGGGATTTATCCGCGGTATCGGAAACGCTGCCGGCGGCATCCTCAACAGCCTTATTCACCATACCGGTCGACTCGTATATCCGGTCGATATTGGTACGGATGCTCTCGATCGCCTCCGTGATCCGCTCCGCACAGTCATTATCGGTTCCTATTGTATATTATAAATTGCCTGCCGATCTTTTGGCAATAGGTATCTGTTCACTCCACTTCAAACGTGAACTTATCTCCCTCTCCGGTATAGCTCTCCATATGCAGCTCTCCCTTTCTGCCCCTGAGCTTTGGCAGGAGGAAGCGGAGACGCCCGATCTTCTCATCGATATAGTCGCTGTTTCCAAGCAGCACGTCCACGCCCCCGATCCGCAGGGTGATGGTCTGGTCCGTCCCGAAATAGATCCGGTCGATCCCGATCTCATATTTGGTCAGGAGCTGCGTGATATTCAGGATCAGCTTGAACACATCCTGATTGTTCTCAAGAGGAAGCGGCTCGTAAAGCGCCATATGGTCGAATTTCAGGCCGGTCACAAAGGGGACGCCCTCGATCCGGTCAAGCGAGCTCTCCACGACGATGCCGTCCCGATCAAAATACAGATACCGGCCGAGGTACTCCACATAGCCCGCGAGCGCCTTTTCATACACGGTGATCTTCACCTCGGTGGGCGAAACGATATCCACGTCCATTTCCTCAACGAAGGGGATCTTCTCCCGGTGCCCGAAACGGTTCTTCAGATAAAGAAAAATCGAGTTCTTCTCCAACTGGGTCGAGCAGACCATGCTCGCGATCTCTTCCGTGGTATAATGCTCGTTGCCGATCACCTCTACCGTGGTAATCGTAAAGTACATCTTGATCACTAACACAAGTACACATAGAAGCGCAAAAAGGGACATCAGAAGCAGTGCCAGCTTCAGAGCCCGGTTATCCTCTTCGACTATTTCGTTTTGCTTCAGAATCGCACTGTCCAAAAGCTTACTCCGATCAGTTCTTGTACTTGATGCTCCTTGCCACGCTGAGCACGAGGCCGATCTCGATCAGCAGAAATACCACTGCGCTCCCGCCGTAGCTGATAAACGGCAGCGTGATGCCGGTATTGGGGATCGTATTGGTCACCACCGCGATATTTAAGATCACCTGGATCGAAATATGCGCCATGACGCCGACGACCAAAAGTGCGCCGAATTCGTCCTCCGCGTTATTGGCGATAACAATAAACCGCCAGATCATGATCATAAACAGCACCATGACGGCGACCGCGCCGAAAAGCCCCAGTTCCTCGCAGATGATCGAAAAGATCATATCGTTCTGTGCCTCGGGAATATAGCCGAGCTTCTGCATGCTCTGCCCAAGCCCTTTGCCGAAATACTCGCCGGAGCCGATCGCATACAGGGCCTGCAGCGTCTGAAAGCCCTTGTCAGCGGCAAAGGCCTCCGGGTTCAGCCAGGCCTCGATCCGGGCAAAGCGGAAGCTCTGCTCACTCGTCAGTACCCCCTTCTGCACGAGAATGATCACGATCGCGGCCAGGAACACGCCCACCGCGCCGATGGCAATGAATTCCTTATAATTATCCGAGGCGACAAAGATCATCATGAAAACGATCCCGACCACGATGATCGCGGAACTCAGATTTTCGGTGATGATCATGATCATACCGGCGATAAACGCCGTAGTGATGCCGATAAAGAACAGACTCTTCTTCGTCATCAGGCTCTTGCCGAGCTTGCAGACAAGCGAAGCGTAAAAGATGATCACGCCCACCTTCGCAACCTCCGCCGGCTGTAAGGACATGCCAAGATTCAGCCAGCGTCTCGCGCCGTTTACCTCGTAGCCAAGCGGTGTCAGAACAAGCAGGATCAGCACTGCGGAAACCACATAGGCTAAAAAGGCAAAGCGCGACCAGATATGATAATCCACAAGAATGACCGCCGTCATGATCACGAGGCCGAAAATCGTCGATATCAGCTGTTTTTTCAGGAAATATGAGGAATCATTGTAATTCAGATTGGCATCATAGGAGCTGACGCTGTAGAGCATGACAAGCCCGAAGCACAGTAAGAAAATCACGACAAATAAAAGCGTGAAATCAAAGAATGATTTTTCCCCTTTTCGACGACCCCTTCCGTCCATATTTACCCCTCTGCGCCGATCCGCTTGTAAATCGCGCACTTAGGCATGATCATCAGATCATACCGTTCCGGTCTGCTTTGCTGACCGGATCATTTCCTTTTCAAACGGCCGTGTTCCCCCCGGCCCTGCGCCGATCTGCCTGCGGATCGTGCGCTTATATGTATTTACAGTTCGTTCACGAACTGCTTGAACAGATCCCCCCGCTGTTCGTAATTGTCAAACATGCCCCAGCTCGCACAGGCCGGCGATAACAGCACCGCTTCCCCATCGGCAGCGTTATCATGGCATATGGCGACGGCTTCTTTAAGAGAATCCGCCATCACATAATCATGGAATCCGTGCTTCTTTGCGCAATCCGCGATCTTCTCCGCGGTCTGCCCGATCAGCACTAACTTCTTCACCTTGCCGTCGAAGGCCTCGATCCATTCATCAAAGGATGCGCCCTTATCGTATCCTCCGCCAATCAGACAGGTCCTTCGATCCATTGCCTGAATACCCTTGATCGCCGCATCCACATTGGTTCCCTTCGAGTCATCATAATAACGGACGCCTGAAACCTCCCGGACAAATTCGATCCGGTGCTCCACAGCCCGAAATTCACGAAGAGAACGGAGAATGCTCTCCAGCGGAACGCCATAGGCGTATGCCATTGCCATGGCTGCCATGGCATTTTCCATATTATGTAAACCAAGTATCTGCAGCTCGGATTGGTGGATCAGCCTCACGCTCTCATCTGTCTGATCAATTCCCTTTTCCCTGCGGCAGATATAGCCGTCCTGAAAATAAAAGCCCTCCGCGAGCTCCCTTGCGCTGCTGAAAAATATGATTCTGATCTGCCCTTCCTTTTTCAGGCCGAATTCCCGCAAGACCGGGTCCTCATAGTTTAAGATCAGATAGTCTTCCTTCCCCTGGTTCGCCGCGATCTTTTCTTTTTCCAGGATATACTGCTCCATCGTATGATGACGGTTCAGATGATCCGGCGTGATATTTAGGATCGCTGCGATATGCGGGCGAAAGCGGTCCGCTGTCTCTAACTGGAAGCTGCTGATCTCGGCAACAGTCACCGAATCTACGGTGCTCTTTTCGACCTCACCGGTATAGGGTGTCCCGATGTTCCCCACCACGAGAGCCTTTCCCGTATAGTCGGAAAGGATCTTTCCGCAAAGCGCCGTTGTCGTCGTCTTGCCGTTCGTGCCGGTGATCGCAAGTAACGTCCCTTTTTCGAAGGAAAAAGCCAACTCGATCTCACCGCTTACCCGAACCCCTGCCTCGGCAAAGCTTTTCACAAAAGGCGAATCGATGGGTACGCCGGGGCTGATCACAAGCTCCGTGATCTCCGAACGCACGGACTCCGGCAGATCTCCTTTATATATATCGGCAGAAGCAGCCTTTCCCTGAAGGCTTCCCCGGATTTCCTCAATATTCAGTTTCTCGTTGGAATCAAAAAGAACCGGCCTGCCGTCATGTTCGGCAAGCAATGTGAGGGCGGCAAGTCCGCTTTTCCCGGCACCTACCACCAGAGTTTTTCCCCCCTGCATATTTTCTCCCCTTTTCCGCGCCGATTCGCTTGCAGATCGTGCGCTTAGGCACGAACCTGTTCGTGCCGATTCGGTCGGTTTCCGACCGAATCATTTCCTCTTTCCGCGCCGACTATAATACTATACAAGATATCCGATCACGGCTAACGCGCAAAGAACGATCGTCACGATAAAGAACGAATCGACGACTCTCGTTTCCTCAATACCGCATAATTCAAAATGATGATGGATCGGCGCCATCTTAAAGATCCGTTTGCCATGCGTGAGTTTGAAATAGCCCACCTGCAGGATCACGGAGATCACCTCGGCCAGATAGATGAACGCGACCAGGATGATGAATAACGGCATCTGATACATATAGGCCGTTGTCGCCACAAACGCACCAAGCGCCAAAGATCCCGTATCCCCCATGAAGACCTTCGCCGGATGCGCGTTGTACAGAAGAAATCCCAAAAGCGCGCCAAACAGTGCGCCAAGAGCCGGATCCAGTCCCCCTTCCGAGACCACGGCGGGAATGAAGAAAAAGCCTACGATCGCAAGCGTCACCTTCGTCGCCAGACCGTCGAGTCCGTCTGTGAAATTCGCGCCGTTGACTGTTCCCAGGATCACAAAGAACATAAGCGGGATCGTTAAGATCCCCGCATCGATATAATGACCGCCGGAAAACGGGACAAGCATTGTCAGATCCCTGCCGGAGTGCACCATATAGATGGCAAAAACCGTCGTCACGACGATCTCGCAGATCATTTTCTGCCAGGCCTTAAAGCCCATGGCACGCTTCAGCACCACCTTGATATAGTCGTCCGCGAACCCGATCAGGGCAAAGGACAGCGTCATTAATAAAACGGGAATGATTCCCGGATAGCTTTTCAAAAAGAAAAGAGACGTCACAAACAGGGCCGACAGGAAGATGATCCCTCCCATGGTAGGGGTACCGTTTTTCTTAAGATGGCTTTCCGGTCCGTCGTCCCTGATCGTCTGGCCGATCTTCAGACGCAGCAGGAAAGGGATCAGGAAAGGCCCAAGCGCCGCGCTGATCGCAAAGCCGACCAGAAGAGATATACATATTGCCATGAAAAAACTCCGTTAGCTTGTCATTTTTTTGATCACAAAATACACTTTAGTATAGTGCTTTTGGCGTCCGAATGCAAGAGCGTATTTTTCATCCGGGGTCTGAGCGGTTTTTACTCCAGGTCGGACGCGTAGGGATCCACCGGCGCATAGGTCGTCGGATCGAGCAGAATACCTGTTTCCGGATCAATGGCATAGCCCGTCTCACGGTCAATACTCAGTTCTTTTTTCTCATAGGTTTCCGGTTCTTCGCCGCCGATGATCGTTATGGTTTCCTCATCGCCGGTGCCCACCGTATTCTGCGGCGAGTCGTCCGCCGGCGCGATCGGATTTCCTTCTTCGTCAAGCTGAACCTCTCCGGTCTCCTCTTCTTCGGTCGAGGCGGAAACGGCGAAGGCGATCTGCTTCTCCATGAGTTCGGCCTTTTCGTCCTCCGTAAGCTCTTCTGTCATGAAGATATGCATATAGGGCAGAAGCTCTGTCAGGATATCCCTGGTTAAGACCGTCGCGTAACGCGCGCTGGCCTGGGAGGGGACGTTTGGCTCGTCAATAACGGTATAGATCACGACCTGCGGATTTTCGGCCGGTGCAAAGCCCATAAAGGATACCAGATAATTCCCCCGTTTTCTCGGATATTTCTCTGCGGTTCCCGTCTTGCCGCCGATGCGGTAGCCGGCCGGTCTGGCGCTTTTACCGGTACCCTGTGAGACCACATTGTCGCACAGCTCCACGATCTTGTCGGAGGTTTCCTTTGAGATCGTCTGCTTCAGTACCCGCGGCTCGAAGGTATTCACCACGACCCCGTCGTCGTTCAGGACCTTTGTGACCACATGGGGCTGATAGTAGTAGCCGCCGTTGATCAGCGAGCAGAAGCCGGTGATCATCTGGATCATCGTCACGTTAAAGCCCTGTCCGAAGGATGAGATCGCAAGGTCGGTCGGCGTCATCGTGTCGAGATCAAAGACCAGGGAATTGGTGAGGGCTTCTCCCGTCAGGTCGATATTGGTCTTTAAGCCGAAGTTGAATTCCCGGTTATATTTCAGAAATACGTCCTTTCCGATCATGGCGCCCATATTCATGAAGGCAACGTTGCAGGACTGCTCTAACGCCCCCGAAAAGGTCAGTTTGCCATGGCCGAGACGATTGTTGCAGTGGATCTTATGGCCGCCCACTTCCTTCACGCCGTTGCAGACGAAGTTCTCCTCGCCGGTCAGCTCGCCGGATTCAAGGCCGGTCGCCATCGTAAACGGCTTCATCGTAGAACCGGGCTCGTAGGTGGAATTTATGCAGAAATTCTTCCAGAGGGCATTAAGCGCCTCCATTTTCGCGTCCTCGTAGGCTTCTTCATAGGTCTTCTGCTTGGCGGGGGCTTCTGCCTCCTCGCCGGTCTCGGGCAGCTCTGTTCCCGCCGGCGCGGTCACGGAGGTGACGTTTGCGGACAATACGGGCTCGCCCGCGGTTTCTTCCGCGTCAGGCAGCGTATCGGCGGTGTTCTCCGCCGTTTCCGCGGTTTCCGCAGTTCCCTCGGCCGCCTCTGTCGATCCCTCTTCCTCTCCGTTTTCAGAGATCACGATCCCGTTCATCCCGTAATCCTCGGAGACCTCGATCGTCAGGCCGTCGGTATTACGGGGATCGTTCAGATTATAGACGGGATAGCTCGCCATCGCGAGGATCTCTCCGGTATTCGGGTTCATCACGATCACACCGGTATTCTTCGAGCCGTTTCCCTCTCTCGCCTCGTTTTCATGCTCCTTATTAAAGGCCAGGATATGCTTTTCGATGATGCTCTGAATATTGACATCAAGACTTGTTACTAACGTTTTTCCGTTTTCCGCCGGCTTGATCGTCCGCTCTAAGTTCGAATCGTCGTTCAGATATCCGTACTCTCTGCCGTTAATGCCGGTCAGGATATCATTGTAGTACTCTTCAAGGCCGTAGCTGCCCTCATTATCCCCCTGTACGAAGCCAATCACGTCGCAGGCCAGGGAATCATAGGGGTAATTCCTCTGATACGCCTCCTCCAGCCAGACGCCCTTTATGTTGGGAAATTTGGCGCTGTCATTTAAGATCGTCATCAGCCCGGACACCGCTTCGTAGGTCTGCTTTTTGGCAATGATCCGGTACTGGGAGCCGGGATTCTGTACGATATAATCCCTGAGCTCCGAGCGTGTATAATTATAGGAAATATCCGGCTGCTCATAAAGGACCGTCAGTGTCGGTTCCAAAAACTGCCCGTCCTTCTGGTTCAGGGTCTTTGCGTCAACTACGACGTTATATACCTTCTGGCTGACCGCGATCTTTGTCCCGTTGCAGTCGACGATCTCGCCCCGCTTGGCCGGCAGCACAACAGAGTCATAGGACTGCTGCGACAGCACCTGCTTTTTATACTGGTCGCCGTTATCCCGGCTGATCGCGTAAAGCCTGGTGCTTAAACCCATAAAAGCCAGCAGTACGACCATAAATGATACCGCCAGCTTTCTCTGCATTTTTTCCGTGAATTTCTGATTGCGCAGATTATCCATTTATTTTTCTACTTTCGTTATTTTATATCAATGTACTGACGTACATAGTCATCATCGTCCATTTCATACGGCACGATCTGGTCCTCGTTCGCGTACTGCATCCCCAGATCCGTCATGGCCTTCTGCTTGATCTTCTCCAGATCTACCGCCCCCTTGATGCGGCTCTCGGTATCGTCATTTTCGGCCTTGATCGAATTATACTGCGCTTCCAACACCGCGATGTTCTTGATCCGGTTCGTGATATCGGACTGCAGCCGTAAATAAAGGATCAGAACAGCACCGGTCGCGAGCATGGCCATCGTCAGAAAGAGTACCCATCCCGGATTCATCCTGGCCGCCCGGTCCCTGTTGCGTCTGGCGGTATGGGAAAGCTTTACGGTCGGCGTTTGCACCTGAAGAGGACTCAAGTCCCTGACCGCGTTTCCGTAAATGAACTGATCGTTCACCGCGCTTTTGTAGCCCCGGTTCGTGCCGCCATATTCAGTTCGTCTTCCCTGACGTCTTGTTCCTGCCACTATCTCCACCCTCAAAAGCTTTTTCAAAGACTCTCAGCTTCGCGCTTTTTGCGCGGTTATTACGCTCGATCTCCCCCGAGCCCGGCGTAATCGGTTTGCGGGTAATCACCCTGCCTTTTGACTGTTTTCCGCAGATACAGACCGGAAAGTCCTTCGGGCAGGTGCACGGATCCTCGTTTCTGCGAAAAGCGTTCTTGACGATCCGGTCTTCCAGCGAATGGAAGGTGATCACTGCGATCCTGCCGCCCGGCGCAAGGAGCTCGATCATGTCGTCCAAAGACTCCTCCAGTACGGTCAGCTCCTCATTAAGCTCGATCCGTATCGCCTGAAACGTCTGCTTCGCCGGATGCCCCTTTTCCCGCCTTGCTTTCATGGGAAGCGCATCCTTGATGAGCTCCGCAAGCTGCAGTGTGGTTTCTATTTCCCGCTTTTCTCTTTCCTTGACGATCCTTGCTGCTATTCTTCCTGCGTATTTCTCCTCGCCGTAGTCTCTGATGATCCTCAGAAGCTCATTTTCCGGATATGTATTGACAATATCCTTTGCCGTGAGCGTTCTGCGCCTGTCCATCCGCATATCAAGCGGTGCGTCGGCGTTCTCCCTGTATGAAAATCCCCTGTCCGGCGTGTCGAGCTGAAAGGACGACACCCCTAAATCAAGAATGATCCCGTCCACTTTCCCCTTTTGGACGATCCCCGGAACATTCTTCATATTTCTGTAATTATCTCTGACGATAATTACATTGTCATAGGCCCGGAGCCTTTCAGAAGCTGCCGCTATGGCCGCTTCGTCCTGGTCGATCCCGATCAGGCATCCTGACCCGTTCAGCCGCTCAAGGATCGCCGCTGCATGTCCACCGCCCCCTAACGTGCCGTCCACGTAGGTCCCTTCAGGCCGTATCCGCAGCATTTCAATGCTTTTCTCAAGCAATACGGAGGTATGGCGAAAATCCAGAGCCTCCTCCCTAGAACCCATAAGCTACCATCTTTTCGGCGATCTCGTCGATATTCTCGTCGCCGCTGTTTTCCTGATCCCAGCGTTCCTTATCCCAGATCTCGATCCGTTCAAAGGTGCCCGCCAAGACCACGTCCTTCTGTAAACCCGCGTACTCCCGCAGGTCACTGCGGATCAGGATACGCCCCTGCCCGTCCACCTCCACATTGTCGGCGCCGGCTGCGAAGAAACGGACGATCTTCCGGGTATCCTTGCTGGACGGCAGCGTATGAAGCTTTTCAAGAAAAACGCCCCACTCCTCATTCGGGTAGATATACAGGCATCCGTCAAGGCCCTTCGTGACCACAAAAGAATCCCCAAGCTCCTCCCGGAACTTTGACGGAACGATCATTCTTCCCTTGGCATCGATTTTATGATTCGCAAATCCACTGAACATCGATTCCGGATTCTCCACTTTCTACCACAAAACTACCACTTACCGCCACTTGTATCCACATTCTATAGCAAAAGCGCAAAAAAATCAAGCCCTCCGGCAAGGGCCTGATTCCCGTTTTGACACGGCAAACTACAATATCTGGTATCGTCAGTTTTTAAATTCCCGCGTCAGACAACTATATATTGATTTAAAAAAATCTTCGCGTAAAACTGTTTTTTTTCAGACATTAAAGCGGAACAGGATCACGTCGCCGTCCTGCACCACATAGTCCTTTCCTTCGAGACCTACGATCCCCTTTTCCTTTGCGGCGGCAAGGGAGCCGCATTCCAGCAGATCCTTATAGTTCACGACCTCCGCCCGGATAAAGCCCCTTTCAAAATCACTGTGGATCTTGCCGGCCGCTTGCGGCGCTTTGGTGCCGATCTTTATTGTCCAGGCCCTGGTCTCATCCTCACCGGCCGTCAAAAAGCTCATCAGGTTCAGGGTCCGGTAGCTGGCTTTGATCAGCTTGTCAAGACCGGATTCCTTCAGGCCGAGATCCTCTAAGAACATGGCCTTTTCATCATCGTCAAGCTCCGCGATCTCCTGCTCGATCTGTGCGCAGATCACAAATACGGGGGAGCCGTCCTTTTCCGCGTACTCCCGGACCTTCTGCACATAAACGTTGCCGCTTTTCCCGTCCGTTTCGTCCTCTGCCTTCAGATCCTCCTCCGCCACATTGGCGGCAAAGATCACGGGCTTGGCGGTCAGGAGATTATAGGAAGCAAGCCATTCGGCTTCGTCCTCGTCTTCTGCGGCAAAGCTTTTTGCAAGCGCCCCGGATTCCAGATGCGCTATAAGCCTTTTGATCAGCTCGACCTCCTTCGCCACCTTCTTGTCATTATGCGCCGCGCGGCCCTGCTTTGCCGCGCGCCGTTCCAATACCTCGATATCCGCAAAGATCAGCTCCAGATTGATGGTCTCGATATCCCGCACCGGATCGATACTCCCGTCCACGTGGACGATGTTTTCGTCCTCAAAGCAGCGCACCACATGAACGATCGCGTCCACCTCCCTGATATTGGCAAGGAACTGGTTCCCTAAGCCCTCTCCTTTGGAGGCTCCCTTCACAAGTCCCGCGATATCCACGAATTTGATGGTGGCAGGTGTCACCTTTTTCGAATGATACATCTCTCCGAGCAGCCTGATCCGTTCATCCGGCACCGCCACGACCCCGATATTCGGGTCGATGGTGCAGAACGGATAATTCGCCGATTCCGCGCCGGCCTTTGTCAGAGAATTAAATAATGTGGATTTGCCTACATTCGGTAAGCCGACGATCCCCAGTTCCATAAGATGCTCCTTTTATCCAGTGTTTATACGGTTTCCCGCCTTCCTACATTCGTTTGGTTACGTTTTGGTTACGTTTTTGAATTGCCTATTAAATCCTTATAATGCTTTTCATGCAATTCCGACGGATTTCATATAATCCGAATACTTGTCCGTCTCCCGTACCTGGCTCTCGTCCGTCTGGTGTACGTAAAGGTCTATCGTGACCTTGATACTACTGTGCCCCAGCATGACGCTCAGGTACTTATAGTTATTGCTTGCCTCCACGAAACGTGTCGCGAAGGTATGGCGAAGGTCATGCATCGAAATCTTCTTGATTCCGGCCTTTTCGCATCTTTTTCCGAGAGCGGTGTCATAGGTCGAGTTTTTAGTAGGGAATCCGGTCCTGTTAATGAAAACCAGATTCCTAAATTCTTCAGGCGTCCATTCTTTGACATTGCTCTTTCCGTCACGGATCCCCTTCAAGAGGTCAAAAACCGTATCCGTCATCTTAATCGTCCGATACCCATGCTTTGTCTTCGGAGGCCCGAACCTCCATTCACCGACAGAGTACCTGTATTCTAGCGTCTGCTCGATACGGATCTCCTTCCTGTCGAAGTCCACGCAGTCCCAAGCGAGCCCGATGACCTCCCCTGTGCGCATTCCCGTCTCAAGGATTAGTCTGAACTGACTGTAGTAGCACAGGTCCTTGGAGAACTCGATAAGCCTTTTTTCCTCCTCCACCGTGAGGAAGTCAATATCCTTCTTGTAAGCCTTTGGCAACTTCACCCCCGCCTTCGTCACGGGCGTGAACCTGATGATGTGGTTCTCGAACGCGGACCAAAACATTGTCTGCATCGTAATCCTGGTCTGTTCGATCGTGCTGCCGGCATATCCTTCCACGGCCATCCTGTTAAGTACTTCCTGGCAATGGATCGGCTTTACATCATTGATGCGCATGCGTCCGAACACAGGCTTAATGTTCCGCTCATACCGGTCGCGATAGTTTCGCATCGTATTCGGCCTCACGAGTTTTTCCTTCTGCTTTGACCATGAATTGTACCACGCATTGACCGTCATGGTATCCGAGACCACGCTCATTTGGCGGGCGTCCTCATACTTTACGTCCGCCTGCCATTGTTTCGCGTCTTTCAAGGCGCCAAAAGTCCTGGACACTCTCCGCCCGTCGGATACCGCAAATGAGGCCAGGTACTTCCCGTCACTCTTCCTCTGGGTTATCCCCTTTCCGAGCTCCTTCCCTTTTAAATCTTTTCCCATCCGGGCATCTCCTTTCTTCGATGCCCCATATGCA
>JAILQQ010000227.1 GCA_024698885.1 Lachnospiraceae bacterium | reverse complement strand
TACCTCCCTGCATTGGTACCCGAAGGAGCCGTTGTGCTGTAACCTTCTGTCGGCACAGTCGCCGCATCCGTACCAATGGCATACTCCATGGATGTATCTGCAGCACCATAGGAATCCAAAAGATCCTGGGGCTCTCCGGTATAGGAAAGACCGGTTTTCGCCCTGGGCGCCGTTGTCACTTCCGCCAAAGGCTTCGCTGTGAAAGTATAAGTGAATGTCTTCGCTTCCGTGATGGTCGAGTCAGCCGGGTTTGTGTTCCAGGCTCCGCCAGTATAACCTTCGGATGCCTTCATGCCAGTGGGCACGCTGACAGGTTTCGAGCCGCTCTGCACAGTCTCCGTCTTATCCGCCGTGGTGTCGTCCGACCATGTGCCATTAACGACCTTGTAAGTCACGGTATATGTAGCAGGATTCACCGTCACATCGCAGCTTGCGGTCTTGTCATCCGTTGGTACATCTGTTCCGTTGGTAGCTGTAACGGTAACTGTTGCCGTGCCTGCGGAAACGCCCTTGGCGTACACGGTCAGGGTTTCGGTGGTGTCCGTACCGACCTCGGTGGTGCAGTTATCGTCCGAATACAGTTTCACAGCGTCCGACTTTGTTCCGCTGACGCTCCACTTTACGGTCTTGTCCGAGGCTCCGTCAGGGGCGACGGTAGCGGTAAATGCAACACTGCCGTCCACGGTGATCGTCTGGGCGGTGGCGGGGTTAAGGCTCACACCCGTCACCGGTACGGGTAATGAAAATGTTTTTGTTTCAGATGAGAAGATGACAGATGACAGATTCAATTTTAAAACGGGGCGGACACCAAGCATGTTCCTCACATCGTCACCGCTTTCGCGGACGTTGCCGACCTCGCCGTCGACGAACGCCGCACAGTCATCGTCGCGACCGGGCGAGCGCAACCACCAGCCGTTATTGTCTGCGCCAGATGCCTGGGAGCATTTTAGCACATCAGGTTTTACATCACAGATTGTGCTTGCCTGCGCAGTTGTCAGAAAAAACATCCCGCCGCTTACTGCTTTTTGTGCGTCAGCTGTGATATTGTTGCTATACCAATTATCTATTGCTGTTTTCACTGTGAGATTGTCACTATATTCAACAAAGCGTCCGCTTGAATTATACTGTGACGCAGCAACACATTCTTTTGCAAGCAGGGTTACAGTATTGGCATCGTAATCGATAAGATACCAGTCTTTTTCATCAAATTTTATTACTGTTGTGGTGTTCTTATATTGTGCATAGGGGGCTCATCATCCGCATACGCCGTCAAACTCAACCCCGTCATCAAGCCCAGCATCAGCGATATACTGAGCAGGATGCCCATCAACTGTTTTATTTTCTGTCTCATCTGTTATAATTCTCCTTGATTTTGGTCTTCCAATCGGCTGCCGGGGGAATGGGGCATCCCCCACTCCCAATGCTTTGAAAGCTCTCGCGTCCAAAGTCTCCGACAGCATGTGTTTTTCCCGCGGAGACTTCCGCAGAAATGGAACCGGGTTCCTTTGCCCGATACACTGGCCCATGGAGCCTTCCATACACTTCTGGCAATCAGGCAATGCGGGGCGGACACCAAGCGTGTTTTTCACGTTGTTACCGTTTTCGTTGACGTTGCCGTTCTCGCCGTTGACGAACGCCGCATTGTTATCGTTGTTACCGGGCGAGCGCAGCCACCAGCCACCTTGCAACCCTGTCCCTGTCATAAAGAAACCCATACAGATTTCTGTTACAACCATCGTTTCAGCATTTCAATTCCGTGTATCATCTGCTACTGTGTTCTCGTTTTTTGGAGCGTGGGTCAGCACATAGCCGCCCATCACCTTCTTCCGGAGCTTCCATGTATGTCCATGGGCCAAATGCCCTCTGTAGCTTGCGACACTTCTTGTGATTTCCTCCAAGCTCTTATTTCCTACACGATACTCTTCCTTATACTTTTTCAGGCGCCTCTTCCACCGACTTTTATTCGATGTACGGAGTCTCCTTATCACCTTCCCTGTGTCAGTCAGATAGAAACGGAACCCAAGAAAATCCACGCCTTCCGAAATCGGCACGATCTGTGTCTTCTGATTGAACTCCAGGTGCAGTTCTTTCGCTTTATCCCGCATCCTCTCCTTGACCAGACGGTCCATGGGATCCAGATAGTACAGCGCAAACCACTGACTGGTCTGATTGCCCAGAGGCAGGCCCTTTTTCTCTCCCGTTACGGGATCTATAGTCCCCTCATAACTTCGAATAATATGGAATAAAAGCCCAAGCACGTTTCTGTCCGGTATGCTTCTCAGCATTCCCTTCAAAATCTCATGGTCGATACTGTCAAAATAATGCCTGATATCATATTTCAGGATGTAGCCCTTTGTCCCATACTTTTTGTAATGCTCCCTCAAAAAGCCAGTCAGGCGATCCCTGGCAAAGTCCGTACCCTTTCCTTCGCGGCAGGCCGCGTTATCGTATATCAGCCGGTTCTCAAAGTACGGTTTCAGAATGTTGTCGCACAGACAGTGCTGCACCACCCTGTCCCGGAAGGAGAGCGCCTCTATCTTTCGTTCCTTCGGGTCATAGATCATGAACCTGTGGTATCCGCCCACCCGGTAGGTCTTATCCTCCATCTGATGGATTATCTCCCACAGATTCCGGGACAGATCCAGTTCAAAGTCAATGACCTCCTGTTTGTCTCTCTTGCCTGCCGCCGCCATTTCCGGTATTATTGCCGCCGGTGATCCTGCCCGCGCCGCCTGAGCTGCTGTCCTTGATTGTCAGCTTGCCGCCCTCGGCTATCTTGATGACGCAGCCGTTCTCTTCAGGGAAGATACCCATCCCGATAGTGTACCCTGCATCTTTTTTTGAAAAAAGAAATGCCGTATCGGCCTATATTTCCGTACCCATCCTCAAGGAGCGCATCCGTATACTGCATATCATCGATCTGCTTTATTGCTTCCTCCGCCGCCTCATCCATCAGCTCAAGGGTCACCGGCTTCTTTCTCTCCTGCTTTACAGTCTTCAGTTCAATCACAAAAGCTTTTTCAAATACATCTCCGGTTTTCAGAAGTATATCGCTCCTCCCCTCCCCGGATTCGCGATTGCTCTTTACCACGTATTCATCGCTGCCTGAAAGGATACCAACCATGAAGCCATGATAGAAGTTTTCGTAGCTGTCCATATAACTGATGGAAGGCGTAAGCAGCCTGTTGATCTCCCGCTCAAAGCCCTCCGCATCACCCTCCTTCATGGCATTAAACAGGGCGCTCCGGTCGGATTTATTTACGATCTCCTCATCAAACCAGCTCATGATCTTTTGTCTGTAGATATATTCCGTCTCCCAGTTTGGGATCTTCATGGTCACATAGGTACTCTTCTTATTTTCGTCAAATCTCTCCGCTGTTTTCTTCAGGTACCCTGTAAAAAACATGAAATTCCACAGATTGTCCTGTTCCTTATAGATCTCCCCGTAGGTAATGTCTTCATGCACGGGTTTTTCTATACTCCCTCCTTCGATCAGCCTTTCTATCTCCGCCTTGGTCCCGCTGTCCGCCCTCTCGATGAGATCCCGGACAATGGAATTTGAGCTGGTATTGGCCCAGTAGGATACGGGGAATGCATCATGCTTCGCCACATGGTCATCCACATAGTATATCGTGCTCCAGGGGTTATAGACATTCTTTCCGCCGAAATCATATCCGTTGTACCAGTCCCTTACCTCCCCATACTTACCTTCAAGCCCGTAAGCTGCTAAAGTATTCTGAACTTCCTCATCCGTAAAGCCGAAATACTCTCCGTAGTTTGTCGTAAGGATGGTGTTGATCTTCAGGTTATTCAGCCCCGTAAATATGGATTCCTTTGAGATCCTCAGGCATCCTGTGATGACGGCAAATTCCAGAGCTCTGTTTGTCTTAAGCGCTCCCTCAAAAAGACTCCGGAGAAAGCTGACCATGTGGTCATAGTATCCGTCATAAAAGGAGCTTTCAAGCGGCACATCATACTCGTCTAAAAGGATGATCGTATTCTTTCCCGTTGCCTTCTTAATACATTCACAGAGGAATTTCAGGCTGTCCCTGTACTGATCCGGCTTCTTTTTTCTGTCTCTGAACTCTAAAAATTCCGTGGCATCCTCGCGGCTTAAAGCGCCGCTTTTTAAGACAAAACTGTGGCGGTCAAATTCCCTGGCCAGTTCTTTCCTTATTGCCTCAAATGCGGATTCCTCATCCCCGGTCTTTGCCGATTTAAGGGTCAGAAAGATCACGGGATACTTGCCCATCATAGAGGTGTATTTTTCACCCGCCTCCATAATCTTAAGTCCCGAAAAGAGCCCCGGATCGGAGCCTTCCTCGAAAAAGCAGCGGAGCATATCGAGGGTCAGGGTCTTGCCGAAACGCCTGGGTCTTGTGAAGAGGTTGACCTTGCCTTTTTTGTCCATCAACTCCTTAATGAATAGAGTTTTATCCACGTAGTAATAGTCTTTTTTCTTGAATTCTTCGAAAAACTCCACACCGATAGGCAGCGGTTTCAGCATAACGGATCCTCCGGGATGTTTCCCACAATTTGACATCTGAAAAACGCATAATTATAACGATTTTTTCCCCCCTGATCGATCCCCATGATAGCATAAAACCGGCGGCCTGTGAAGCCGCCGGATTGTTGTTTATTTCGACCGGCGCAGAAATTTTTTGGCGCCTTTAATAATGAAAGCGTCATTGCCTTTGGCCGATCCGGCTCCCTGACCGAATCATTTCCATTCTCCGTCCTGCAGCGAGCCCTGATAGCTGCCCTGCTTCGCGACGATCTTGAATTTCAGTGTCTTCATGCCGGCGTAGTCGCCGATGCCGCGGATCGTTACCTTCGCGGTGCCCTTTTTGATATTGCCGGCATAGGAAGCTATCTCGAAATCTTTTCCGGGTACAAGGGCCGTGCCGTTTATATAGAGGATATTCTGGAAGCTGCTTAAGGGCAGCGTCACCTTCTTGCCGGTATACTGCTGCGACGGAAGTTTGCCGCTTACCTTGGCATTCCCGATGCTTTCACTGCTCTTATAGTAGCGGAAGGAAACCGTCTTCGTTCCGGTATAATTCTTAAGGCCTGTGACAGTCACCGAGGAGACGCCGTTCTCATCCGGCGCTTTCGGCGCGCTCACCGAATAATCCCTTGCCTGCAGCTTATTCCCTTCGGTGTCATAGATCGATACCGCAGGCTTCTTATT
>JAILQQ010000213.1 GCA_024698885.1 Lachnospiraceae bacterium | reverse complement strand
GGGGAGGGGAATAACATTATGAAAAATGAAAAAATAAAGCTATTTGCCTCCGGCAGGCTTTGCCTTTTCGGGGAACACAGTGACTGGGCCGGGCAGGCCAGGGCGATGAACGCAGAGGTCTTGCCGGGGCGGGCGATTGTTACCGGGATAGAGCAGGGGATCTTTGCCGAGGCCTATCGGAGTGAGAGATTCTGCATCGTGGACAAGGTCAGCGGGATCGGAGAGAATTCCTTCTCCTGCGATATGAGCAGAGAGAAGCTGAAGGAGGCGGCGAACCGGGGCGGCTATTATTCCTACGTCTGCGGGGTTGCTTCCTATATGTGCGAATGGTACCGGGTCGGCGGGATCACGGTGGAGATTTATGATCAGACGCTTCCGGTAAAAAGCGGACTGTCCTCCAGCGCCGCGGTCTGCGTGCTGGTGGCGCGGGCGTTTAACAGGCTCTATGACCTGCACCTGAATACCGAAGGGATCATGAACATCGCCTACTGGGGCGAGCAGCGCACGCCCTCCCGCTGCGGAAGGCTGGATCAGGCCTGCGCCTACGGCGTGGCGCCCGTCTCCATGACCTTTGACGGCCATGATACGGAGGTGGAGCGGATCCCCGTAAGATCTGAGCTGTACTATGTTTTTGCGGATCTGATGGCGGGGAAGGATACGGTGCGGATACTGGCCGATCTGAACAGGGGGTATCCGTTTGCGTCAAACGAGATGGAAGAGAGGCTGCATGAGGCCCTCGGAAAGGATAATCTTGAGATCACGGCGCGGGCGATGACCTATATTTCCGCGGGAGAGCCCGAAAAGCTCGGCGCGCTGATGACGGAAGCCCAGACGCTCTTTGATGAGAAGGTAGCGCCCATGTGCCCTTCGGAGTTAAAATCGCCTGTGCTGCATGAGACGTTAAATGATCCGGAGATTCAAAAACTGACCTACGGCGGCAAGGGGGTCGGCTCCCAGGGGGACGGAACGGTACAGTTCCTTGCGAAGGATGAAGAGACCCAGCAGGCACTTTTTGACTACCTGACAAATGTCAAGGGAATGACCTCCTATAAGCTGACCCTGAAACCGAACTCCTCGGTGCGCAAGGCGGTGATCCCGGTTGCGGGTTTTGGGACAAGGCTATATCCGGTAACAAGAGGGATCCGCAAGGAGTTCTGCCCGGTGCCTGATCGGGACGGCCTGATCAAGCCCGTGATCATGATTCTGCTTGAGGAGCTTGCGGCGTCGGGAATAGAGGAAATATGCCTGATCGTGGGACCCGAGGAGCGGAGATTCTATGAGGATTTCTTTAAAAAGCCGCTGTCGCTTGCGCACTATGAAAGCCTGCCGCGGGAGATGAAGGAATATGAGGACAGGTTCCGGGGGATCGCCGAGAGGGTAAGGCTTGTCCTGCAGACGGAGCAGAAGGGCTTCGGACACGCAGTTTATCAGGCTTCGGAATTTGCCGGAGGGGATCCGGTGCTTCTGCTCCTTGGAGATACGATCTACCGGAGCAATACGGATGAATCCTGCACGAAGCAGCTGATGAACGCCTATGATACGTTCGGCAAGCCCATGGTGGCGTTGCAGAAGGTGGCGCTTTCGGAGGTGTCAAATTACGGGATCTTTGCGGGGGCCTGGGAGGACCCGGAGAAGAAGGTCCTGAATCTCGACAGGATCGCCGAGAAGCCGACGCCCCAGCATGCGGAGGATTATCTGGGCGTTTCCGGCCGGATGGACAACGGGCAGAACGAATATCTTGCGGCGTTTGGCGCCTATATTCTGACGAAGGAGGTCTTTTCGGAGCTTTCCGTTATGTGCCGCGAGAACGAGGAGGAACGGCGGAAGGACGAGGTTGAGCTGACCCTGGCACTTGAGAGGGTGATGAAAGCGTCTGGTATGCTTGGCTTTGTGCCGGATGGGGAATCCTTTGATATGGGGAACGTGAGGGCATATCGGCGGACGTTTGCGGAGTTTGGACAATCGTAGAATGCGGGAATGATCCGGCCTGCGAGCAGACGGGGCCATGATCAATACAATCTGAAAATATTCTGACAATTTTAGCACTCAACTATTGACGTGGCTAACAAAACCTGTTATAGTAGTCTCAGACGGATTTCTGTCTGAGACTTTTTTATCAGAGGAAATGATTCAGTCAGCAATGCTGACTGAATCGGCATGAACCAAGGTTCATGCCTAAGCGCACGATTTGCAGGCAAATTGGCGCGGTAAGAAAATGATTTGATCTGCGCAGACATAACAACCGGCGCCACGCAGGAAAGCTGCATGGCGCCGGTTGTTCGTAAATCGTGCCTTGGTGCGATTATACTCCGTTCTCGAGAATAAATTTCTCCGTCTCCGCGATATAGCGGTCGCATTCCTCAAGGGTAGCTGCTTCCACCATGATCCTGACAACGGGCTCGGTGCCGCTTTTGCGAAGCAGCAGCCTTCCGCTGCCGTCGAGCTTTTCATTTAATTTCTCGGCAAATTCGACCACCGCAGGATTGTTCATCACCGCGTCCTTATCGGGTACGGACAGGTTCTTTAATTTCTGCGGCAGGATCTTCAGATCTCTTGCCAGATGGGAAAAGACGCATTTTTTCTCCACCAGGATATCCGCCATAATGATGGCGGTCAGGATCCCGTCGCCTGTGGTGGCGTATTTATCGAAGATCACGTGGCCGGACTGCTCTCCGCCGATGCTGTAGCCGTGATCCTTTATCTCCTGCGAGATATATTTGTCGCCTACAGGCGTGATCACGGTTTTGATCCCCTTTTCCTTCAGGGCGTTGAACAGGCCGAGATTGGACATGACCGTTACGACCACCGTATCATCAACGAGCCCGCCCCTTTCCTTCAGATAGCAGGCGCCGATATACATGATGGCGTCGCCGTCCACCACATTTCCGTTTTCATCCACGCAGAAGCACCGGTCCGCGTCGCCGTCAAACGCAAAACCGGCATCCAGCTGATTTCCCCGTACCAGTTTCTGCAGCGCCTCGATATGCGTCGAACCGCACTCGACGTTGATATTGGTGCCGTTAGGCGTATTGCTGATCACATAGGTCTCGGCGCCTAGCATATCAAATACCGTTTTGGCGATATTGAAGGCGGAGCCGTTGGCACAGTCGAGACCGATGCGGTAGCCGCGCAGGGAATGCAGGGGAACGCTGGCCAGGTAGCTGATATATTTGTTGCGGCCCTGGAAATAATCGGTACAGCGCCCCACGTTATCGGAGCTAAAGGGGATCGTAAGCTTTCCGTCGATGTATTCCTCGATCTGGGCAAGAACCTCCTCCTCCATTTTATAACCGTCCCGGTTGATCACCTTGATGCCGTTGTCATGATAGGGATTATGACTGGCCGTGATCATGATGCCGAAGTCGAATTTCTCGGATTTCACGATATAGGAAACGCTGGGCGTTGTCGTGACATGCAGCAGATTGACCTCCGCCCCCGCAGAGGTCAGGCCCGCGGACAGGCCGTACTCGAACATATAGCTCGACCGTCTGGTATCCTTTCCGATGACGCAGCGGGCCTTTTGGCCGATCCGCGCCCCGTAATACCATCCTAAGAACTGTCCGATCTTTAAAGCGTGCTCAACGCGGAGGCTGTCGTTCGCCCTTCCGCGAAAACCGTCGGTGCCAAAATATTTCATGCTTCTTTTCTCCCCTCTTTTTACTGTGCCTTCCTTTTTTGAGGCATCGCAATATCTCATTTCCGGATCGGCATGAACAACAGTTCATTCCTGTGCGCACGGCCTGAAAACAAGCCGTCACAGAAACAGTATATCATATATTGGCGGAAATGATAAGCCTTCTGTACGGGCAGGATAAAACCAGGATAAAAACCGGGCAGAAAAAGAGAGTGCGGCGGCCCGTTTTTTTTGATATACTATTATGATGTTGATGTGTCAAGGGGCATGAACAGGTTCATGCCAAAGCGCACGATTCGCAGGCGAATCGGCGCAGAAAGGAGCCCCCTTATGTATATTCCTTCAGAAAAAAGATATGAGACCATGCAGTACCGAAGGACCGGGAAAAGCGGCCTGCTGCTTCCGATCGTGTCGCTTGGCTTCTGGCATAACTTCGGTTCCGCGGATAATTACGAAAATATGCGGGCGATGTGCCGGACGGCTTTTGACCGGGGCATCACGCATTTTGATCTGGCGAATAATTACGGACCGGCTTACGGTTCGGCGGAAACCAATCTCGGCAGGATCTTAAAGCAGGATTTTGCCGGATTAAGAGATGAGCTTGTCATTTCCACCAAAGCGGGTTATGATATGTGGCCGGGGCCTTATGGCGATCACGGCAGCAGGAAGTATCTGATCGCAAGCCTTGACCAGAGTCTGTCCCGCATGGGACTTGACTATGTGGATATTTTCTACCATCACAGGATGGATCCGGATACGCCGCTTGAGGAAACGGCTCTGGCACTTTCCCGGATCGTAATAAGCGGCAAGGCTCTTTACGTCGGTATTTCGAATTATGACGGACCGACAATGAAGAAAATGGCGGCACTTCTTAAGGAATACCGGGTGCCCTTCCTGATCAATCAGAACCGCTACAGTATTTTTGACCGCACGATCGAGAAAAACGGTCTGAAGCAGGCCGCGGCGGGGGAGGAAAAGGGGATCATCGCCTTTTCGCCTCTCGCCCAGGGCCTTCTGACCGATAAATACTTAAACGGGATCCCCGAAGACAGCCGCATCAGACGGGACGGCCGCTTCTTAAAGGAAAGCGATGTGACAGAGGAGAAGCTTGCAAAGATCCGGAAGCTCAACGAACTTTCCGAAAAGCGGGGCATTTCGCTTTCGGAGCTGGCGCTTTTGTGGGTACTGAAGGATTCGGATATCACCAGTGTCCTGATCGGCGCGAGCCGCCCCGAACAGATCATAACGAACGCAAGGATCGCGGAGAGAGAGCCTTTGACAGAGGAAGAGCTGGCGGAGATCGAAGAAATATACAATAAATAATGGAAAGGTTTTAATGATATGGTTCAGTCAAGAGATGATATCAGAAATGTGGCGATCATCGCTCATGTCGATCACGGGAAGACGACCCTGGTGGATCAGCTTCTCAGACAGAGCGGTGTTTTCCGGGAAAACCAGGAGGTGGCCGAACGGGTCATGGACTCGGGGGACATCGAGCGGGAGAGAGGGATCACGATCCTCTCAAAGAATACGGCCGTAACCTATAAGGGAACGAAGATCAATATCGTGGATACGCCGGGACACGCGGATTTCGGCGGCGAGGTGGAACGGGTCCTGAAAATGGTGGACGGCGCGATCTTAGTGGTGGATGCCTTTGAGGGCACCATGCCGCAGACCCGGTTTGTGCTGAAAAAGGCGCTCGCCTTAAAGCTCCCGGTGGTGGTCTGCGTGAACAAGGTAGACAGGGAGGAGGCCCGTCCGGAGGAGGTTGTGGACGAGGTGCTTGAGCTGTTTATGGATCTTGATGTGGATGACAGCCAGCTTGACTGTCCCTTCATCTTTGCTTCCGCCAAGCTCGGAAGATCCGGCACGGATTACAAAAACATGGGACCGGATATGGCGCCGTTATTTGACGCTGTGTTAAATTATATCCCCGCGCCGCAGGGCGACAGCGAGGCGGGCGCACAGGTACTGATCAGTACCATCGATTACAATGATTATGTGGGCCGTATCGGGGTCGGCAAGGTTTCAAACGGCGTGATCCGGGTGAACGGGGAAATGGTGATTGTGAACGCCCATGATCCCGACAAGCTGAAGAAGGTAAAGGTCAGCGCTTTATACGAATACGACGGTCTGAACAAGGTCAATGTCAGGGAGGCGGGCGTCGGTGCCATCGTGGCGATCTCGGGCATTGCGGATATCCATATCGGGGATACGCTCTGCGATCCGGAACATCCCGATCCGATCCCCTTCCAGAAGATCTCGGAGCCGACGATTGCCATGACCTTCTGCGTCAATGATTCGCCGCTCGCGGGCACCGAGGGGAAATACGTTACCTCAAGGCATCTGCGCGACCGGCTGTTCAGGGAGCTGAATACCGACGTATCACTGCGGGTGGAGGAAACGGATTCCACGGAATGCTTTAAGGTTTCCGGCCGGGGCGAGCTGCATCTTTCGGTGCTGATCGAGAATATGCGGCGCGAGGGCTATGAATTCGCGGTGAGCAAGGCGGAGGTCCTGTACCGGACGGATTCCAAGGGCCGGAAAACAGAGCCTATGGAGCTTGCCTATATCGACGTGCCGGAGGAATATACGGGCATCGTGATCGAAAAGCTCGGGAGCCGCAAGGGGGAGCTTCAGAATATGACGCCGATCACCGGCGGCTATACGAGAATGGAGTTTTCGATCCCGGCCAGGGGTCTGATCGGCTACCGCGGGGAATTTCTGACGGATACCAGAGGCAACGGCATCATTAATACGATCTTTGACGAATACGCGCCCTATAAGGGGGATATCGCCTACCGGAAGCAGGGCTCCCTGATCGCCTTCGAGAACGGGGAGGCCGTGACCTACGGTCTGTATAACGCGCAGGAGAGAGGAACGCTTTTCATCGGCCCCGGCGAGAAGGTCTACGCCGGCATGGTGGTCGGACAGAGCGGGAAGACCGAGGACGTGGAGATCAACGTCTGCAAGAGAAAGCAGCTGACCAATACAAGGGCTTCCGGTTCCGACGAGGCGTTAAGGCTTACGCCCCCGAAGGTACTGAGTCTGGAACAGGCGCTTGAATTTATCGATACGGACGAGCTTTTGGAGATCACGCCGGAGAGCCTCAGGATCCGCAAGAAGATCCTGGACCCGACCCTCAGGAAACGGGCCGGTTTTGCAAAGCAGTAGAAAATGATTTGGCGCAGCAGGGTCAGAATGGAATGATAAAAACATTAGGAGCACAGATAAAGGAATACAAACGGGTGTCGCTTCTGACACCGCTCTGTATGATCGCGGAGGCTTTTTTTGAGACGATCACGCCGCTTCTCATGTCAATGCTTGTGGACAACGGCGTGAACGTGCCGGGCGGCAATATGGGCTATATTGTCAGGATGGGGTGCCTCATGCTCGTTATGGCTGTCATGGGGCTGATCTCGGGGCTTTTCGGCGGGATCTTTGCGGCAAAGGCTTCTACGGGCTTTGCGAAGAACCTGCGCAAGGCCATGAATGACAATATTCAGCGCTTTTCCTTTTCCAATATTGATAAATTCTCGACAGCGGGGTTGGTGACAAGGCTGACGACGGACGTCACGAATGTACAGAACGCGTATCAGATGATCTTAAGGATGTGCATCCGCGCGCCTTTTTCGCTGATCTTTGCGATGACGGCCGCTTTTCTTGTCTCGGCCCGCATCGCAAGCGTCTACTTGATCGCGGTGATCGTCTTATCGGGGATTTTGGCGCTTATCGTAAAATGCGCGATGAGCAGCTTTAAAAAGGTTTTCGAGCGCTATGACGATCTGAACGCGACGATCCAGGAAAATGTCGGGGCGATCCGGGTGGTGAAATCCTTCGTCCGCGAGGATTACGAGATCGACCGGATGGAAAAGGCGACGGGCGCGATATACAGGCTTTTTGTCAAGGCAGAGGGGATCGTTGTCCTGAATGCGCCGGTCATGATGCTTGCCGTCAATACCTGCATTCTGGTGATCGGATGGCTGGGCGCTAAGATGATCGTTTCGGATGAGCTGACGACCGGGGATCTGATGGCGCTCTTTTCCTATTGTATGAACATCTTAATGAATCTGATGATGGTATCCATGATCTTTGTGATGATCTCGATGTCTGTTGCCAGCGGAGAGCGGATCTGCGAGGTGCTGACGGAGGAACCGGATATCGTCAATCCGAAGGAGCCGCTCTATGAGGTGAAGGACGGCGGGATCATCTTTGACGATGTGGATTTCGCTTATTCGAAGGAGGGTCACGGCGAGCCGGTCTTAAAGGATATCAGCCTGGCCATCGATGCCGGGGAAACGATCGGCGTCATCGGCGGTACCGGCTCCGGAAAATCCTCCTTTGTCAATCTGATCAGCCGGCTTTATGATCCGATCCAGGGTACGGTTTCCGTGGGCGGCCGGGACGTACGGGCGTATGACCTTACCACGCTTCGCAAAAACGTGGCCGTGGTGCTGCAGAATAACCTGCTGTTTTCGGGGACCATTCTCGAGAACCTGCGCTGGGGCAATCCCGACGCGACGAAGGAGGAATGCGTTCGGGCCTGCGAGCTGGCCTGCGCGGATGAATTTATCGAAAAACTTCCGGAGCAGTATGACACGGTTATTGAACAGGGCGGGACCAATGTTTCCGGCGGCCAGAGGCAGCGGCTTTGTATCGCCAGAGCCCTGCTGAAGGACCCGAAGGTCCTGATCCTCGACGATTCCACCTCCGCGGTGGATACGGCTACGGACGCAAGGATCAGACGGGCCTTTCTGACGGAGCTTCCTGACGTGACAAAGCTGATCATCGCCCAGCGCGTGGCTTCCGTGCAGGACGCGGACCGGATCCTTGTACTGGATGACGGGCGGATCAACGGCTTTGATACGCATGAAAATCTGTTAAAAAACAATGCTATTTATCGGGAGATCTACGAGACCCAGACCGGCCAGGGCGCCAACGCTGACTTCGATCAAGGTTTCGTTCCATAGAATGAAACGAAACCTTGATCAAAGAGGAAATGATTCAGTCAGCAATGCTGACTGAATCGGCATGAACCAAGGTTCATGCCGAAGCGCACGATTT
>JAILQQ010000179.1 GCA_024698885.1 Lachnospiraceae bacterium | reverse complement strand
GTAAATCTGATCTCTGTCGGCAATGGTACCGCCTCCAGAGAATCCGAGCGTATTATCGTTGATCTCCTGAAGGAAATAGATGAAGATGTTCAATATGTGATCGTCAATGAAGCAGGCGCCAGTGTTTATTCGGCGAGTAAGCTTGCGGCAGAGGAGTTCCCGCAGTTTGATGTCGGACAGAGGAGCGCCGCTTCCATCGCCAGAAGACTGCAGGATCCGCTGGCGGAGCTTGTCAAGATCGATCCGAAATCCATCGGGGTCGGCCAGTATCAGCATGATATGGATCAGAAGAAGCTTTCGGAGGCCTTATCCGGCGTGGTAGAGGACAGCGTGAACAAGGTGGGCGTAGATCTGAATACAGCCTCCTATTCACTGCTTTGCTATATCGCGGGGATCAACAAAACCGTAGCGAAGAATATCGTGGATTACAGAGAGAAAAACGGACGCTTCCGTGACAGACAGGAGCTCTTAAAGGTAGACAAGCTCGGCCCCAAGGCCTTTGAGCAATGTGCCGGCTTTATGCGGATCAGTGACGGTGATAATCCGCTTGACGCAACCAGCGTGCATCCCGAATCCTACGAGGCGACGGAGCAGCTGTTAAAGAAGCTGAACCTGACCATGGCGGATGTAAAACGTCTCAGAGAGGAGGCCGCCAGACCGAATACTGCCAGGATGTATCATGTGGGCGGAGCTGGGAAAAACGCAAAGCCGGATGGCGGGAAGCAGGCCGTAAACGCAGATGAGAAGGCGCTCAGACGTCATAAAAAGGATATGCCTTTTGTGAAAAACCAGAGCACGGCAATGGGACAGGCGCTGTTTATGGCCATGAGCGATCCGGTGAAGGACCGCAATGCGGCAAAAGCGCAGGAAAAACCCGGCCGCAGGGAGCAGGGAGAAAGAGATTTAAACCGGAAAGAGGGCAGGAACAAAAACGGTATAGCGAAACAAATGCCGGAGCCCGGTATCATCGAAAGCAGGGTTGAGGATAAGGCGGCGCTTGCCAAAGAGCTCGGGATCGGTGAGATCACGCTTGTCGACATCATAAAGGAACTGGAGAAACCGGCGAGAGATCCGAGAGAGGATATGCCGAAGCCGGTGCTTAAGTCGGATATTCTGGAAATGAGCGACCTGAAGCCGGGCATGCTTTTAAAAGGAACCGTGCGCAACGTTATCGATTTCGGTGTTTTCGTGGATATCGGCGTGCATCAGGACGGTCTCGTCCATATTTCACAGATCACGGACCGCTATATCAGGCACCCTTTGGATGCTGTTTCCGTAGGTGATGTTGTGGATGTTAAGGTATTGGATGTGAACATGGAGAAAAACCGCATCAGCCTGACGATGAAACTAAAATAAAACGGTAAAAATTTACAATGAGGGAATCCGGGAGAGAAGTCAGAAAAGAGAAGACGGCGTTTACGAAGCTCGCAGAAATCCTTACGCTGTCTGTCGGCATTTTGTTTGCCGGCTCAGTTGTTCTGATCTTCTCTCTTTCTCTGCTCAGCATTTCTCATGTCGGCCATCTGGGCTATATCTATCTGTGCAGCGACAGGACAGGGCTTCAGGTATTGTTCCTCGGATTCCTGGTCCTTTTCCTGTTTTTTGCTTCAAGATCGAGAGCTTTGCAGTCTTTTGCCGGATTTGCGGAACAGGATGAAAAATACCGCCTGATTCGGAATACCCTTCTTTTGATCATGGCACTGATGGGTGCCGTATATGTCCTGGCATCCCAGTTTCGCCCGGTGGCCGATCAGTGGGCGGTCATTTCCGCGGCGGATCATTTGCGACATCACTTTTTTACGGACTTTCAAAAGGGTGGCTATATCTATAAATATACAAATCAGATCGGACTGGTTCTGACGGAGTATTCTCTCGGCCTTATTTTCGGAGATCAGAATCATGTCCTGTTTCAGCTCCTTAATGTTGCCGCCTATGTCGGGATCGCTCATGAAATACTGCTGGTCTCGGAAAGACTTGGGCTCCGCAGGATCTACAGTCTGTTTTCACTTCTGCTATGCCTTCTGTTTGCTCCCCTGATCTTCTATACCGAATTTGTTTACGGTAATCTGATCGGCGAATGCTGTTCCCTGATGGCAATCCGTTTTGAGCTTGAATACCTGGAGAGACCAAAGAAACGGCCGCGCTTATGTATTTTCGCGGGAGTTCTGCTTGCCCTGTCGGTTGTCGTCAAGCAGAATTACCTGATCTTCGGCCTTGGCATGCTCGCGTACGCAGTGATAGACAATCTTCGTTTTCACGAAAGCAAAGGGAAGCATGCGATCCTGTATATCTCCCTCGTTTCAGCCTTATTTCTCGGTATTACTGTCCCGCGGAGCATTGCGGAGGGAATGACCGGTCAGGAGCTTTCGCACGGAATGAGCGCGAGCGCGTATGTGATGATGGGTCTTCAGGACAGTGAGCACTGGGGACCGGGATGGTGGAACGGATATAATGACAGAACTTACGAAGAGGCGGGCTTTGATCCGGATCGGCAAAAGGAAGCTGTCAAAAAGGATCTGGAGGAGCGTCTGCTTTATTTTAAGGAAAATCCGGGTGAAATGATCCGGTTTTTTCTGCGTAAGGTTACGTCGGAATGGGGAGAGCCCTCCTTTGAGAGCCTTTGGATCACCAGATACCGCGAAACGGATATCAGTCTGCCTTCCTGGATATGGGCGGTAAATACGGTGAAAGGCTGGCAGGTGGTTTCCGGGATCCTGAATTATCTTCATATCGGGATCCTGTTCGGAGTCCTCTGGTTTATCGGCATAATCTTGAAAAACGGGAAGGAAGCAGAGGGGCTTTTGCCTTATATGATCATATTCTGCGGCGGGTTTGTCTTTCATCTGTTCTGGGAGGCTAAAGCACAGTATACACTTTCCTATTTCATCCTGCTGATCCCTGTTTCAGTCTGTGGTTACCACCTTGGCCTGCGGGAGCTAAGATCGCTGTCTGATAACAGATCTGTCAGGGCGCTGCATCCGGGTTTATGGGCGCCGGCCGTGCTTATTTTTATAGTCTGCTGCCTGTCTGCCATGCTGCCGCTTACGTTTATCAGAGGAGATGACGAGCGATATGAAGCGTCTCTTCTGCAGTATGATGAAAGCGGGGCGCCGAAAAACGGAAGCTACCTGATCCATACGAACAATGACTCTGTGTGCATGGGCGCATCAGGAGAAGGTATGGCAGAGGGGAGCGCCGAAGAGAACTATCTGTATGTTTTTACCTACCAGGGCATCTCGCACATCACGGATCCGGATACTTCGCTGTATCTGACAGCGTGTGAACGGGATGACAGCGGCGTTTATCAGATAGAATGGCAAAGTGCGGCGGGGGACGCTTCCCAGGAATTTAAGATCAGGCAGACCGGCGAGAACCTTTACACGATCGAACATAACGACCAGCTGCTGACCAAAGAGGGAAATGGTTATGTTCTGAAGCAATGGGTGGACAGCGATTGCCAAAGATGGTTATTTGAAAAGGAGCCTTGACACCGGCTGCCCCGGATAGTATAGTTTCCTTTGTAACATAATATGTATCTTCGGGGCAGGGTGATATTCCCGACCGGCGGTGATGCTGCAGCCTTCCGGATTTTGCAGCGAGTCCGCGAGCCCGCCGTGCTTTATGGCGCAGCAGGCAGGATATGGTGAGAATCCATAACCGACAGTATAGTCTGGATGAAAGAAGATAGCGACAGTCCAGTTTATTTGGTTTATTCTGCCCCGGGAAGTGATTCCCGGGGTGTATTTTTCCCTCCTGTCTGATCGGGAGAACAAAAAACTGGGCACCGGAATTCACGACTGCACAGATCCTAAGAAAAGGAGAAACAATATGGATGTAAGAACAGAAAAACAGACAAAATTGAATGCAAAGACGGTAAACATCCGCTACATGACCGTCACCGGTATGCTTTCCGCGTTGGCCTTTGTGCTGATGTTTCTGGATTTCAGCGTTCCGCTTATGCCTTCCTTTATTAAAATGGATGTTTCGGAACTGCCGGCTCTGATCGGAGCCTTTGCCATGGGCCCGGTCTACGGGGTATTGATCTGTCTGATCAAGAATCTGCTGCACCTGTTCATCACGATCACAGGGGGTGTGGGGGAACTGTCGAATTTCATACTTGGTGCGTTTTTTGTCTATACGGCCGGTATGGTTTACAGCCTTCACAAAACCAGAAAAACAGCTGTGGTCGGGTCCCTGATCGGGGCCGTCGTCATGGCGCTGATCAGTATTCCGTCTAATTACTTTGTTGTTTATCCGGTATATACGAAACTGATGCCGATCGAAGCGATCCTGTCCATGTATCAGGAGATCAACCCTTCGGCTGACAGCCTCTTAAAATGCCTGGTCATGTTTAACGCACCGTTTACCTTTATTAAGGGTATGCTCTGCGTACTCATTACCCTTCTTATCTATAAGCGCATTTCACCGATCATAAAAGGAAATGATCCGGTCCGCAAACGGACCGGATCGGCATGAACAGGTTCATGCCTAAGCGCACGGTTCGCAAACGAACCGGCGCAGGAAGGAAATGATCCGGTCCGCAAACAAACCGGCGCAGGAAGGAAATGATCCAGTCAAAATCCCATGACAGACCGATCAGAATATGATAAAATATAATGATAGGTGCCGGGCGGAAAATGGTACAGGAAAAGCCTGAGACAATACTTTGTGAAGGTAACTGACATGAGCGTTGAATTTGATGTCCATATGACGACCTCCAAAATGTATGATTATATGCTATATCAGATATTTACAAGTTTCGCCGGGATTCTCGGCGAAGCCGTCGGCCTTCTTCTGATCGTGGGCTTTTTCCTTTCTTATAAGATCATTTATCTGATCGCCGGTGTCATTATTGTATTTTATCTGCCGACAGCCCTTTACCTTCAGTCAAAGAAACAGATGCTCTCCCCTGTATTTCAGCAGCCGCAGCACTACAAGCTGACGGAGGAGGGGATTGAGATCACGATCTGCGAGCAGTCTGACGCGGCGCCCTGGAGTGCGGTGGCTAAGGTGGTTTCTACCAGAAAGAACATCATTGTATATACAAACAAGGTGCGGGCAAGCCTTTTTCCCTTTGATGATCTGGGGGAAAACAGGGATAAGGTGGTCGAGATGATCTCGACACATGTCGATCCGAAGAAGGTCAATATACGGGTATGAGGTACGAAAGCCTGAGCCGGGCAGATACGGCGGCGTTTGCGCAGGAACTTGGGGAAAAAGCCGTCCCCGGTGATGTTTTTGCCCTGATCGGAGACCTTGGCGTCGGAAAAACCGTTTTCACACAGGGTTTTGCGAAGGGACTGGGGATTTCCGGGTATGTGAACAGTCCGACCTTTACGATCTTAAGTATTTACGAGGAGGGCAGGCTTCCTCTGTATCACTTTGACGTTTACCGGATCGAAGAGCCGGAGGAGATGGAGGAGATCGGATACGAGGATTATTTTTACGGAAACGGCGTCTGCCTGATCGAGTGGGCAGATCTGATCGGAGAACTCCTGCCGGAGCGGACCATAAAAGTCACGATCCGGAAAAATCTCGCAAAGGGGATTGATTATCGCCTGATAACAATAGAAAAAGATGAAAATACTCGCGGTTGATTCCTCGGGACTTACCGCCGGCGTGGCGATCGTCGAGGACTTCACCATGACAGCGGAATATACTGTCAATTATAAAAAAACACATTCACAGACGCTTCTTCCGATGCTCGATGAGATCTGCCGGATGACGGAGCTTGATCTAAGCGGGATAGACGCGATTGCCGTCACAAAAGGGCCCGGCTCCTTTACCGGACTTAGGATCGGTTCGGCGACCGTCAAGGGTTTGGGCCTGGCGCTTCAAAAGCCGATCATTCCGGTACCGACAGTGGACTGCCTTGCGATGAACGCCTGGGGGTATCACGGGCTGGTATGTCCGATGATGGATGCCAGGCGCAGTCAGGTCTATACCGGTTTATACCGATTTGACCGGGTAGGAGCGTATGAACCGACGGTACTGTTATCCCAGAGACCGATGGCGGTCGGTGAGATGATCGACCGGCTGAATGAAGCGTATCCGGAAGAGACTGTTCTCTTTTTAGGAGACGGGGTTCCCGTATATGAGGAGCTGCTCCGGGACGGCATGAAGGGGCGCTACGAGCTGGCGCCGGCCCATATGGCCAGACAACGGGCAGGGGCGCTCGGTGTGCTGGCGGCTGTTTACCGGCAAAAGGGGATCTATGAGAGCGCCGGCGAGCATAAGCCGGAATATCTTCGGCTGTCACAGGCGGAGCGGGAGCGGCAGCAGGCAAACGAAAAGAGCGGTGATGCCGATATTATGATCCGCCCGATGACGGAGACGGATGCCGATCAGGTAGCTGCTATTGAGGAAACGACCTTCTCCATGCCCTGGCGGAAACAGGATTTTCTGGATATGATCGCGAGAGATCATATGAATTATCTGGTTGCGGAAAAGAACGGCAGGATCATCGGCGGTGCGGGGATCCGTGAGATCGTGGGCGATATTGAGATCACCAATGTCGTGATCGCGGAGGAATACCGTGGGCAGGGCTATGGCAGGCGGCTGATGGAGGCAGTGCTTTCGGAAGGCAGGCGGCTTGGGGGAACGCAGTTTACCCTGGAGGTCAGAAGGAGCAATACGGCAGCCGTGAGGCTTTATGAAGGCGCCGGCTTTCAGACGGAAGGAGTCCGAAAGGACTTTTATGAGAAGCCCAGGGAAGATGCCCTGATCATGTGGAAAAGAGATTGAGAGATTATGCTGGATGTATGTTTACTGGGAACGGGCGGCATGATGCCGCTTCCCTACAGGTGGCTTACATCATTGATGCTGCGTTATAACGGCAGCAGTATATTGATCGACAGCGGCGAGGGCACGCAGATCGCGATGCGGGAAACCGGATGGAGTGCGAAGCCCATCGATGTGATCTGCTTTACCCACTATCATGCGGATCATATCAGCGGATTGCCGGGACTTTTGCTAACGATGGGCAATGCGGAGCGGACGGAACCGGTGCTGATGATCGGTCCGAAGGGCTTAGAGCGTGTCGTGAACGCGCTCAGGACGATCGCGCCGGAGCTGCCGTTTGAGATCCGGTTTCACGAGCTGCGTGACAGTGAGGAGACCATGGAATTTGACGGGTTTTCTCTAACCGCTTTTCGGGTCAGTCATAATGTGATCTGCTATGGCTACTCGATGCATATAAACCGCGCCGGAAAATTTGACGCGGAACGTGCGAAGGCACTTCAGATACCGCTTCCCTTCTGGAACAGACTGCAGAAGGGCGAGGAGATCGAGTATGAAGGCCGTCTCCTTACACCGGATATGGTCCTTGGCCCTCCGCGCAAAGGGATCAAACTGACCTATTGCACGGACAGCCGTCCGACGGAATCCATCGTGCGGAATGCCGCGGAGGCGGATCTGTTTATCTGCGAGGGTATGTACGGCGAACCGGAGTCGGAGGATAAGGCAAAGGAGCATAAGCATATGACCTTCTACGAAGCGGCGAAGCTTGCCGGGAAGGCCGGCGTGAACGAGCTCTGGCTGACGCATTATTCACCTTCCCTGATGCACCCGAAGGAGTACGAAAAGGAAGTCAGGAAGGTTTTCAAAAATACAGTCGTCGCAAAGGACGGAAGGACGACAACGATACGGTTTAAGGAGGAACTTTCCGAACCGTAGGAGCTTTTCCAGGGAAGGAAAATATCATGGCAGAATCAAAGAGCACCAATGTGAAAAAATTAATCATACTGGGTGTTCTTTGTGCGCTCATTATTGGGGTTTTTGCGTTCCTTGCCAACCGCCGTCCGGCTTCCCTTGACGAGATCCCAAAGCTCAGTCCCGTGGAGCAGCTCTTAGCCAGAAACCTGAATACCTCCTATCCGCCGACGCCGAAGGAGGTCGTGAAGCTTTACAGCGAATATACGCGCTGCTTCTATTCCGAAACCTTTACGGAGGATGAACTTGAAGCTCTTGCGATCAAGTCACGGGAGCTTCTGGACGATGAACTGGTGGCGAATCAGACAGATGAGGAGTTTTTGAATTCCCTGAAGTTGGATATCGACCGGTATCATGCGGAAAACCGTTCGATCTTAAGCTACTCGATCGCTTCTGCCGCCGACGTGGATTATAACAGCTTTGACGGCTCCGAATGGGCGAGTCTGAGCTGTTATTATTCGATGCGTATCGGGAAAACGATCGTACCCGTACAGGAAAAGTACCTGTTACGCAAAGACCTGGAGGGACACTGGAAGATCGTCGGCTGGGAGTTAGTGGAGGATGAGGATGAATAAAGACGTTCTGATCTTAGGCATCGAGACCTCCTGTGATGAAACGGCAGCGGCAGTCGTTAAGGACGGGAGAGAGGTCCTTTCCAACATCATCTATTCGCAGATCGACCTTCACACGCTCTATGGCGGCGTTGTACCGGAGATCGCTTCCCGCAAGCATATTGAAAAGATCAACCAGGTGATCGAAAAAGCGCTGGAAACGGCAGGGGTTTCTCTCTCTGCACTTTCCGCGATAGCGGTCACTTACGGGCCGGGACTTGTCGGGGCTCTGTTAGTCGGTGTTGCCGAAGCAAAGGCGATCAGCTTTGCCGCAAAGCTTCCCCTTGTGGGGGTCCATCATATTGAAGGACATATCTGCGCGAACTATATCGAGCATCCGGATCTGACGCCTCCCTTTATGTCCTTAGTGGTTTCCGGCGGACATACCCATCTGGTGAACGTACTTGATTACGGAAAATACGAGATACTTGGCAGGACCAGAGATGACGCGGCCGGAGAAGCTTTTGACAAGGTGGCCAGAGCGATCGGCCTGGGTTATCCGGGCGGTCCGAAGATCGACAGGGCAGCAAAGGAAGGAAATCCCGACGCTGTCCGGTTTCCACGGGCGAAGGTAGAGGATGCCGCTTATGATTTCAGCTTTTCCGGGCTGAAATCTGCTGTGCTCAATTATCTGAATACCGCGAAGATGCAGGGACAGGAGATCAATACGGCCGATGTGGCGGCCTCGTTTCAGAAGGCGGTGACCGATGTTCTGGTTGAGCATACCATATCGGCGGTGAAAAAACGGGGAGAGAAGCGTGTGGCGTTAGCCGGCGGTGTTGCCTCCAATTCGGCACTCAGGGCGGCGATGCAGGAGGCCTGTCAGAAAGAAGGGATCACGCTCTACTGTCCTTCGCCGGTATATTGTACCGATAATGCCGCGATGATCGCGGCAGCAGGCTATTATGAATATATTAACGGCGTCCGGTCCGGTCTTTCGCTGAATGCCGTTCCGAATCTGAAGCTCGGGGAAAGATGATCAATGGATAAAATCGCGATCCTGATTCCATGCTTTAATGAAGGAAAAACTGTCCGTTATGTAGTAGAAGGCTTTAGGAAGGCACTTCCTGAGGC
>JAILQQ010000172.1 GCA_024698885.1 Lachnospiraceae bacterium | reverse complement strand
CCCTGACTGGATCATTTCCTCCTGCGCCGATTTGCCCGCAAATCGCGTGCTTAGGCATGAACCTGTTCATGCCGATCCAGTCAGGTTCCCTGACTGGATCATTTCCTCTTATTTCGTCCTCAGACTCTTCATGTACTCCTGCACCAACAGCTCCTGCTCCGGCGGATTGAACATCTGAAAAAGGCCGTGCAGGGCAGCGTCATCCTTGATAAACAGCTGCACCATCATTGTCTCCGATAAGCGTTTCTTTGCTTCCTCCGTGGCCGCATATAGAAGCGGCAGAAAGAATCCCTTTTTCCGCGCGTCATCATTCAGCCAGATCTCTTTGATACAGAGCACGGGCACGTCTCCGTTTTCATAGGAACAGGCGATCGCCGCGCCGCAGATCTCATCCTTTTGCGTCAGAAAACAGGAAAGCTCCTGATCCTCCCCGGAAACCGTTACCGGAAGCATGCCCACAAGCTTTCTGTCCATATCCGCAAAATGCCGGATCTTCGGAAGATGCGCCTTCTTTTCATTAAGGATCTGAAATACACCGGGATCCAGCATATCCCTGTATTCATAGACCAGACAGCGTCCGGTCAGCGTTAACGGCATATAGCCTCTTTTCGTGAAGAAATGGATATATTCCGATGCCGGATCCGGTTCTGTCAGGATCCTGACAAGAATATCGCTGGCCTTTTTTTTCCGCAGGTATTCCTCCGCATACGCAAGAAGCTCCGTGGCAAAGCCCTGTTCCCGATAGGCCTCTGCCGTAAACAGGTAGGTGAGCCATACCCCGTTCCCGCTTTCCGCCGAATGCGAAAAAACGGCATAGGTGACGAGCTTTCCCTCTTCAACCCCTGCCAGGCAAAGGATATCCGCCTTTTCATCCATCACGTCCGCCACGATGCTTTCAGGCGCCGTCGCTGCAAGAAGCTCTTCATCAGGCTGCACAACATAACAGTTCATCAATCTCTCCTCTTCGCAAAAAATTCATACTGGCCCACGTAGCCGCCGGCTAACGTAACGGCCAGACGGATACAGGCATCTGCCTCCTGAATGATCTCCTCATCTGTCAGATCGTCGGAAAGCGGCACCTGAAACGTATAGACAACCGCGTTTTCCTGGAAATCATAGGAAAAGCAGCCGAAGGGAAGGCTGAAATTCGTCACCGCAAACTCTGTGCAGAGGGGATCGACATTTTCCGGAAGAACCTCGGTAACCAATGTGATCCGGCACGCAAAAACCTCCGGCTTTTCCTCCCCGTAGAAATAATATTCTGCCAGGCCGGTATTGCCTATACTGCCATAGCCCGGCATGATCACCTGCAGCATATCCACCGGCAGGTCCGTTTCCTCCTTTAGCAGAAGCTCCTTCTCATATTGCTCTCCCACCGAAAGCTTCTGCAGCAATTCACTGATCTTCATAGATCTCCTCTCTGAGCCGATTCAGCCTGTTATTCAGACCGGATCATTTCCTCATTTCTTTCTGCCGAAACCACCTTTTCCGGAGGCAGGTATTTCCGCACCGTCTGTTCGAGTACGTCGGATGCGATCGGCTTGGTCAGATAATCGGCGAAGCCGGCCTCCATATAAAGACTCCTGCTGCCGGACAAGGCATTGGCGGTCAGGACGATCGCCACCGTGTCCTTATTCTTTGAATCCTCACTGCTTCGTATCCGGCGAAGTGTTTCTATTCCGTCCATCTCAGGCATCATATGGTCAAGTAAGAGCAGATCGTATTTCTTTTCCCGGCACATCGCAAGCGCCTTCCGTCCGCTGTTGCACTGATCCGGAACAATCCCGACATGCTTTAAAAACAGCGAAACGATCCGCAGATTCATATCGGTATCATCTACCGCAAGGACCTTTGCGTCCTTTGCCAGATAATCTCCGCCCTCATCGACGGGACCCGCGCTTTCCTCACGCTCCGGGTTCAGGAAGTCATCCCTGACAGGCTCTCTGTCAACAACGCCTGCCGTAAGCGTCAGCGTAAATTTCGAGCCTTCTCCATACTTGCTCGTTACCTCTATGGTCCCGCCCATGGAATCGATAATGCTTTTGACGATCGCAAGTCCGAGCCCCGTCCCCTCGATGTTTCTGTTCTTTTTGATATCCGCCCGGGAGAAGGCTTCGAACAGATGCTTCTGATCCTCCTCGCTTATGCCCCGCCCCGTATCGCGGATGCTGAATTTGAGCAGAAAACTGTCGTCTTCTTCATATTGTCCGCTGACAATCAGCGTCACGCAGCCTTTATCCGTATATTTTATGGCATTGTTGATCAGGTTGATCAGCATCTGTCTGATACGGAACTCATCGGAGATCAGCCGGTCCGGCACTTCCCCGAAGATCACGATCTTCAGGTCAAGGGATTTCTCATCCGCGCGTTCCTTAAGCATCGGCAGGATTTCATGAAGAAGGTCGGAAAGCTTAAACGCAGCGTTCGTGATCTCCATTTTCCCCGCTTCGATCCTGGAGAAGTCCAGCACGTCGTTCACCAGCATTAAAAGCATCTTCCCGGAGCTCCTGACGCTCCTTGCGTAATCGGCAATGACGGGATCCCGGTTTTCCCTGAGGATCATCTCATTCATCCCGAGCACCGCGTTGATCGGCGTACGGATCTCATGGGACATACTGGCAAGAAACCTGGTCTTTGCCATGGAAAGATCGATGGCCTCCTGTCTCTCGTCATTGATCCTCTTCAGATCATCGATCTGCTGGATCACCGTAAGGGTCAGTAAAAAGGCCAGTCCTACCAGCATCGGAAGCTCATCGTTCATGATCGGCCAGAAGGTCAGTATCGCGATCTCTGACAGGGAGCAGATCAGGAAGCCGGCAACGCCGATGGCGGTATACCGGTATTCCCGGACGCCTCCCCGGACCGTCTCGATGATCAGATTGCCCATGAAGCAGACTACCTGAAGCCCCAGAATGATGTCGATATACAGCAGAGAATTGGCGAAGGAAAGAATCCCGGTAAAATGCAGCACGGACCAGAAGAGCATGTTTACAAGCGTCAGGCAGAGAAGACCCAGCATGAATTTCCGGTGACGTCCGTGCTGAAGCGCATCCATATAAATGATCAGGTTTAGCGGCATGCAAAGGCAGCACATATAGTTCAGGATACCGTCAATATAATAGTGTCCGAAAATAAACGGATACATATAGGAATTCGTGATGCTCCAGACCGAGATCACAAATATGCCAAGGGCACCGTAAAGCATGGCGATCCGCCGCCCGTAAAACACCCGCATGGCAGCGCTGATAATAACGATCACTAACGAAAAGATCATCAGTATCCCGGCAAGTATCAGAGAAAGCCCGTGGTGCCGCATGAAGAACGCGAACAGATCGATGTCGGATGCAACGAAGGTTTCCTGGTAGATCAGGCCCCGTCTGGTGGAGACAGTTCGGATGATCTTTACCTCGGCACCGGCATCAGCCCCCGAAATGGGCACTAACAGATAAAAACGCTTCACGCTTCCGCCCGGGATGATAACATCCCTTTTTGAGATGAAATCCTTCCGCAGCTCCCCGTTTACATAGACCTCCACGTCCCGGCCCGTCATGAAGCAAAAAAAGGCATCCTCCCTGACACTTTCCGGAAGCCTGCCCGTTATGATAAACGTACCCTGCAAAAGCTCCTCGTTCCGGTAAGACCGTCCCGCTTTACAGACTCTTCCCTCCGGGTCTTCCACGGTCCATTCGTCAATATATACCGGATCCTCATACTGAAACGGAGAGGAATGATCTACGGCATTAAACCACAGTAATCCCGCAAATCCCGCGCCAAGCAGTACAAAAAAAATGATCTTTATGGCAAAAATCAGTTTATCCGAAAAATCTGTCTTCATCATAATCTAAAAAAAACTATAACATACCGCCAAGCCTTTCCAGCGTATCCACAATGGCGACACAGTCCTCGGACACACGGGACAGGAGCAGGGACAATTTCTCCTCAGGGAGAGCGATCCGCCCGTCCGTAAAGGCTCTTCTGTCATCCATGCGCGTGAGTGCCGTACGGTCAAAGGCACCTGTTCCGATGGGGGTTTTGTTCGGTTCTCCCGGACTTCCCAACCCCTCTTTCCCGATAAAGCCTACGGTCGATAAAAGCATGCGCCATCTGCCGGCTCCGTCCTTTTCATGAAAGGAGATCCAGGCGGCAGTCTTCTGCTGTACCGCCGCGATAAAAAGCTGGTCTGCACTGCGGGCGGGCGCAAGGGCCGTAACCCAGCCCGGAGAAAGCTCTGCCTCCCCGGAAAAGCCCGTGATCTCTCTTTTACCGCTTTGCGGCGGCACCTCTGCCACAAAGGAAGCTGACTGCGCAGGACTGCCTGCTTCGCATCTTTCCACGGGATCCTCGTCTTCTCCGACCCTGCCCCGGTAAATGACAAGGCTCTGGTCAAGGCCGGTATCCTGCAGGATCTTTAAGATCACATCACTGACGCCATACAGCTCAAGCCTCCCGCCCTTCAGGTTCAGGATCTTCTGTCCCATGATCAGCCCCCTGAGGCCGGCGCTTGAGAAATAGGGCGCCTCCGACAGATCAAGCTTGACCTGGCCGCTCTCACGGCAGGCATCCGTAACGCGCTCCGAAAACTCCTCCCCCGTATTCGCATCGACCCTTCCCTGGATCTTTAGGATCAGGGCCTCCCCTTCATACACCTTCTGAATCGTCATCCTATGCTCCCTTTTCCTGATCATTTTCCATAGAAACGGAAACCGATCATGGTAATATCATCATACTGCGCTTCCCCGTTCTCAAATTCGCTGATATCCTCTCTGACGGCTGTTAACAGCGTTTTCATATCCGTATCCGGATACCGGTTTAAGACCGCGAGCATCCGTTCTTCTCCGTAAAGCTCCTTATCCGCGTTTACCGCTTCTGCCACACCGTCCGTATAGACAAACAGACTTTCTCCGGGGGAAAGCTTAAAGGCATGTTCCGCATACCTGCTGCCCGGCAGAACCCCGACGATCGGGGAGTGACGGTAGCGCAGGATCTCATACCCGCCGTCTGCTTTCTTTACGATCGGATCGGTATGGCCGGCGTTTGCCGCGAAACCCTCTCCCGTCGTGATGTCGATCACGCCCATCCAGATCGTGACGAACAAGTTCGCCTTATTGACCTCGATCAGCTGCTCATTCACATCGCAAAGCATCTCCGAAAAGCTTCCGCCCTGCAGGCAGCGGGTTTTGAGCAGAGCCTTCGCCGTCATCATAAACAGGGCGCCGGGCATCCCCTTGCCCGAAACATCCCCAATGAACAGCAGAAACTGATGCTCGTTCAAGAAGAAGAAATCGTAAAAATCGCCTCCCACTTCCCTGGCCGGATCCATTAGCGCAAACAGTTCGAATTCCTTACGGTCCGGGAAAACACCCGGAAGCGCGGCCTCCTGGATCTGCGCCGCGTTTGCCAGTTCCGTTTCCGTCCGTTCCCGCTCGGCCGTCATGCTGCTGATCTCCGACGCAAACTTGTCGATCCTCGTGATCATATGCGAAAAATCCTCTGCCAGAGATTCAAGCTCATTATCCGGCCGGATGGCGTCAAGACGCTCCAGTGCTTTTCCGGCATCTCTGTCCGTACTGTAATCGCCGATGACGTCCTGGGTGATGCTGACCGGGTTGATGACCACCTTCTTCAGACAGTATCTGACCCACACAAGGATCAGTATGAGCAGGATGATCGTCACCCAGAACACAATGACCCAGATGATCACACTGTCCGTGAGGAAATCACGCCATGGTATCGACGAAACCGCCACCATCACCATATTTCCGTCCGGGTCATAAACCGGCGCGTACATATGCACAAGGCCGTTATGATCTCCCCCGAAGGAAAGCAGCTTATCAAATTTTTCCGATCTCTTCCCGGTTTCCACGAGCTCATCAAAGAGCGGATAGGTGCCCTCCTCATAGGGCGCCCGGATACCAAGCTCATAGAGTTCACCGCCCTGGCTGATCCTTTTTTCCCCCTTTACCGCGCCGTTCACCGCGAAAAACACGTCGTTCTCTTCCCGGATCACGGCAGAGCAACGGGACAGGCCGAAGCCCTGTTTGATCCCGTCAAGCTCCATGCTGCATCGGGCGTAAACGATCTCGGCAAAAAGGAGCTGGTCCGCGTAAGGCCGCGCGCTGATCTGATCCTCCGTTACCTCTCTGGCATTCGCAATGCCCGCCCGGCTCCTAAACTGCCCTATCAGCTCCACGATCCCCGCCTCGTCATATACATACTCCATGTCCGCATAGTGCTCATGCCAGAAGGGGACCAGCCATCCCAGGGCTTTGTAGTACTGAAAAATCTCCGCGGTATGGCTCGTAACGGCATAGGCAGACTCTTCCCTCGAATCTACATATCTCGATAAAAAGCAGCCGACCAGGATAAGCTCCTGCAAAACCGCGATCACCACGAAAAGCACGACTAAAGGCCAGGTCATCTGATTGACGATGCCCTTTTTCAGTTTTTTTACTCTCTCTTTGTACTGCACGCGTCTTGCGTCGTTCATGGCTGCATGATTGATTATTCTTCAGTCCTCCCGTAATACTTAAAGCCCAGCATGGTAATATCGTCAAACTGCGGCGCGGTATCCACAAAGATGTCGATATCCTTGCGCAGATTTGCAAGCAGCTTTTCGGGCTCCGCATCCGGTTCCCTGTTCAGCGCTTCGATCAGGCGGTCATTTCCGAACAGGACATTATCCCGGTTGGTCGCCTCAGTTACGCCGTCGGAATACTCGATCAGCGTATCTCCGGGATGAAGCTCAAACTCATGCTCTCTGAAGCGGATCCCCTCCATCGTCGCCACAGCGGGCGAATGTCTGTACTGGATCAGTTCAAAGCTGCCGTCCTTTCTTCTGAGCGCCGGGTGCTCATGGCCGGCATTGGCCGCGAGTCCCTTTCCGGTAGAGATCTCAATGATCGCGAGCCATACGGTAACAAAGAGCTCCGCCTCATTGCCCTCACAAAGCTGATTGTTCACATAAGTCAGGATTTCCGCGGGTCCGCCGCCCATCATGGCCCTGTTCTTAATCAGGGTCTTCGCAATGACCATAAAGAGCGCCGCCGGCACTCCCTTGCCGGATACGTCCGCAACGACAAGCGCGACATGATCGTCGTCGATCAGGAAGAAATCATAGAAATCGCCGCCGACCTCCTTGGCCGGATCCATACTGGCATAGATATCGAATTCCTTCCTCTCGGGGAAGGGCGGAAAGATCCTGGGCAGCATATCCGCCTGGATCTGGGTGGCTACATTCAGCTCCGCGCCGATCCTCTCCTTTTCAGCGGTAACGCTGGTCAGATCCTCGATATATTTGCTCAGGGACACAGCCATATTATTAAAGTCAACGGCCAGATCCCCGATCTCATCATTGTCATAGATCCTGGCCCGGTAGGAAAGATCACCGCCCGCGATCTTGGCAACGTCCCCGCCGAGGGCGAGCAAAGGTCTGGTCAGCCGGTCGGCAAACCGTGCCGTCAGGATCACGACAGCGACTAAGATCAGCAGGAAAGCGCAAATAAAGAAGGTGATCGCGACCCGGATATGATTGTCCATCTCCATGATCGGCTGAAGGATCAGGGTTTCCGGCATCTTGATGCAGAGCTTCCACTGCACGTTCTCCACCGGGGCATAGGCATAATAGACGCTCCCGTCCTGCGACACGGATGCTCCCGTTTCGCCGTTCATGATCTTCGTGACGATATGATTGTCAAGCGTCGGATCATTATAGATGCTCTGTTCTACCGGATCCGGACTGATCAGTCCGCCCGTCTGATCCACTAAGAACGAATAGGCTCCTTCCCCGTAATCGTAAGCCACCATGCTCTGATACAAATCGGAGATCAGGATATCCATGCAGACAACGCCCGCAAAGGAGTCATCCGCCTGATAGAAGGGTCCCGCGCAGGTGATGGTCAGGCCCCTGCCGTAGGAATCCTGGTAAACGTCTGTAAAGTAGACACTCTGTTTACTTTTTACCGTCTGATACCACTCAGTCTCCCAGAAATTAAAGTAGGAATCCGTCTGCCCCTCCTCCGGCACGCCCGATCCGGAGTTTTTATCATAGGCGATCATGATGCCGCTCTCGGTCGTCAGATAGATCGTCGTGATGACGTCCTGATGATCCGTGATCACGGAAGCGAACATATCCTCCACATTGCCGAGAAGGCACAGCTCGTCCTCCACCGCGGAGAGCTTGACGCTCTCATCGGCCAAAGCCCGCTGGGCCGCGAAAACATCGGCATTTTCCGCCTGCGGCGGCAGGATTTCCCGCTTGGGGAATATATCCGGGTTCTGATACAGCCGTTTCAGATATGTGCCGAAATCCTCCACATAGCCCGCATATGTCGAAAACTGCGCATCAGCGGTATCACAGCGGTCGGAAACATGGGAAATGAGGTTATTCTCCATCCGTTCCACCATGATGCTCTCCGCCAGATTACGGATCGTCATCATGCTGACAAGGCCGGTAATGCTGGTAACTAACACGGACACGGTCGATATGAGCAGCACCATGTTCCGCACTCTTCGCTTGATCGGTTTTCTCTTCTTGCTCTCCACTGATCTCTCCCTTTCTGCATTGATAATTTTTATAATACTATATGTATCCTGTTTTCCCTGTCAATATAGGTGCACGAAGCGCGAAGTGCCCGATGCCTCAACAGGTTCAGGCCGATCAGATCCATCTCCTCCTCGTCTCCGCCGATAAAGAGAGGATTGTACCTCTCCCCCGGATAATAGACGTGGACAGAAACCGAATCCGAAACCTGAACATCGGAAAAATAGATCTCTGTCGTAAGGCGGGTCTCCGGAAGTGCCTTTATGACTCTAATATACAACTCCTCCAGACAGTTTTCCACTTCAAATACTCTTTTCATGCCGATCTTTTTGGCAAGCGCGAAATCCTCGATCGCTTCGTTGCCAAGCCCCAGGCTCTCGGCAGATGCATCCAGCACAAATCCGATATCCGGTTTCCTGACATAACGGCCCGGGATAATGTTTTTTATGCATAACAGGCTGGAAAACAAAATACATAACGGCAGTCCCACCAAAAGCCCCAGAAAGAAATAGGCGGAAAAAACCTCTGCGAAGGAGGCCGATGAAACCAGGCTTCCGACAACGCCGCAGACCACGGAAAGCCCCGCGAGGATAGCGGAAAACCGCAGGATCTGCTTCCGCTTTTTCAACTGGATCCGGTGCTCCTTCGAAAAAAAATGGTACAGCTCATAAAAGCCGAGGGACATGATCAGATTACAGAGAAGCTCGGCCAGGATAAGCCCTGCGTCATTTTGAAGGATAAGTCCCGACACCAGACCGCCGACCGCGGTCCCTGCGACGCCGGCCGCCCCGAAAAAGAGGCCGGTGACAAGGGGCAGAAAATTCTTGAGCCCGACGATACCGGAAAAACGCAGATATCCGGTATACTGCACCGAAAGGTCGAAAAGCAGATAGGTCACTGCCACCAAAGCCGCATAGAGCAGGCTGTATTTAAGCGCTCTTTTTTTCACGGAAAACCCTCCTCTTCAGCTTCTCGTACACCGCCCCGTCAGAAAGCAGTATCCCCGCGACCATGATCACGGCGCCCGTCACTCTGAGCGGCGTGATGGGTTCCGGCGCTGTTCCGAAGACAAGCGCTAATACCGGAGACATTAACATCGTCATAATGATCTCCGTGGAAAAGATCAGGGAGGAATTGAAGGCGCTGACATAGCGGAGCGCATAGATCTGGATGATCCCGTAAAGGCCGCGGATAAAAAAGCTGATATAGATCACGCCGCCCCAGAACGCCGGTTCCCTCGGCAGAGAAGGCGGGGTGCTCTTGATCAGGCATTCCGCCATCCACAGGATAAACGCAAAGACCGCCGAAAACAGCATCTGCCCCATCGAAAGCACGGCGGGGTTTGAGTCGACGGAATATCTGCTCAGGGTCAGGACATAGAGGGCAAAGAAAATATCTGTCGCGAGAAGAAAGAAAATACCTCTGTGCAAAAGGCCGCCCATATCCAGGTTCATCATAAAAAAAAGACCGGTGAGGACAATCAGGATGCCGGGAAGGATGCGCTTATCGGGCTTCTTTTTAAAGCACAGGAAGTCAAGGAGCGGGACAAACGCAAAATAAGCGGACAAGACGCTCGCGCTTACCATCGCGCCCACATCTGCCGTGCCAAGCATCATAAATACATTCACGCCCACCAGTTCAAGCGCCAGGACCAAAGACTGCAGGACCTGCCATTTATCCAGTCTGAAAAGCTCTCCGAAAAAAAACAGGAGCATGATCAGAAAGCCGATCAGATTCGTGATAAAAAGAAAGGAAAAGGTCGAAATATTCTGGGGAACGCCCGCTAAGAAAGCATACTGAATGGCAGCATAGAAGGTTATGGTAAAAAGCATGAGATTTGCTTCCAGCTTATTCATGAGGATGCCTTTCTGTCACAATAAACTTACGGATCATTTTTGCCGGACGATAAGAAAGCTTCATTTTCCTGAGACCCTCTGCTCCCAGATCCTCCTCCCAGTTGATCAAGGAACAGTTCCGGCAGCATTCCTTCGCGAAGCTCTGATAAAGCACCGGGTAAAGGTTCTTCCATTCTGACCGGTTCACCTTCCCGACCATGGCATCCATGACATCTCCGTTAAGCGGGGTGCCGTAAATATAGCCCTCGATCTGTTCATCGATAAAGATCACAAGCCCGGTCAGGTTAAGCGCGTCAAATTCGGCAAGAGCCTTCTCCACCGTCGCATGCTCTATCCTTAACTGGACCGCGTATTCCTCGGAGCGGCTGATCTTCAGCCATTTTTCATGAACGGCCCGGATCCCTTCATAATGAGCCGGCCGGATAAGCTCTGTACGCGCCCTCTCGGAATAATCCCGCCAGAAAGCGTTGACATAGCGTCTTTTTGAATAAAAGTTCCTGCCCTTAAGCGCTTCGATATCCCCGGTGCGGTAAAGATACTCATACAGATCCCGCTCGTCCTGCAGTTCAAAGCGTCCGGGAAACAGCTCTGAAAGAAACAAAGCCGCCTGCTCCGTCACGCTTTCAAAACGGGCCGTCTTTCCGAAGCGCGCCGCGTCGTCCAGTATTTTTTCCACGGCGCTCCTAAGAGCGCTCCGGTCCCCGGTATCTCCCATCGGAAAAAGATAGCATCTGCTTTCGGGCAGCTCCCTTCCCGCGCGCCGGATGAACAGATAGCCGTCCTCTTGCGCAAAAAGATCTCCGTATTTCCCCCGAAAACAGTAGGAAGTCGCAAAGGAATGCTGGCACGAACCCTCGCCGTATGCCGCAAAATACGCATCAAGCAAAGGCTTCTGCCGAAGCGTTATCTCCTGAAAATCAAGCATTTATATCCCCCTCATATCTGCGCCGATCTGTCTGCGCCGATCTGCTTTGCAGATCGTGCGCTTAGGCATGAACCTGTTCATGCCGATTCGGTCTGTTAACAGACCGTCTCATTTCCTCATATCATCATATGCGCTACATTATAACACAGATCAGACGTTAACACACACTCTGTTATTATAGCACAGATATCTCCTAAATATCTCGTGTTTTTTTCGCTTATTCATGTTAAAATAAATCTATTGATACTGACGAGGGAGGACTGAAGCTTATGCTGTATTCCGAAGTGATCAAAAGATCAGATATGATATCCTGCGCCTTATGCTGTAACGCCCGTTGTTCAGAAGCCTGTCCGCACCTTGCGCCGGACCGGGCCCTTAGGAGCATCTGGTTTGACAATGAAGACATTGCTTCCCTTTCGCTGCCGCCCGAAAACCCCTGTCTGTCATGTGACGCGCCCTGTGAGAAGGCCTGCGTCAGATCCGGGAAGGTTCCCGTAAAGGATATCATGACAAGACTTTATGATGAAGTGAGGGATAAAGCGGAAATCCCGATCCCCGTGGACGAAAGCAGGCTTGCCTGCGAGCTCTGCGGCATTCCCCTTGAGAATCCGTTCCTGCTGTCCTCCTCCGTGGTGGCTTCCACCTATGATATGTGCGCCAGAGCCTTTGAGGCCGGCTGGGCGGGCGCCTGCTTCAAAACCATATGCACCCTCGATATCCATGAGGCTTCGCCCCGGTTCTCCGCGATCACGGGTGACAACGGGAGCATCCAGGGATTTAAGAATATCGAGCAGCTGTCGGATCACAGTGTTGCGGAAAACATGGATATCTTTCGAAGGCTGAAGGAAAAATATCCGACAAAGTTTATCCTGGCTTCCATCATGGGGCAGAACGAGGCGGAATGGGAAGAACTCGCGGGACTTTGCGCGGAAAACGGCGCCGATGCCGTTGAGTTGAACTTCTCCTGCCCGAACATGCAGGAGGACGGGCTGGGCAGTGATATCGGTCAGGTTCCGGAGCTTGTGGAGAAATTTACAAAAGCGGCCAAACAGGGAACCGACATCCCGGTCCTTGCAAAGCTTACGCCAAACGTTGCCGCTATGAGCCCGGCGGCAGAAGCAGCTATGAGAGGCGGCGCCGACGGGATCGCGGCGATCAATACCATCAAGAGCATCATCGGCGTCAGTCCCTTTACCTATGTTTCCTCTCCCGCGGTCAAAGGGAGATCGGCGATCGGCGGCTACAGCGGAAATGCCGTCAAGCCCATAGCTCTTCGGTTCATTGCCGAGCTCGGACAGAGCGAAGCGCTGAAGGGTCTCCATATCAGCGGGATGGGCGGGATCGAAACCTGGCGGGATGCGCTTGAGTTCATTCTGATGGGGGCCGGATCGATCCAGATCACCACGGCCGTCATGCAGTACGGCTATCGGATCATCGACGATCTGAAGGCAGGACTGAATTATTATCTGGCGCAGTTCGGGGCCGGTCATCTGAAGGATATCATCGGGGCGGGACTTGCCTCTGTCAGTGATACGACGGATGTGTTAGAAAGGGATACGATCCTCTTCCCGAAATTTGATAAAAGCAAATGTATCGGCTGCGGGCGGTGCTACCTGTCCTGTCAGGACGGCGGGCATCAGGCCATCAGCCTTACAGACGGCGTGCCGAAGCTTGACGGCAGCAAATGCGTGGGCTGTCACCTGTGCCTTCTCGTCTGCCCGCAGAATGCGATTTCCAGCGCGAGAAAAAGGATTAAGAGGTGAGCTTCTTGCGCACCGTAAAGGCGCGCTCGAGCACCTTCTCCATCCACTCTTCGTCGGGTGCGTCCAGCTGGAATGCTTCAAAGCCATACTGCCGCCCGTAGGAGCAGATGACGGATTCGTCATCCACATGGAGTGAGATCCCGTAGTGGCTCGGCACCTTCTGGGGCAGCGTCTCCGAATGCCCCTTCTGTACCTCGGCCAGATGTCTGTCACCATTGACGATCCCGTCAAAGCGGACGCCGTAAAAGAAAAAAAGCATCCGGATATACCGTTCCGACCGGAAGGAGGAGGTATAGATCCATACCTCATAGCCAAGTGAGCGTAACGCGTTGATAAGCCCCGGCGCGCCGAAGCGCAGACGCTCTTTAAAAATGCGGTTAAGCGGAAACGGAAGCGGGGGTTCGGTCCTGTGGGTATCCGGCGAAACGAATAATACCTCATCCAGATCGAAGGAAACCCGCATATTGCTCTGATGTGATCTATTCTTCATTCGAACGGAATCCTTTTACAATATCCATGATGTCGGCCGACCATTTCTCCGGACTGCCGCTTAAGGGAAATTCCTTCGGTTCCTGCTGCAGCAAAAGCACCGATTCATTGTCGATATGAAGCGTGGTATTGTATTTCTTCAAGAGC
>JAILQQ010000109.1 GCA_024698885.1 Lachnospiraceae bacterium | reverse complement strand
TACCTCATAGAAGCGTTTTCCGCAGGCGCGCTGCAATACGGGCAGTTCTTTGTCCCGACGGGAAACTCTCCGCCGCAGAAACCGCAGACCAGAACCTTCTTCTTCATTTGATCCGGACCGCTTGCAGACCGGGTCATTTTCTTTTTTGACGCACTCTCCTTCGTACCTTCCTCCGGCTCATCCTCTTCCTTTAACTTTTTGGTTTCCCTGCTGATATATCTGATGCAGCAGGCAGTAAAGAAAACGAAGCTGACTAACAGAACAAATCCGCCGGCCCCGCCGAAAAGGTACATGGCAAGACCGCCGATCAGAGGCCCGAGTCCCAGAATACAGAGTCCCTTTGCCCACATTCTGGAAAATTCCTTCGGATGCTCCTCGTTAAAGGCTCCGTGCACACGCGCCAGAAAGATCCGCATAATATCGGGATCGATCGCGGCAAGTCCCGCGAAAACGTAAAACGCCGCCCCGAAAAACATCATCAGAATACCGACCATACTCGCATCATCCATCTGCTTCCTTCACCTCCCTCTGTGCCGATTCGCTTGCAGGAAAACAAAACTACGCCACAACATTCTTTTTTGAAATAGCGATCAATATACCAACAAGGAAGAAAAGACCGCCAAGCCCCGGGTAGATCAGGCTGAAGGGAATAAACGAAAGCAAAACAGCCAGAAGAAATCCGAAGCCCATTCCCGCGAAAATGCTCCCTGCCCTCAGTTTTATCATTTTTTCGTTCAGTTTCCCCTCAGAAACGGACGCCTGCGGCGAAAAAACCCTGGCAAACGGGGCCACCGCGCTGAAAACCGCTCCGCCGCATAATCCCCCGAGGGATTTAAGCGCCACCACAGCACCGGCGATCCCGGCAGAAACCCCCGTCAGGCTGCCGCCCGTAAAAAACCAGTACAGAAGGATCGCCGCACCGATCCCCCCGAGATATACACCGATCCCTCCGGCCGCAAACCGCTCCGGAGCGAATATTTTCCGAAAACCTCTTCCGACGTATTTCGCACCGCCGCCAAGAAGCGTGCAGAACGCGGAAACATAAAAACCCTTTGCGAAGATCACGCCGACCCCGCCGATCACGCCGCGCTCAAGCCCGGTATCTCCGGCAAAAACGAGATTCATAACCCGAAAGGCGATTGTATCCGCACCCATCAGCTGCCGGATGATCAGATAGATCCAGATGCCGGCGATAACGATCGCATATACCACCGAGAGCCCGAAGCTGACCGCGCCGGTACGCTTTGCCATCTCCTTCTTTTCCTTATCATGGACGGCCAGCCTTTCCTTGATCTCATCGGCACGGTTTTTCGTAGCCGAAGGCCTGTTCTTTTGCTGCTCCCTGACCGCGGTCGTACGCATCTTTTCCGGAGCTTCCGTCCGGGAAGGCTCTGTCGCAGCAGACTTTTTAACAGGCTGAACGGGTTTCCCATCCCTTGCCGCCTCGATCGCCTGCCGCATCTCTCTGGCATTCGGAAAACGGTCCTTCGGATCATAGGCGCAGGCCTTTAAGATGATCGATGCCATTACCGGCGGTGCGTCACAGGGAGGCGGCAGTGGCTCTCCGTCCAGGCGTTTTCTGACAGCCGCTACCCGCTCATTAGGGCTTAACTGGCTCTCCGGCGTCAGAAAAGGGAGAAGCTTCTTATTATAAAAACGATACAGGACAAGCCCGAGAGAATAAATATCCGCCGTCGCGTCGTACATGACGCCCTTTTCGATCTCTGGCGCCATATAATTATAGGTACCCTTCTGGGAAAGCGCTCCCGCCAGATCCCGCACCTTCTTTGCGACGCCGAAATCTCCCAGCTTATAATCCCCGTATTGATTTACAAAGATATTCTCGGGTTTGATATCCCGATGGATCACGTTCTGCCTCGCGCAGATCTCAAGCGCCGAACAGATATCGATCCCGAGCTTCATAACCTCCCCGGAAGACATCTGCGCGTCCCCGATGGCAGTATTGAGCGGCGTCAGAAGCTCCATCCGGATAAAGATCGTCCATCCCAGCTGATCCTCATGCTCATAAACATAGTAATCCTCGGCACTGACGATATTCTGAACGCCCTTAAAGGATCCCATCAGCTGGATCTCGCTCACAAAATCCTTTACGATCCCATTCAGGTAGGACCTCGTCTCATCAAAGCTCATGCCGTCTGCCCGGAGAGAATCCACCTCGCTCTCGTCCTGCGGAATATCGATCACCTTGATCGCGCTTTTGCTCTCCATGGCGTAATCGTTTCTCACAGCTTCATAGACCGCTCCGTAAGAGCCCTTGCCCAGCTGCCTGATCAGTTTCCATTCCGGCCAGATCCCTGACAGCATTTCTTCCGTTGTCATGAACGGCTGTCCTCCTGTTCGTTTACTTAGTTTGCTTAATTTGCTTCTTTTTCTTCTACCAGGTCGGTATCGATCATAACCTCCGCCGCGTTTACGGCACCGTCTGCTGCCGCGATCAGCGAACCGATCCCGATCAGAACAGCCGAAATAACAGAGATCTCCATGCTTTCCGTTCCTTTCCTACGCCAAACCACGCCGATCCGGTCAGCAGGCTGACCGGATCATTTCCTTATTTTCTATAATTATAAGATATTGATATAGGGAAAGTCAATTTTAACTGATTTTTCAGGAAATGAGAAATAAGTGTTGACAGGTTTGACAGAGGGTGGTATTTTATTACTGTGATATTAGCACTCTATCAAGTTGAGTGCTAACAACAGAAAAGGATTTCCTGCAAACAGGCGCAGAAAAGCCGCAAGGATAACAGTATGGAGTTAAGTGACAGAAAAAAAACAATCCTGTACGCGATCATCAAGACGTACCTGGAAACCGGCGATCCGGTAGGGTCAAGAACGATCTCCAAGTATTCGGATCTGAACTTAAGCTCTGCAACGATCCGAAATGAAATGTCCGATCTGGAGGACATGGGCTATATCATCCAGCCCCATACCTCTTCCGGCCGGATCCCCTCCGACAAGGGCTACCGCTTTTACGTGGATCAGCTCATGGCAGACAAGGAGCGGGAAGTCAATGAGATGAAGGAGATCCTGATCGAGAAGGCGGATAAGATGGAGCGGTTACTGAAGCAGGTTGCCAAGTCCCTGTCCGTCAATACGAATTACGCCGCCATGATCTCGGCCCCGCAATATCACAGGAACAAGCTGAAATTTTTACAGCTGTCAAGGCTCTCCGAAAGTCAGATCGTCGTCGTGATCGTGGTTGAGGGAAATATCATCAAAAACCATATCATAGACGTGGATATGGCACTGGATGACGAAACGCTGCTCAAGCTGAACATCCTGTTAAATACGAATATGAACGGCCTGACCATCGAAGAGATCAATCTCGGCATGATCGCGAGAATGAAGGAACAGGCCGGCATCCACAGCCAGTTTATCTCCGACGTCATCGACGCCGTAGGCGAGGCGATCAAGGCGGACGAGGATCTGGAGATCTATACGAGCGGCGCCAACAATATTTTCAAGTATCCGGAGCTTGCGGATCATGAAAAGGCCAGCGAGATCATTACCGCCTTTGAGGAAAAAAAGCAGCTTTCGGATATTGTTTACGAAACGCTCTCAAACAGCGAGGAGCATAAGGGCATCCAGATCTATATCGGTGAGGAAGCGCCGGTGAAGAATATGAAGGACTGCAGCGTCGTGACCGCAACCTATGAGCTGGAGGAAGGGATGCAGGGTACGATCGGCATCATCGGACCGAAACGGATGGATTACGGCAAGGTCGTGGATACGCTGAAGGCACTGACGAATCAGCTGGATGTTTTATATAAAAAGGACCAGTAGAGAAATAGGAGGCTTGTCAAATGGCAAAGGAAGATATAAAGAAAGAGGAGGGCTTCCCCGGGGAAGCGGCGGAAGAAGCCGCGGAAGCGGTAAAAGAAGCTGCCGATCATCCCGAAGAAACGGGAGAAGAGCCTGTGAAAGCGGAAGAAACGGAAACCAAAGAAAAAACCGGTGAACCGGCGAAGGAAACGGAAGCGGCAGAGGAAACAGAGGCCGCAGAGGAGGACGAAGCAGGAAAGGAAGAAGGCACCGGCGAAAAAAAGAAGGGCTTCAAGGGCTTTAAAAAGGAAAAAAAGGATAAGCGGGACGAAAAGATCGAGGAGCTGACGGACCGGGTCAAGCGGCAGATGGCGGAGTTTGAAAACTTCCGCAAGCGTACCGATAAGGAAAAGGCCTCGATGTATGAAATGGGCGCCAAATCCGTGATCGAAAAGATCCTGCCGGTGATCGATAACTTTGAACGAGGCCTCGACACGGTCCCCGAAGAAGAAAAGGACGCTCCCTTCACGGAAGGCATGCGGATGATCTACAAGCAGTTAATGACTGAGCTTGAAAATCTGGGCGTCAAGCCCATCGAATGCATCGGTCAGGAATTCGATCCGAACTTCCATAACGCGGTCATGCAGGTAGAGAGCGAGGAATACGAAAGCGGCATTGTCGCGCAGGAGATGCAGAAGGGTTATATGTACCGGGATACCGTAGTAAGGCACAGCATGGTTGCGGTAGTTAGTTAGCCGCATATCTGTTAAAAGCCAAAGCGTTCCAAGCAGATACACAGAAAATTCAATTTCAGAATAATCAGAAAGAGGAGGAAAAGATCATGAGTAAGATAATAGGAATCGATTTAGGAACAACCAACAGCTGCGTAGCAGTTATGGAGGGAGGAAAGCCCACCGTTATCGCTAATACGGAGGGGGCAAGAACGACACCGTCTGTCGTAGCGTTCACAAAGACCGGCGAGCGTCTCGTCGGTGAGCCGGCCAAGCGTCAGGCTGTTACCAACGCGGACAATACCATTTCTTCGATCAAGAGAGAGATGGGTACGGATCACAAGCGTCAGATCGGCGAGAAGAAGTATTCACCGCAGGAGATCTCCGCGATGATCTTACAGAAGTTAAAGGCCGATGCGGAAAGCTATCTGGGGGAGAAGGTCACCGAGGCCGTTATTACTGTTCCCGCGTACTTTAACGATGCTCAGAGACAGGCCACCAAGGATGCCGGCAAGATCGCGGGCCTTGACGTCAAGCGTATCATCAACGAGCCGACAGCAGCGGCACTGGCCTATGGTCTTGACAACGAAAAAGAGCAGAAGATCATGGTATACGACCTGGGCGGCGGTACCTTTGATGTTTCCATCATCGAGATCGGCGAGGGCGTCATCGAGGTGCTGGCTACCAACGGCAATAACCGGTTAGGCGGCGATGACTTCGACCAGAAGATCACCGATTATATGTTAGCGGAATTCAAGAAGACTGAGGGCGTTGACCTTTCCAATGATAAGATGGCGCTCCAGCGGTTAAAGGAATCGGCGGAAAAGGCAAAGAAGGAGCTTTCCAGCGCAACCACCACGAATATCAATCTGCCCTTCATTACGG
>JAILQQ010000016.1 GCA_024698885.1 Lachnospiraceae bacterium | reverse complement strand
CCCTCATGCCTGGCAGTGTACTTATATATACATGCTCATATGGGTCATAAACTATATGCTCGTACACTTCATCCGTTATTACATACGCATCATATTTGATGGCAAGATCAGCAATTATCTGAAGCTCGCTTAGGGAAAATACTTTTCCGCTCGGATTCGACGGATTGCAGAGAATAAGGGCTTTGACTCCCTGCTTAAAGGCGTTTTCCAATACTTCTGCATCAAAATCAAACCTCAGCGGATTAAGAGGAACATAAACAGGTTCAGCCCCTGACAGTATTGTATCAGCACCGTAATTCTCATAAAATGGAGAAAAGACGATGACCTTATCTCCCGGATTCGCAACCGTCATCATGGCAGCCATCATTGCTTCCGTGCTGCCGCAGGTAACAACGATCTCTTTATCCGGATCGATATCAACTCCCATAAAATGTTTCTGCTTGTTCGCAAGCGCCTCACGAAAATTCTGCGCTCCCCATGTGATCGAGTATTGATGGAAGTCCTCACCGGAAACCTCGGCAAGTCTCCTTAATATTTCCTCAGGGGGTTCGAAATCGGGAAAACCCTGAGAAAGGTTGATAGCGCCATATTTATTGGATATCCTTGTCATTCTTCGAATAACAGAATCCGTAAAGCCTGCAGTTCTGACAGATAATTCCTTCATCTTTTACCTCTCCGTCTTGACTCCTGTTAATCCTATTATAGAGAATCTTATCCCTCTGTATCCAGTAGGGTCTTCAGGGCTTTCATCTCATCCTCTGTCAATGTAACGCCCTTCCCTATTTTCTCATGCTCAGGAGCCCAATCCCGAAGATCATACTTAGGCGCTCCGTCGTTCCAGGAAACAAGGTTCAGCTCCTTCCGCCATCCTTTACTGCTCTCAGACAGCACACCAATCTCTTTTATAATCTCAAATTTTATATCTTTAGCCATTATAAACTCCTTCCCATCAGTAATACCCTTTAGTAATAAGCTTTCTGCCAAATAGTGCTATTCGACAGGATCACTCTCTAAAACATAGCAACCGCCAATGTCTTATCCTGCCATCTATATCTTATGAACCTGTGATTCTTCTCATGTTTTGCATCAATGTAAATATCCATATGCTCCCGATCTGCGATATCTACCACCTCCTCAAAAGCCATGGATCCTATATTGAAATACAATCCTTCGCTCCCAACCGTCTTTGCAATACTATTAATATAATCCTTGCAATCCTCTGCATTGGTAAATACGAAAAGAGCACCGTTTCTGCATAGAACGTGGTCTATCACTCTGATGCCTGGAACGTTTGTCATAGTTTCAGTTGTTATAATCCGATATTCCTTCAATATGTCCTTTATTACATCCCAGTCGCTTTCCTTCCTGTGAGCTTTGTTAACCTTGATATTCAGGATTGCCAGTTTATCCTCCGGGATAAGATTATGGTCGAAATCTTCTTCATTTGGCTGCATCATTTCTCCTCCTGATAATGTTCAAGATCATATTTCTCCCTCAAAAACTCCGTCATACGCTGTCCAAACAGAAGATGCCCTTCCCTGGACAGGTGGACACCATCGAAGGCCAGAGAACAGCCCCACTCCAATGTATTAATGAAATCACAGCCTAATTCCTCTGCCACCTTTCTTAATTCCCCGGAAAGCCTGCCATCCTCTGTGTCAAGCATTGGCTCTCCCGGGATCTTAACTCCGACCGGTGCACAGAGCAGAATAGTCTTATGATGTAATGCGGAAAGAAACCTGTGCATCCTTTCCGCCACATAGCCCGTATCCGGCATCTGAAGATAATCATTAGTCCCCAGCATAACCGCAAATATATCAGTCTGGATACTGTTTATCCTCTCAATAATCCATCCAGATGACGGAATACAGCGGCCATTCATCCCATCTATGGTGAAAGAAAACTTCCTGCGCAATGCTCCCTCTACAATACTTGTCCAGATGTCCTTCTCGTTATAACGTCCGTGTTTATAATCTGCCGGATCAAATCCATATGTATTGGAGTCTCCATAGAAATATATGGTCTTCATATCCGTATTCTAACATAATACAGATGGCTGCGGTTTGAAATATCTTATAATTTTTGCCCGGATTCCTGTTTCTTCCATGGCTTCTCTGGCCTTGGCATGTTCAAACGTCCCAACTGGTTCCACAAAACTGGCCGCCACTGATTCCCGCCCTTTTTCTTCATACGGATTTATCCCGCCTTCTCCAGTCCTCCCCAAATCCATCATTTCAACGCTCTCCTTGCCTATTTCAGTAAATCCATCCCCCACAGATCCTCGCGCCTTCTCTTCAAGCAGATTTATCCCGCCTTCATCAGTCCTTCCCAGCGCCAGCATCTCAACTCTCTTCGCCCCATTTGCAATCAGGATATCTCGGCAGGCAAGGAGCGAATTCCCCGACGTCGTGATATCGTCAAGAAGCAAGACATTCTCGCCCTCTACGCTCATATCCTCCGATACCCTGATAGATCCAAAATGAACGTACTTGCTCCTGTCACCCCCACCGGCCAGCTTCTGAATCTTAGAATGCCTGACCAGAAAACCCACCTTATCTTTCCGGCCATTCCCCGCCAGCATCCTGCCCAGAATACTCATCCCGCTATTCTTTACCAAAGGATCAGAAGACGGCACAACACAAATCGAAAACCCATATCCCAGCAACGGATCAATCTCTTCAAAAAATCGTCTTATAGCCCTGCCCTTCATTTCCTTAAGATCAAGAATCATTTTCTCAAACTCCCCCACAAGCGGATTTTTCTCCTGCCTGTCCTTCGTAGTCCAGTACTTATGATATCTTCTTAAAGCTATTATTTTTCCGGTTCCATTTACTCTCTTATCCTTAAAGACACTTCCCGATCCTTCACTCACAATAAAAGAGCCAAATTCTCCTTCCTCT
>JAILQQ010000015.1 GCA_024698885.1 Lachnospiraceae bacterium | reverse complement strand
TCTTGTGCAGAAGCAGCATCCCGCGTGAATTCACATCCTTCGCATCCCTTTCACCCAGTACTTCATAGGCGGCAAGCGCCTTCACGTTTTCTAATTTCATTTCAGTTCCTTTCCGCTTACTATTTATCTGTGTTCATGCGTGAACAGATGATCCTGGCAGTATTCGTAATTTCCGTTACATTTGGAACAGTAGCGGAATTCCAGATGATCGCCGTCAAGCTCCGTTCTCCCGCAGATCACGCATTTATGCTTGGCCGTTTTTCCGTCCGTCGTCGTATAACCGGGCGTCGCCGAAACGGTCTGCTTCTTAAATTCCGTCCGCCTGTGCACCTCCTTTGGCGTAAACCGCTTGATATCCACGGTCCCGAGGAAGAAGATGATAAAGTTAAGGAGCGAAGCAAGGATCGCCACCTTGATGCCCATATTGCCGGTAAAAAAGCTGATCAGTAACACCGCGACGTCGAGCCAGGCTAACCACTTGATCTTGACCGGAATGATAAAATACAGGAGCACCTGCATATTCGGATAAACGGCCGCAAAAGCTAAGAAGATCGACAGGTTGATATAATAGGTACTGAAGGCATTCGAAATAAACATGCCGACCACCTCGCCGGGATAGCCCAGTAACAGATAGATCACGTAGAGCAGAAAAGCCCCGAGGATCGTAAAAAGCATGCCGGAAAAAATATAGATATTATACCGGAAGGTTCCCCAGGTCCGCTCTAGGGACGTGCCGAGGGAATAATAGAAAAAGAGCATAATGATCGTAAAGATATTTAACGTCGAGGGCGGCACGATGATCCAGGTGACGATGCGCCAGATCTGCCCGTGCAGGATCTGATACGGATTCAGGGAGATAAACTCCACAGAGCCCGTTAACGTCAGGATATAGCCGATCACATAGGCGATAATGATATACAGCGAAAGGTTGGAGATCGCGTATCTTCCGTACTTCCGCTCTAACTTATTTAAAAATTTCTCCATAATACGCTCCTTTGATAATTACAATATTATATAGTATCGGACAAAAGAAAACAAGGGAGATTGGTAACTGTTCAGAAGCCAAAGGGGTCTGAACAGATATGGAGATTGCAAGTACGAGAGATATATCGTATAATACTTGACTTAGGGACTGAATAACTTATGCACCTTTGCTTGTCTTCACGTTATTTTGTGACAGTTCCTTAGGAGATTGGAACCATGAATTTTGACAAAAGATCCAAATATATGCTCGGCATCGATATCGGGTCGACTACCGTAAAGATCGCCGTTCTGAACGAATCTCATGAGCTGGTCTTTTCAAGCTATCAGAGGCATTTTGCCAATATCCGCGAGACCCTGCGGGAGCTGACAGAGGAAGCGCAAGCCGAGCTTTCCGATATTGCAGTGCATCCGGTCATCACAGGCTCCGGCGGGCTGACCCTGGCCCATCATCTGGAAATACCCTTCGTGCAGGAGGTGATCGCAGTATCCTCGGCGCTGAGCGATTACAACAGCAAGGTTGACGTCGCGATCGAGCTTGGCGGTGAGGACGCCAAGATCATTTATTTTGAGGACGGCAATCTCGAACAGCGGATGAACGGCATCTGTGCCGGCGGCACAGGCTCCTTTATCGATCAGATGGCGGCTCTTTTACAGACCGACGCGGCCGGCCTGAACGAATTCGCGAAAAACTACCACTCTCTTTATACGATCGCGGCCCGCTGCGGCGTTTTCGCCAAATCGGACATACAGCCCCTGATCAATGAAGGCGCGACCAGGGAGGATCTTTCCGCCTCTATTTTCCAGGCGGTCGTCAACCAGACGATCTCCGGCCTTGCCTGCGGCAAACCGATCCGCGGCCATGTGGCCTTTCTCGGCGGCCCCCTGCACTTCCTTTCGGAGCTGAAGGCGGCTTTTATCCGGACGTTAAAGCTCGACGACGAGCATATCATCGCGCCGGAAAATTCCCATCTCTTTGCGGCGATCGGTTCCGCCCTGAACTATCGGGAGGAAAACGTCTTAACGTTAGGAGATCTCTGCAAGACGTTGAGCAGCGATATCAAGCTGGAATTTGAAGTGGCCCGTATGGAGCCCCTTTTTGAAAATAAAACCGACTATCAGGTCTTCTTAGCAAGACACAGTGCGCACACCGTGAAAAAAGCACCGCTCTCCTCCTATCAGGGAGACTGCTATCTCGGCATAGACGCGGGCTCTACGACGACCAAGGCCGCACTGATCTCAGAAGACGGAAAGCTTCTCTATTCCTTCTATTCAAGCAATAACGGCAATCCCCTGGCAACGACGATCCGGGCGATCAAAGAGATCGACGCGGCTATGCCCGCGGGCGCAAGGATCGTGCATGCCTGCTCGACAGGCTACGGCGAATCACTGATCAAGGCAGCGTTAATGCTTGACGAAGGGGAGGTTGAGACCGTCGCGCACTATTACGCGGCAGCCTTCTTTGAACCGGAGGTTGACTGCATCCTGGATATCGGCGGCCAGGATATGAAATGCATCAAGATCAAGGATAAAAATGTGGACACCGTGCTGTTAAATGAGGCCTGCTCCTCGGGCTGCGGTTCCTTTATCGAAACCTTTGCGAATTCCCTGAATTTCTCGGTGGCCGATTTCGCGAAAGAGGCGCTGTTTGCGGAGCATCCCATCGATCTGGGCACACGCTGCACGGTCTTTATGAATTCCAAGGTCAAACAGGCGCAGAAGGAAGGTGCCTCCGTCGCGGATATTTCCGCGGGGCTTGCCTATTCCGTCATCAAAAACGCGCTGTTTAAGGTCATCAAGGTATCCGATGCCAAAAGTCTCGGCCATAAGATCGTCGTGCAGGGCGGCACCTTCTATAATGACGCGGTTCTGCGTTCCTTCGAAAAAATAGCGGACTGCCAGGTGATCCGGCCGGATATCGCCGGCATCATGGGCGCCTTCGGCGCGGCCCTGATCGCAAAGGAGCGCTGCCACGATCATACTACCTCCATGCTTTCCATGGAGCAGATCAACGCGCTGTCGATCACGACCAGTATGGCAAAATGCGGCCTCTGCACCAATAATTGCCGTCTGACCATCAATCATTTTTCCGACGGAAGGCGGTATATATCCGGCAACCGCTGTGAAAGAGGCCTCGGAAAACAGAAAAACGAAAACAATCTGCCGAATCTGTATGAATATAAGCTCAACCGGATCTTCGGCTATGAACCGCTGTCTGAGGAGGAAGCGGTCAGGGGAACGGTCGGGATCCCGCGGGTTCTTAACATGTACGAAAACTACCCGTTCTGGTTTACCTTCTTTACCAGATTAAAATACCGGGTCGTGCTGTCTCCCGCGTCCTCGCATAAGATCTACGAGCTCGGGATCGAATCCATTCCCAGCGAATCGGAATGCTATCCGGCCAAGCTCGCCCACGGCCATATCGCATGGCTCCTTAACCAGGGCATAGACTTCATCTTCTATCCCGCCGTTTTCTATGAACGCAGGGAATATAAGGATGCGCCGAACCATTATAACTGTCCGATCGTCACCTCCTATTCCGAGAATATCAAAAACAATATGGAGGAGCTTAGGGACAAAAATATCCGTTTCGAAAATCCTTTCCTTTCCTTTGAATCGCCAGAGATCCTTTCAAAAGAGCTGACGGAAGCTTTCCCCGAGCTTCCGGCGGACGAGGTCGCCTCTGCGGTGCAGGCAGGTTTTCAGGAAATGCTTGCCGCGAAAAAGGATATGGAAAAAAAGGGTGACGAAGCCATCGCCTATATCAAGGAAAACGATCTGCACGGTATCGTCCTGGCCGGGCGGCCCTATCATATCGATCAGGAGATCAACCACGGCATCCCCGAGATGATCAATTCCTACGGCCTGGCTGTTCTGACCGAGGACTCCGTGTCGCACCTGAACCCGGTGGAGCATCCGATCCTCGTGGCGGACCAGTGGACCTATCATTCGAGGCTCTATGCGGCGGCCAATTATGTGAAAACAACGGAATTTCTTGATCTCGTTCAGTTAAATTCCTTCGGCTGCGGCCTGGACGCGGTCACGACAGATCAGGTCTGTGATATCCTGAACGATTCCGGCAAGATCTATACCTGCTTAAAGATCGACGAGGTCAATAACCTGGGCGCTGCCAGGATCCGGATCCGTTCGCTGATCAGCGCCATCAATCTCAGAAAGAGAAAACGCAAGGAGCGCCGGATCGTATCGGCCAGATATAACCGTGTCGTATTTACCGCGAAAATGCGCAAGGATTATACGATCATCTGCCCGAATATGTCCCCGATCCATTTTGATATCATGGAGACCGCCTTCAATGCCTGCGGCTATCATCTGGTGGTCCCGAACAACAGCAACAAGGCCTCCATTGACCTGGGGCTCAAATATGTAAATAATGACGCCTGTTATCCTTCGTTGATCGTAACGGGACAGATCATGGACGCTATCTTTTCCGGGGACTACGATCTGAACCGCCTGGCGGTCTTAATATCCCAGACCGGCGGCGGGTGCCGCGCCACCAACTACATCGCCTTTATCCGAAGAGCGTTAAAAAAGGCCGGCCTTGAGCATATTCCGGTCATTTCCATCAATCTGGCGGGGATCGAAAGCAATCCCGGCTTCCGTCTGAACGCGGAAATGGCTGTGCGGCTGTCCTACGCGGCGGCGTTTGGAGATATCTTCATGCGCTGTCTCTACAGGATGCGTCCCTACGAGATAAACGCAGGCGACAGCGACCGGGTACATAAAGCGTGGCTTCCAAAATGCCAGAAATTTGTCAGAAGGAAGTATCCTTCCTTTACGGTATTTAACAGGATGTGCCGGGAAATGATCCGGGATTTTGACAATATCCCGATCCATGAGGAACTGAAAAAGCCGCGGGTCGGCATCGTCGGGGAAATCCTCGTCAAGTACTCTCCCACGGCCAATAACGATCTGGTCGGGCTGATCGAATCGGAAGGCGCCGAGGCAGTCGTGCCGGATCTTTTGGATTTCATGCAGTACTGTTTCTTTAACCAGCTCTATAAGGCAGAGCATCTCGGCACCAAGAAGAAAAATGCAAGACTCTGTTCGATGGGGATCTGGGCGATCGACAGGCTGCGCAAAACCGCGCATACGGCACTGGCAGCAAGCAGGCATTTCGACGCGCCGGTACCGATCCGGAAAATTGCGGAATACGCGGAGCCCATCGTGTCCATCGGAAATCAGACCGGAGAAGGATGGTTTTTGACCGGCGAAATGGTTGAGCTGATCCATTCCGGGGTCAAAAACATCGTGTGTACGCAGCCCTTTGGCTGTCTGCCAAACCACGTGGTCGGAAAAGGTGTGATCAAGGAGCTCAGGCACCAGTATCCCGGGGCGAATATCGTCGCGATAGACTATGATCCCGGGGCCAGCGAGGTCAACCAGCTGAACCGGATCAAGCTCATGCTGTCGACGGCGTTCCGAAGACTGTAACACGATAGCAAAAACGAAACGGGGGCGAAGGAAAAACAATGCTCTTCCTTCGCCCCCGCTTTATATCTTTTCTATCTCTCGCTCTTGTCATATGGAATACCCTCTGCCTTGGGTGCCCGTGAATTGCGGGACGTAAAGGCCAGGACGATCAGAGAGATGATATACGGCATCATGTTGTAGATCGTGCCGGGTAAGTGCAGCTGCTTTAAAAAATCAAAGCCCGAATAGACGTTTGAGAGAGCCCGGAAGAACCCGAACAAAAGGGCTGCCAGGGCGATATTGACGGGCTTCCACTGTCCGAAGATCATAACGGCTAACGCCAAAAAACCAAAGCCCGCTACGCCTGTCTCGAATTTCCACTCACTGACGCCGGCGGTAATATATACGATGCCGCCCAGTCCTCCTAAGAAACCGGAGATCAGCACGCCGGCCCAGCGCATCTTCGCCACGTTGATACCCACGGAATCCGCTGCCTGGGGATGCTCCCCGCAGGCCATCAGCCGTAAGCCGAAGCGCGTTTTATAGAGGATGACATAGGACAGGATCAGCAGGATCACGGCGATCAGCATAAACCAGTTAAACTGGAACCTGCCAATATTTGCCGTCAGTGCTTTTTTCCCGGACATATACTGTATCGTGGAAGAAACGTTATCCGGGTTTTCCGCCATATTGATGGATTTTACGATAACGGTGGCAAGTGCCGCCGCTAACATGTTCATGGCCGTTCCCACAAGGGTCTGATCCGCGCGGAAGTTGATACTGGCGACACCTAACAATACCGAGTACACAACGCCTGCCAGACTGGAAACCAGTACCACCGCAGGCACGATCAGGGCCGCACCGCCCGTGTCGCCCAGCGTCTTCATGGTTAACGCGCCGCCCAGGGCTCCCATGACCATGATACCCTCCAGGCCCAGATTGATCACGCCGGAATGCTCGGAAAAGCAGCCGCCCAAAGCCACTAACATCAAAACAGACGCAAAGATTAAAGTATACTGCAAAAGCAATATCATGACGCCTTCACCTCCCTTGTCCGTTCTTTTCTGGCTGCCGCCCTTCCCCGGATAAAGGTCTTGAAAAACAGGACGAAGCTGCACAGATAAATGATGATCGCGGAGATCAGATCCGAGATCTGTGACGGATATACGCCTTTATCGAGGTAAGAGCCTCCGCTGGTGATATGCTGGATAAAATAGGAGGAAAAGATGGTCCCGATTGGGTTCAGACCTCCCAAGAAGGTTGCCGCGATACCGTTAAAGCCCATGACCGGTACGGAGCTTGCCGTTGTCTGCCACTGCTCATAACCGGAAAGATAGAGGAAAGCGGCGCCGAGGCCTGCTAACATGCCGCCGATGATCAGCGTCAGGATCAGATTTTTCTTTTCCCGCATGCCGCAGTACCGTGCCGCGTCCTTATTAAGTCCCGTCGCCGTGATCTCATAGCCGAAAACGGTCTTGTTTAACAGGATCCATAACAGGATCGCGATCAGGACCGAAAGCGGAACCGCGATGGTGACATATTTGTTATTGGAAAACAGCGCCTCGAGGCCAAGCGAAGGCAGAAGCGCGGAAGGATTGGTACTGTTGATCGTGATCGTATAGGGGCTTGCCACCTCTTTCACGCCGGAAAGAAGCATATTGACCAGATACAGACCGATCCAGTTTAACATAATCCCGGAAATGACCTCATTCACATTGCAGTAGGCCTTTAAGAATCCGACGATACAGCCAAACAGCGCTCCTGCCGCCATGGCCATAAGCGTACAGACATACCAGGGAAGTCCCAGTGCCAGTGCGCCGTAAAGAGCCGCTCCCGCTCCTGCCACATACTGTCCGGCCGCGCCGATATTAAAGAGTCCGGCCTGATAGCAGAACTGGATCGAAAGCGCGCACATAAGGAGTGGCGCCGTCTTTACGAGCGTACTGCCCAGATACTTGAGCGCCGCCGGTTTGGAGGGATATGTCATATAATTCTTTAAGATCGTGATGATCGCCTCCGTACCGCCTGCGGGATTGATGATCAGCAGAACGATATAGCCCACCAAAAGACCGGCCGCAATGCATAGCAGTGCACTTAAGATCGCTAAAAAGCCTTCATTTTCCAGAATGCTTTTTTTACCTGTTTCCACCCGGCTCACCTCCTGACGTATTCATCTCTCCGGGACTCTGACGCTTCGCGCCGGCCATATACAGGCCGAGCTCATCCCGTTTTGTTTTCTTCGGATCCAGCTCTCCGACGATCTCTCCCTCATACATAACGAGGATCCGGTCGGATATGCTCAAAACCTCCTCAAGCTCGAGGGAAACAAGCAGCACCGCATGTCCCTCGTCCCGCTGCGCGATCAGCTGGCTGTGGATATATTCGATCGCGCCGACGTCAAGACCTCTCGTGGGCTGCACCGCCAGTAAGAGCTTCGGATCCTTGTCGAGCTCTCTGGCAATGATCGCCTTCTGCTGGTTGCCGCCGGACATGCTTCTGACCCGCGTTGCCGCACCCTGTCCGGAACGCACGTCATACTGTTCGATCAGCTTATCCGCGTAGGAAAAGATCTCCTTTCGTTTCAGAAAACCCATTCCGGAACGAAACTGCGGTTCAAAATACCTCTGCAGCACCATATTGTAGGCAAGGGAATAATCAAGGATCAATCCGTGCTTATGCCGGTCCTCGGGAATATGGCTCATCCCCGCCCTGGAACGTTCTCTGACGGAAGCGCGGGAAATATCCTTTCCCGAAAGCGTGATCTTTCCGCTCACGATGGGTTCCAGGCCCGACAGCCCGTAAATAAGCTCCGTCTGGCCGTTTCCGTCTATTCCCGCGATGCAGACGATCTCGCTCTCCCGTACCTCGAAGGAAACATTTTTGACCGCGTTATTATTGTGAAGCCTGGAGGCTACCGTCATATTCTCTACCTTCAGGATCACATCGCCGGGGGTCTTATCCTCCTTATCCGCGACCAGCTTTACATCTCTGCCCACCATCATGCTGGAAAGCTCTTTTCCCGTGGACTCAGGCACATTCACCGTAGCGATATATTTTCCTCTTCTTAACACGGTACAGCGGTCGGCCACCATGATGATCTCCTGCAGCTTATGGGAAATAAACAGGATCGACTTTCCCTCGGCCGCCAGATTCTTCATGATCTGCATCAGCTCGTCAATCTCTGCCGGTGTCAGAACCGCGGTAGGTTCATCAAAGATCAGGATCTCATTATCCCGGTACAGCATCTTCAGAATTTCCGTCCTTTGCTGCATACCGACGGTGATATCCTCGATCTTCGCATCGGGATCCACCTTTAATCCGTATTTATCGGAGAGTGCCATAACCTTTTTCCTGGCTTCATCCTTCTGCAGTATCCCGTGCTTCGTTGTCTCTACGCCCAGAATAATATTATCAAGCACCGTAAAACACTGAACCAGCTTAAAATGCTGATGAACCATCCCGATCCCAAGCGCGTTCGCGTCATTGGGATCCATGATCTTTACCTCACGTCCGTCCTTTTTGATGATACCTTCCTCTGCCTGATACAGCCCGAACAAAACGCTCATCAAGGTCGATTTCCCGGCGCCGTTTTCTCCGAGCAGCGCGTGGATCTCGCCTTTCTTCAGCTGCAGAGTGATATTATCATTTGCGACGATACCGGGAAAGCGCTTCGTGATATTCAGCATTTCGATCGCATATTCTTCCGCCATGACCGTCCCATCCTCCTGTTTTTCCTTGGGAACCGTTGCAGTTCCTTAAAAAGGACCGGCAGGATCCTCTCCCACCGGCCCTTCTTCACTGTATATTTCTTACTTGATATTGCCCTGGAAATTCACAGTAATATTCTTCGCTGCAGGCTCTTCTGCCGAGGTATCATTGGAAACCTCAATGCTGCCGTCCGCCATGCCGGCTACCAGTGCCTTGTAATCGTCAACCGTGAAGGAATCCGTCCAGGCTGTGCCATCGATCGGAAGCTGAACATAGTTCTTCGCCGGATCGGAACCGTCTACGATGCCCAGATCCAGGATCTTGCCCGAATACTCGCCCCAGTTGCCGTCCTTGATCGCAGTAAGCAGTGTGTCAACAGTAGCAGCAAGACCCTTCATGGCGGAGGTAACCGTCATGCCTTCGCCGTACTGTCCGTCAATGATAGCGGACTGATCCACGTCAACACCGATCACCTTGCCGTCAACCTTCGCTGCCGCTTCGCAGACGGAAGAATAAATGCTGCCGCCGGCCGCGAATACGACCTCGGTTCCGCCCTGATACCAGGTATCCATAGCTGCCGTGATATCGGCATCACCATAGAACTGATTACCATATGCATAGTTCAGCGTAACATCCACACCGTCTTCCCCGGCAGCCGCGTCAGCGCCCTGCACGAAGCCGTAACCATAACGGATAACAGCCGGAACTGCCATGCCGCCCAGATAACCTAACTTGGTATAACCCATCTTAACTGCCGCATAGCCTGCCATGTAGCCCGGAAGCTCTTCCTTGTATACAGCCGAGAATACATTGGGTTCAGAGTAGGAATCCGTACCTGCCGCCGTGCTCAGATCGTACTCCGAAACATCGATCGCCACGAATTTTACATCCGGATACATCGGCGCAACCTCAACGATCGCTTCCGCAAATGCGAAACCGGGCATTACGACCACGTTATAGCCATCCGCCACAGCCTTGTCGATCATGGCAACACGATCCGCCGTAGAATCGCCTTCCGGCTTATAATAGGTAAAGTCAATGCCGTTCGCCTCGCCGAAGGACTTGCAGGATTCATAAGTGGTCTGGTTAAAGGACTGGTCCGTAATATCACCGTAGTCCGTGATCATAGCCACCTTCATGTCAGAAGCAGCTGCTTCCGCAGGAGCTTCCGCTTCACCCGCTTCTGCTGCAGGCGCCGCTTCCGGCGCGCCAGCCGGTGCCGCCCCGGCACAGCCGGTGAAAGAAGCCAGTAAAGCCCCAGCCATTAATACTGCCAGAATTTTCTTCTTCATAGTTTCCTCCCTGTTATGATTGTATTTTGTTATTTATATAAAACCGTTTCGGCTTTATACCTGAGCTCTTTACCTGCCCTTATCCTGCCGGATCAGTATCCTTACGGCCTCAACCGCCGTTTTGACTGCCATTTCCGTATCGTGGGCCTGGGGATTATCAAGGCCCTTCTTCGCCCGTTCCTGATTGGCCACCACTAAAAACACCGATCCCACGCGGACCCTGAGATAACTTCCCACCACAAAAAGCGCGGCGGATTCCATTTCCGAGGCTAACGCCCCGCAGCGGATCCACGCTTCCCATTTGGCTGTCAGCTCATAGCCGACGGGTTTTACCTCGGGTTCATGCTGCCCGTAAAAGGAGTCCTTGCACTGCACGACGCCGACATGGTATCTGGCGGAAACAGCCCCGGCCGCCTCCCTGAGCGCCTGCGTGACCGTAAAATCCGCCACCGCGGGAAATTCGATCGGCGCATATTCCCTGCTCGTGCCCTCCATCCGGATCGCGCCGCTTGCGATGACCAGGTCGCCGCCCATGATATCTTCCTGCATCCCGCCGCAGGTGCCGACCCGCACAAAGGTATCCGCGCCGCACCGGTACAGCTCCTCCATCGCGATCGAAGCCGACGGGCCGCCGATCCCCGTGGAAGTCACGCTGACCGGGACGCCCTCAAGCGTTCCGGTATAGGTCTTGAATTCCCGGTTAAAAGCAACCTGCTTCGCGTCCTGTAAATGCGCGGCGATCTTCTCCACGCGCCCCGGATCGCCGGGCAGGATCACGTATTTTCCTACCTCTCCCTGTCTGGTCCCGATATGATACTGATAGCCGCCGCCTTCTGTATAATCTACCATATCCGCCTCCGTCTCTGCGCCGATCTGCCCTGGCAGACCGGATCATTTCCTCTTATTCACAGATCTTCAGATCCGATTCTTCTTCTGCCTGGAGCTTCGAAACATCGAGATTTCCCGGATCCTGGCCGATATAAGCCAGAATACCGCCGTCGATATAGATCACCTGGCCGTTGATAAAATCCGAGGCAGGCGATGCCAAAAAGACCGCGAGTCCCATCAGATCCTCCGTCTTTCCCCATCTCTGCGCCGGGGTCTTGGAACGGATAAACCGGTCGAAGGGATGCATCGAGCCGTCCGCCTGCTTTTCCCGAAGCGGTGCGGTCTGCGGCGTCGCGATATAACCGGGTCCGATACCGTTGCACTGGATATTGTACTGTCCGTATTCGGAACAGATATTTCTCGTCAGCATCTTGAGCCCGCCCTTGGCCGCCGCATAGGCGGATACCGTCTCGCGCCCCAGCTCGCTCATCATCGAACAGGCATTGATGATCTTGCCGGACCCCTTTTGGATCATATCCGGGAGCACGGCCTTGCTGCAGATAAAAGGTCCGGTCAGGTCCACGTCAATGACCTGATTCCACTGCTCCAGCGTCATTTCCGTCATCGGGATCCGTTTGATGATACCGGCGTTATTGACAAGGATATCAATGATCCCGAACTTTTCCCGGACATCAGCGACAAATTTCGCGACATCCTCTTCCTTTGTCACATCACAGACAGCGCCGTAGGCATCGATCTTAAGCTTTTCATATTCCGCGAGCCCTCTGTCCACGAGCTCTTCATTGATATCGTTAAATACGATCTTCGCGCCGGCCTCCGCAAAAGCCGTCGCGTAAGCAAGTCCCAGTCCGTAGGAAGCGCCTGTGACCCATGCTATCTTATCATCCAGTCTGAACTTGTCGAGAATGGAAGCCATGTCTTTTCCTCCTGTCTGCGCCGGTTTGCCGGCAAACCGTGCGCTTAGTAATAATGAAAAATTACTAAGAAAAGTATAAAGAGTAACCGTTTTTTTGTCAAGGATGAACAAAAACGGTCCGAAACGGAAAAACCCTCAAAGGACCCGCTTCAGCCGGTCGATCATCGAAAGGAATTCTTCCTCCGTCACGATATTGTTGCGGTACATCTGCGTGATATAATCTTCGTATTCCGCGTCCTGCGGCTTCACGGGGCTCTGCAGACCAAGCTTCTTGCGAAGCTTCCCTAAAAAGGAAGCCTTCAGGACGAGCTTCAGGTTATCGATCGTATCCTTCCCGGTCCGTTTGTGTTCAAAACGGGAATCTCCGGAGCGGTAGAGCTCTTCGGCGACATCCGCGATTTTTTGATAGGTCGGGCAGTTTTCATCATAGCTGTAATTTTCCAGAATCACCTCTTCGGGGACCGGCAGCGCGCACTCTGTGGAAAAGAGCGATCCTTCAAATTCCTCGTAGGTTTTGAGCGACTCTAGCTCCTCCATGATCAGGCACTCATATTCCGCCGGGATCACGCAGGGCCTTAAGAAATAGCAGCTCTTTCCCGCAAAATAAACCTCCGCTAAAGAAGTACTGTACCAGTTATAGATCGTATCGCAGATCAGGATCCACTGCTTGACGGAATAGTCCTTGATGACCTTAAAATGGTCATTCTGCGCTGCCAGATCCCAGAGCGCCCGGTTATTCGCCTCCGAGGGATGCGGTCTGTATACAAAGGTCATCCCGGGGTATTTTGCAAGGACCTTCATGATCCACTCTAAGATGATCCGCTGGCTTTCATAGGAAACCCGGTACAGCTCCTTCAGTTCCGGCTCCACCATATTCTCGGGCAGGTTCGTAAAGGAGAACGAGGAAATAAACAGGCAGAGCTTTGTTTCAGGCTGTATCCCGAATTCCTGACAGAGCTCCTCTCTCGTCCGGTAAAAGCCCCGGAGCCCGGGTCGCAGGTAATCAAGCCCCACATGTCCCACCTTCTTCACGAGGCGGCTTTCCACGCCATCCTCCTTCGTAAGCTTGCTGTAGTTCACATCACCCCAGGAAATATGCGTCACTTTTCGGACATCTCCGGTGATCTTCCAGGGCGAATCCGGATTGGTCAGATCCCTTCTGCTGTAGATCTGTTCCCACTGCAGGTTGATCACGCTGCTCGCACCCTTCACCTTCGCTAACAGGATATATAACGACGGATCCCGGTAGGCGGAAGGGATCAGAAGCACCTTGGCAGAGGGCCTGATCACCTGCCCGTATAAAAAGGAAGGCCATTTATTGAAAATGCCGACGGAATATCCTCTGCCTGCCAGTTCGTTTGCGATCAGGCAGATCCCCTCCAGCTCTCTGACCTTGGACTCATACATTAACAGGAAATCCACCGAATGACTTTTCTTTTTGTTCAGGATGATCATGCGTGCGCCTTTTCAAATTCTCCCATAAATCTGACGAGAGCCTCAACGCCCTCGATCGGCATCGCATTATAGATGGAAGCGCGCATACCGCCGACGCTCCTGTGCCCCTTCAGGCTGACGAGACCGGCTTCGGCCGCTTCCTTGACAAATGCCGCGTCCAGTTCATCGTTCCCCGTCACGAAAGGAACGTTCATAAGGGAACGGGAATCCTTTTCCACCGTACCCTTAAACAGAGCGGAATGATCCAGGAAATCATACAGGAGCTTTGCCTTTTTCTCGTTGCGCTCCTTCATGGCGGTAAGACCGCCCATTTTTTCGATCCACTTGAAAACCTTGCCGCAGATATAGATCCCGTAAGCCGGCGGCGTATTGTAGAGTGAATCCGCATCCGCGTGGGTCTTGTATCTGAGCATGGTCGGCGTCCCGGGCAGAACGTCCTCGGTGATCAGATCCTCTCTGATGATCACGATGACGACGCCGGCCGGGCCGATATTCTTCTGCACACCGCCGTAGATCACGCCGTATTTCGTCACATCCACGGGCTCCGACAGGAAGCAGGAGGACACATCGGCGACCAGGGTCTTTCCCTTGGTATCCGGCAGCGTATGGAACTTGGTCCCGTAGATCGTATTGTTTTCGCATATATAGACATAGTCGGCATCCTTTGAGATCGGAAGGTCGGAGCAGTCCGGGATATAGGAAAAGGTCTTATCGCTGCTGTCGGCGACGGCATTGGCCGTTCCGTAAAGCTTTGCTTCCTGATATGCCTTCTTCGCCCACTGGCCCGTAATGATATAATCCGCCACCCGGTTTTTCATCAGGTTCATCGGGATCATGGCAAACTGCTGGCTCGCGCCGCCCTGCAAAAACAGGACCTTGTAATTGGCGGGAATATTCATCACAGACCGCAGATCCTTCTCGGCCTCCTTGATGATCCCGTCATAGGTTTTGGAACGGTGGCTCATCTCCATGACGGACATGCCGCTTCCCTTGTAATCCAGCATTTCATCTGCCGCTTCCCGCAGCACTTCCTCCGGCAGCACCGCCGGTCCCGCGGAAAAATTATACACTCTGCTCATCTTTTTTCCTCCTTATCTGCGCCGGTTTCGGATCATTTCCTTATCGATTGTTCTCCAAAACGAACGCCCATATACGCTACAATCTCCTCGACGCAGCGGTCAAAGCCAAGCTTTGAGCTGTCAAGGCAGATATCGTAGTTCCTTGCATCGAACCAGTTCCGTCCGGTATAAAACTGATGATATTCTTCCTTCTGGCGGTTGATCCGGTTTACATAATCTTCCAGCTCCCGGCCGGTCAGGTTCAGGATCTCCCCTGCTTTTTCCAGACAGTAAGCCTGCGGGGCATGGATAAAGGCGGAAAGAACGTTGTCATAGTCCTTCAGCACAAATTCCGCGCAGCGTCCCACGATCACGCAGCTTTCCGTTTCCGCGAGCTTCTTGATGATCTTCGCCTGGAAATTAAACAGGTTCCGGTTTGAAGTAAAATCCTTGGATTCCGGCGGAATGATTTCCCCGTTATACACGCTTTTGGCGGCCTTGAAAACCGAAGTTTTCCGGACCTTCTCGTCGGCATTCGCAAAAAGCGCCTCATTGATGCCGGAATCCTCGGAAGCAAGCCGGATCAGATCCTTGTCATAATACGGGATCCCAAGCCGCTTTGAGAGTCTCTCCGCGACAGTCCTGCCCCCGCTCCCATAGAGCCTTGAAATCGTGATCACTATTTTCTGATCGCTCATATCGTTTCCTCCTGCCTATTCCCCGAGGTAAGCCTTTTTGATCTCTTCATTGTTCAGAAGCTCCGATGCCTGCCCGGTCAGCACGATCCGTCCGGTTTCCAGTACATAAGCCCTGTCGGAGATGGAAAGCGCCTTCTTCGCGTTCTGCTCCACCAAAAGGACCGTCGTCCCGTCTGCCTTAACCTTCCCGATGATATCAAATATCTCGTTCACTAAGATCGGGGACAGTCCCATGGACGGCTCATCCATGAGGATGATCTGCGGATTTGACATTAATGCCCTTCCCATCGCAAGCATCTGCTGCTCGCCGCCCGACAACGTCCCGGAAAGCTGGTTTACCCTTTCCTTCAGCCGCGGGAACCGCGCAAAGACCATCTCCAGGTTTTTCTCTATCTCTGCCTTGTCCTTTCGCGTAAACGCGCCCATTCTCAGGTTCTGTATCACGGACAGATTGGCAAATACCCTTCTGCCCTCCGGCACATGCGCCATCCCCATGCTGACGATCTTATGGGCAGGCGTTTTGGTGATATCTTTTCCGTCAAATTCGATACGGCCGGCGTCAGCGGAAAGAAGGCCCGTAATGGTATGCAGCACCGTTGTCTTGCCGGCGCCGTTTGCGCCGATCAGGGCAACCACCTCTCCCTTCTCTACCGAAAAACTGATCCCCTTGATCGCCTTGATCATGCCGTAATTCACTTCCAGGTTCTCTACTTTCAGCATCTTCAGTCTCCCAGATATGCTTTGATCACTTCGGGGTTCTTAAGAACCTCACTCGTCTGTCCCTGACAAAGCACCGAACCGAAGTTTAAGACGGTCAGAGCCTCGCAGATCCCCGCCACCAGCTTCATATCATGCTCGATCAGCAGTATCGTCATATCAAAATGATCCCGCACAAAGCGGATGGTATCCATCAGTTCGCCGGTTTCATTCGGATTCATGCCGGCCGCCGGCTCATCAAGAAGCAAAAGCTTTGGATCCGTGGCGAGCGCTCTTGCGATCTCAAGCTTCCGCTGCTTGCCGTAGGGAAGGTTTTTGGAAAGCGTTTCGCTTTCCCCGTCGAGCTCAAAAACCTTCAAAAGCTCCAGGGCCTTCTCGTCCATTTCCTTTTCGGTCTTAAAATACACGGGGAGCTTCAGGATACCGGCCAGTGTGGAGTACGGATACCGGTTATGAAGCCCGACCTTTACGTTATCAAGCACCGACATATCCTTAAAGAGCCTGATATTCTGAAAGGTCCTGGCAATCCCGGCCTGATTGATCTCCACCGTACTGAGCCCCGTGATATTTCTGTCCCCGAGGAAGATCCTTCCCTCATCCGGTTTATAAACGCCCGTCAGCAGATTGAAAACCGTCGTCTTGCCGGCGCCGTTCGGGCCGATCAGCCCATACAGCGCGCCCTTTTCTATTTCTACATTAAAATCATCCACGGCACGCAGGCCGCCAAAGGAAATACTCAGATGATTCACGGAAAGTAACGCTGCCATCAGGATCCCCCCTTTCCGCTTCCCATATCCGAAACCGGCGTCCTGTTTTCCTTCCTGCGCGCCAGATAAGCACTGATCCCGTACTTCTCGCGGAAGGTGATCGCAGCCGGTGCCCAGTTGATCAGCATGATGATGATCAGCACGATCGCGTAGATCAGCATCCGGTAATTGCTGAGACCCCGCAGCATCTCCGGCAGGATATAAAGGATCGCCGTCGCGATGACACTGCCCCTGATATTGCCGATACCGCCAAGCACCACGTAAACTAAGATCAGGATTGAAACATTATAGCCGAAATACGTGCTCGTTGCCGTTAACGTCGTCGTATTATGGGAGAACAACACGCCGGCCGTCCCCGCGATCGCCGCGGAGATCGTAAAGGCGGTCATCTTATATTTCGTGATCTGGATCCCGACAGCCTCCGCCGCGATCCGGTTATCCCGGATGGACATGATCGCCCGTCCGGTTCTCGAACGAACGATATTCTGTACGATAAACAGCGCCAGCAATAAGATAACAACCGCTATTGTAAAGGTCGAATCCGTCGGCGTGCCCTGGATCCCCATCGCCCCGTTTATCAGCATTTTCCCCTCTCCCTGCAGAGGGAAGCTCTTGAAGGCAATATGGAGTCCCTCCTCGTCGTAGCCGAAATATACGGCCGCCAGGATATTCTTGATGATCTCTCCGAAGGCAAGCGTAACGATCGCCAGATAGTCTCCGTTCAGGCGAAGGACCGGAATACCGATCAAAAAGCCAAACAGTGCCGCAAAAAAGGTGCCGATCAGCAAGGCCAGGAAAAATCTCAGGCCAGCCGGAAAGCCGCTGTCCTTCAGAGTCACGGAAAACAGGGACGAGCTGAAGGCGCCGATGCACATAAAGCCCGCATGCCCGAGGCTCAGATCCCCGAGAATACCCACGACCAGATTCAGCGCCACAGCCGCGATGGCATAATAGCATAAAGGCACTAACAGCCCCTTGACATGAAATGACAGGATCCCCGCCAGATCCAAAAGCTGCATGACGATATAGAATACGATCACGATACCGTAGGTAATCAGGTCTCTTCTGGTTTGTTTTGTCATTTTCATCATATGCCCCTCATACCTTTTCCTGGATCTTCTTCCCTAACAGTCCGGTAGGCCGTACCAAAAGAACGATGATCAGAATGGAAAAAACAATAGCGTCCGCCAGCTGTGTTGAGATATAGCGTTTGCTAAGGCTCTCGATCACGCCAAGCGTCAGGCCGCCGATCATAGCTCCCGGGATCGATCCGATCCCGCCAAGGACCGCCGCGACGAACGCCTTGATACCCGGCATCGCGCCTGTATACGGCGTCAGATTCGGATAGGCCGAGCAAAGCAGCGCCCCTGCCACGGCCGCGAGTCCCGAGCCGATGGCAAAGGTCAGGGAGATCGTGTTATTCACGTTGATCCCCATGAGGGCCGCGGCGCCCTTATCCTCCGAAACGGCGATCATGGCCTGTCCCTGTCTGGTCCTGTTGATAAAAAGCTGAAGGCAGACCAGCACGATCAGGCTCGTGATGATCGTAACGATCGTTACGCCCTGAATGCGCAGCTCCCCATCAAACAGCGATATCCCTTCCCAGGTGATGACAGGGGAAAAGGACTTGGGATTTGCCGTAAAGATAAGCAGTGCCAGATTCTGCAGAAGATAGCTGACGCCGATCGCCGTGATCAGCACCGCAAGGGACGAGGAGGCGCCCCGCAACGGTTTATAGGCCACCTTCTCGGTCACGATCCCGAGCACCGTACAGCAGACCATCGCAAGAAGCACGGACAGGAGCGGGTTTACCCCGCCCGTCACCATAAAAGTATAGATCAGATAGGAACCGATCATGATCACATCGCCGTGGGCGAAATTCAGCATCTTCGCAATGCCGTAGACCATGGTATAGCCGAGAGCGATGATCGCGTAGATGCTCCCGAGACTGATCCCGTTTACCAGATACGTCAGAAAATTCAACATAAAAGCTCCCTGTGTCACATACCAGAAACGCCATGCGCCAAAGGCGCATGGCGCTTAATCCCTTATACCTTTAATTCATTTACGTTAATTATTCCGCCAGTACGTATTCGCTGTTTTCGATGATAACGGCACGGGGATCCTTGTTCGGCTCGCCTGCCGCTGTCCAGGTGATCGCCGCCGGGGAAGTCAGCACGCCGGTAAGCTCGATCTCCACCATACCCTTCTTCATCGCCTCGCAGATATCGGAAACGCTCATATCCGGCGTTACGTTCTGGGCTTCCGCCACAGCCTTGATCGCGTAAAGCGCATCATAGGCATCCGCGCCGAACTGATTCGGAATATGACCGGTCATATCATTGAATTTCTTAACGAAATTAACCGTCAGCTCATCATCCGCCGTTGCGGAGAAGGGAGTCAGAAGATAAACGCCCTCCGCTAAGGAAGTATCAAAGTTCTCAACGCCGAGGATACCGTCCATGCCGTCAACACCGAAAAAGACCGGTGCGTATCCCATACCGTCGGCCTGCTGTAAGATCAGGGAAGCCTCCGTATAGTAGATGGGCAGGAACAGAAGCTCTGCGGCCGCGTCCTTGGCGGTCTGCAGCTGGACCGAGAAATCCGTTGCGGAATCCGTCGTAAAGGAGGTATCCGAAACGATATCTAGGGAAAGCTCGCCGGCCTTTGCCACGAAGCTGTCGTGGATACCGGTGGAATACTCTGTGGAGCTGTCATAGATGATCGCGATCTTCTTATCCTTTAAGGAAGCATTGCCCGCGATATAGTCCGCGGAAGCGGAACCCTGGTTCGGGTCTGAGAAGCATACGCGGAAAGCATTGTCATACTGTACGCAGTTCACAGCCGTTCCCGAAGGCGTCAGCTGGAACATATTATCCTCTTTCGTCTTCTCGCTGACCGCGATACAGGGCGCGGAGGTAACCGTACCGACTAAGAGCTGCATGCCCCAGTCCTTTAAGGTATTATAGGCGTTGATAGCCTTCTCGGCATTATGCTCGTCGTCTTCAAACTTATACTCGATCGGGTAACCATTGATACCGCCCGCCGCGTTGATCTCATCCACCGCGATCGTGATGGCATCGCGTACGTCGCTGCCGTAGATCGCCGCCGCACCGGTCGTAGGGCCGATACCGCCGATCTTAAAGGCCGCCTGTCCGCTCGACTCTTCCGAAGCAGATGCCTCAGAGGAAGCCTGGGGAGCAGCACCGCCGCAGCCCGCAAGTACAGAAGAAACCAAAGCCGCTGCCAGTAAAACGCTCATCAATTTCTTTTTCATAATAATCTCCTCTCTGTGTTTTTTTAGATGCCGGATGGCACCTTTAATACTTTAAACGATAAACAGCTTTTTTTCAAGAAATATTATTCTTTTAGGTCAGAAGCGTCAAATGCCTCCGAAATTGGCGAACCGGCCGGGACCATCGGAAATACCTTGTCATCCTCGTCGATCACGACCTCTAAGACCACAGGCTCCTTTAACGAAAGCGCCCAGTTGATCGCATCGTCTGTTTCTTCGATCTTCGTGATACGGCGTGCTTTGCAGCCAAGTCCCTCCGCCACCTTCACGTAATCCACGCGGTCGGTCAGGATCGTGTTTGAATAACGCTTGTTATAAAACAGTGTCTGCCATTGTCTGACCATCCCCAGCACGGAATTGTTGATCACCACCTCAATGATCGGGATCTGATAGCGGCTCGCGGTTGCCAGCTCATTCATGTTCATGCGGAAGCACCCGTCCCCGGCAATGTTGATCACCCGTTTATCCGGCCGTCCGACCTGCGCGCCGATGGCCGCGCCGAGACCGTAGCCCATGGTGCCGAGGCCGCCGGAAGAAAGAAACGTTCTGGGCTCGCTGTACTTGTAGAACTGGGCCGCCCACATCTGATGCTGTCCGACGTCCGTTGTAATGACCGCTTTTCCGTCCGTCAGCTTATAAAGCTCCTCAAGTACATAGGGGCAGGTTAACTGCGAACGGTCATAGGAAAGCGGATACTGCTCCTTCAGGGTCTCGATCTCCTGTACCCACTCATCCCTTTCCATTTCGGGAAGACGTTCGTTCAGCTTCTGTAAAACCTCCTTCACATCCCCCATGATGCTCAGATCCACTTTGATATTTTTATTGATCTCCGCCGGGTCGATGTCGATATGGATCACCTTCGCGCCCTGGGCGAATTTCTTTGCGTTTCCGATCACACGGTCAGAGAATCTCGCGCCGATCGCGATCAGAAGGTCCGCACGGCTTACGCCGAAGTTCGAAGCCTTCGTGCCATGCATGCCGATCATCCCGGTATACAGCGGATCCAGATTGTCAAAGCCGCCCTTGCCCATCAACGTATCGCAGACCGGCGCCTGCAGCTTATGCGCAAAGGTCTGAAGCTCCTTTGCCGCGCCGGAGATGATCGTTCCGCCGCCCGTATAGATAAAAGGCTTCTTGGCCTTCTGAATCATGCGGACCGCCTTGTCGATCTCCTCCTTCGAATACCGGACAGGCAGCTTTAAGGTTTTCGGCTCAGCCGGCTTAAACTCGGCTTTGGCCGCCGTTACGTCCTTCGTGATATCCACAAGCACCGGGCCCGGTCTGCCGCTGTTTGCGATGGCAAAGGCCCGCCGTAATGTATCCGCCAGTTTATTCACATCCTTCACGATGGTGCCGTGCTTTGTGATCGGCATGGTCACGCCGGCGATATCCACCTCCTGAAAGCTGTCCTTTCCAAGCGACGGCAGCGCCACATTGGCCGTGATCGCCACCATGGGCACGGAATCCATATAGGCGGTGGCAATACCCGTCACCAGATTCGTCGCGCCGGGACCGGAGGTCGCAAAGCAAACGCCCGTCTTTCCCGTCGCCCGCGCGTATCCGTCCGCCGCGTGAGCCGCTCCCTGCTCATGGGAGGTCAGGTAATGCCGGATGCTTTTTTCGTCGTAAAGTGCGTCATAAATATTTAAGATCGTTCCGCCGGGATAGCCGAATACCGTATCGACTCCCTGTTCCTTCAGAACCTCAAGTACAATCTGTGAACCGGTCAGCTGCATCTTTTACTCTCCTTGTCTGCGCCGGTTCGTTTACGAACCGTGCGCTTAGGCATGTACCTGCTCATGCCGATTCGGTCAGCCTGCTGACCGGATCATTTCCTTACTGCGCCCTAATCCTTATTCAGGCACCTTCAATACCGCGCCCTGGTTTCCGCTGGTCACAAGCTTCTCATAGCGTGCCAGGTATCCGCTCTTCACCTTCGGCTCCCTCGGCTTCCAGGCAGCTCTTCTTTTTGCCAGTTCCTCGTCCGAAACATCGAAATCAAGCTTCATATGCGGGATATCGATACGGATCCTGTCGCCCTCCTGCAAAAGCGCGATCGGTCCCCCAACCGCCGCCTCCGGAGAAACATGGCCGATGGACGCGCCGCGCGACGCGCCGGAAAATCTTCCGTCCGTAATTAACGCGACTGAGCTTCCCAGTCCCATGCCGGCAATGGCCGATGTCGGATTTAACATCTCCCGCATCCCGGGGCCGCCTTTGGGTCCCTCGTAGCGGATCACGACGACATCGCCGGGCACGATCTTTCCGCCCTTGATTGCTTCGATCGCATCCTCCTCACAGTCAAATACCCGCGCCGGGCCTTCATGCGTCAGCATCTCCTCTGCCACGGCCGAGCGCTTTACGACGCCGCCGTCCGGTGCCAGATTTCCCTTTAAAACGGCCAGTCCGCCTGTCTTGCTGTAGGGGTTGTCATTCGGCCGGATCACCTCGGGATTGAGGTTCACCGCGTCTTTTATATTCTCGCCGACGGTCTTTCCCGTCACGGTCATACAATCCAGATTTAGCAGATTGAGCTCAGAAAGCTGCTTCATCACAGCGTAAACACCGCCCGCTTCGTTCAGGTCCTCCATATAGGTCGGTCCGGCCGGCGCGAGGTGGCAAAGATTCGGCGTTTTTTCGCTGATCTCATTGGCAAGGCTGATATCGAAGTCAAAGCCTGTCTCATGCGCGATCGCCGGCAGATGCAGCATCGAATTGGTAGAGCAGCCAAGCGCCATATCCACGGTCAGCGCGTTCAGGATGGCTTCCTTTGTCATGATATCCAAAGGCCTGATATTTTTCCGGTAGAGCTCCATCACGGCCATGCCCGCTTCCTTGGCCAGTCTGATCCGGTTCGAATAAACGGCCGGGATCGTCCCGTTTCCTTTCAGCCCCATGCCGAGCGCTTCTGTCAGGCAGTTCATGGAATTGGCGGTATACATGCCGGAGCAGGAGCCGCAGGTCGGGCAGACATGCTCCTCAAAATAAACGAGCTCATCGTCATCGATCTTTCCCGCCGCGTGCGCGCCGACTGCTTCAAACATGCTCGAGAGCGAGGTTTTTCTGCCATGCACGTGGCCGGCTAGCATCGGTCCGCCGGAAACAAATACCGTGGGAACGTTGATCCTTGCCGCCGCCATTAAAAGCCCCGGTACGTTTTTGTCGCAGTTTGGCACCATCACAAGGGCGTCAAACTGATGGGCCAGCGCCATACACTCTGTGGAATCCGCGATCAGGTCCCTCGTTACCAGGGAATATTTCATGCCGATATGTCCCATCGCGATCCCGTCGCACACGGCGATCGCCGGGAAGACAACCGGTGTCCCGCCGGCCATCGCAACACCCTGCTTGACCGCGTTGACGATCTTATCAAGGTTCATATGTCCCGGAACGATCTCGTTATAGGAGCTCACGATCCCGACAAGAGGCCGTTCCATTTCTTCCTTCGTAAAGCCCAGTGCGTTAAACAGCGAACGGTGAGGGGCCTGTGCCGTTCCTTTTTTTACAGCA
>JAILQQ010000132.1 GCA_024698885.1 Lachnospiraceae bacterium | reverse complement strand
TGCCTAAGCGCACGATCCGCAAGCGGATCGGCGCAGAGGCAGATCGGCGCGGTCTGGAAAGGAGAAATCAGGGATGATTCGCAATAAATGGAGAGATCTCAGTCGTTTCAGAAAAAGACTGTTCGCGGGGACGTTAGCCGTGGCCATTATCAGTACAGGCTTCAATATCGGGAGCTTTGCCGTTAATGCCGATACGGATAAAACGGTGATCACGGAATTTGCGGAGCTGCCTCCTTCCGTGCGGGATCAGACGATCCCGTTAAAGGGATCGCTCGAGGATGTTCGTTTCCCGTCGATGCTGTACGCGACCGCGCTTGCGCCGGAAGAACCCGAAGAAAAAGAAGGCGAAGCAACGCCAACGCCTACGCCGGCAAAGGAGAAGCCGGAACAGGAGGAAGAGAAGGAACCGACAGCCGCGCCGACGGAAGCACCGGCGGAAACGCCGACAGAGACGCCGGCGGAACCGACGGCTGCGCCGACAGAAGCACCGGCCGAGACGCCGACGGCAGAGCCGACACAGACGCCAGCAGAGCCTGCGCCTACGGAAACGCCTTCGGAGCCCGCGCCGACGGAAACGCCTTCGGAGCCCGCGCCGACGGAAGCACCGTCTGAAACGCCGGCACCGGAAACAAGCGAGCCTTCGGAAAATCATGAAAATGAACCGGCAGAGCCGCCGGCACCAGAGCCTGCGCCCACGGAGGGAGAGGAGACCGTGACAGAGGGTTCCCTTTCTTCGCTTTTTGACCTGTTTTTCGGCATTCCCGTTTACGCCAAGGAGCCTTCCGGCACAGAGGAAGAAGGAAATGCGGAGTTTCCGGAAGGAGAAGGCGGCTATCAGGGAGAAGGAGAGCCGGCAGAAGAAGGAGAGGAAACGGTTTCCGGGGAAGAGGAACCTGTTTACGGCGGTGAAGGAGAGGCCTATCCGGATACCGGAGACGGGGAAGAGATGAACCAGACACCGGAAGGCGAACAACCGGAGGAAGGAAATCCGGAGCCGACGGGCGAAGAGACGCCGGTGGAACCGACGGCTGCGCCGACAGAAGCGCCGGCTGAGACGCCTGCAGAACCGACGCAGACGCCTGTGGAGCCTGCGCCTGAAGAGAATGAGACCGTGATCCCGCCCGGGTCCGAAGCACTGGAGCTTACGGATGTGGAATGGGAGCTTGACAGGGAAAAGAGTCCCTATGGCAGCGTTTTTCAGGCGGCCGTGGAGGGTGACGTATTCTATTTTGTGCCGGATATCGACACAAACCGCTTTGAGCTTAGGACCGCTCTTCCGGAGATCCGCGTGACCATCGGAAAATCGGAGAAGGAGCCCGAAGAGAAGGAAAAGAAGGAATTACCCGAAAAGACCGTCAGCGGAAACGAACTGGAGAAAACCTGGGAGAGATTTACCGTTGTCGGCGGAGTGCGCGTGACGCTTGAGGCTCCTGAGGGCGTATTCCCCGAGGACGCGATCCTCGTTGTGAGAAGGGTCGACGGAGAGTCCGAACGAAATAAGATGGAGCAGGTGATCCTGTCAGACAGGGGCATTGCGCCAAAGACGGAAGAAAGCCTGCCGGAGCAGGGACAGGACGGGGAGGTTTCCGCGGATACCGCAGAAACAGAGCAGCCCGCGCTTCAGATGCTTTCCTTTGATATCAGCGTAATGGACGGAGAAGGCAGTGAAATACAGCCGAATACGGAACACGGCGAGGCAAAGGTGACTTTTTCCGATGTCAGCATGATCGGAGAGATGGGTGATGACGCGGAGTTTTCCGTTTATCATTTCAATGATGGCCTTGAAAGTGCGGTCTCCATGGGAGCGGAGGTCAATACCGCCGATAACAGCGCGGCTGTGACAACGGATCATTTTTCCACGTTTACGCTGGTTACCGTGTCGGCTACCGCAGCGTCTGGGATATCGGTGACGGATATTGTCAGTTCGAAGTCGGATCTGGGATATCTGTATCCGGACCACGTTTATACGGTGAAGGACAGTGAGGCTTTTGGGTCGACTTTTACCGTAGAACCGTATAATGCGACAAAACAGACGGTGACTCTGACCTTAAAGAAGGGCGGGACCGCTGTCAAACTGGACGCAAACGGCCAGTTTACGGCAAGCGCGGGAGATTACACGCTTACCGCAACGGTAAAGAACGGAAAGATCGTCGGAGGCGTTACCAGCGATTTTACGAAGAATTTCACGCTGAAATGCGATAAATCCAATCTGGGCCTGGTGATCCGGGACCTCGAGTACTTCAGCCTTCAGGCCAAAGATGCCGTGGACGGCTATATGAACCGACAGGAGGATATCACGATCCTTCCCGAGGGAACGACCGGTAAGTACCTGATCCTGGATACATTCATATCCTCGGAGGATGCGCTGAAGGATACAAAATATAAATGGTCGAATTATAACAAGGATTCGAAGCCTGGCCTGTTCAAGAACCAGGCGAACTATGTTTATGTCTATGTAAACGGTAAATATCTTTCCTCCCGCTGCATCATCGAGGACGAGGTGAAGCCCACCATCGACAGCGTGAAGGCGACCATGAAGGGAACCCAGGCCACGGTTAACGTGGTCGGCGGGAAGGATGAGCTGAGCGGGATCAAGACCTACTATATCATCGCAAAGAAAAGCAGCGATGCGGCACCGAAGGCGGCGGACATCGTGAAAAAAGGCGTAAACGCCGCTTCGGGAACGGCGACGATCAAGAACCTGAACGCCAATACGGCCTATACCTTTTACGCGGTGGCCGTGGACAAAGCCGGGAATATCAGCGAGGTCAAGTCCAGCGATATGAAAGGCTCGGTGGGCCTTAAGATCAAGGTGGAGGATAAGGAATACAATACCCTGCAGGGGAAGGAAACGGTGGATGCCTGCTATAAGGAGCAGAAGGACATCTATATCGAGATGACGACCCAGGGCGTCCCCTACAGCGGGATACAGTATTATATTTCGGATAAGTTCTTCAGCTCCACGTCGGCGCTTGAGAAGGAGGTGAACGGCGCCTGGTCCGATTATGACCCGAATTCCAGACCGGCGCTCAAAAAGAACCAGCTGAATTATATCTATGCGAAGGTTACGCCGTTAACGGAGGGCGTTTCCGCGGCCTATGTCTCTTCAAAGGGGATCTGGGAGGACGAGAAGCAGCCGAAGGTCAGCAGCGCGAAGGCAACGCCCAAGGAGACCTCCGCTACGGTTACCGTGAAGGGAACGGACGGAGAAAGCGGCGTCAAGACCTATTACGCGATGGTGAAGGGAAAGAGCGAGGACGCACCCAAGGCCAAGGACGTGAAGGACAGCGGAAAAAAGAGCGATGAGGGCCAGTTCAGCTTTGACGGTCTGAGCCCGAAGACGGATTACATGGTTTACGCGGTCGTCGAGGACAAGGCCGGCAATCTCAGCGAGGTGAGAAGCACCAAGCTCACCACGAAGGAGGATAAGTCACAGGGCGGCGGCGGCTCTAAACCCGGCGGCGGCAGTGCTTCCGGCAGCAGTGCAGGCGGAGCAGGCAGTAAACCCGGCGGCGGGAGCAGTACCGCGGGCGGATCCGGCGCGTCCGGAGCAGGCGGGAGCAATGTGGATGCGAGAACCGCCGAGGCAGAAGCACAGGCAGCAGCGGCTGCCGTATCCGCGGCGGAAGAAAAAGTGAGAGACAGGATCCCCTATATCCGGGACGCGTCCGAGGGTATTCCCATCGGAAGGGAGCTTACGAGCGGCTGGGACAGGATCGAACGGGAAACGGCAGCCTGCGATGCGCCTGCCCAGATCATGATCGACATGAACGGCAGCACCGTGGTACCGCGGGCCATGCTGCACGATTTCAGCGAACGGGATGTTACCTGCTATTTTGAGATGGACGACACCGTGACCTGGGTATTGAACGGTCTGTCCTATACGGAACTTGTGCCGGATGATATCGATTTTCGTGTCAGGCTGGATACCAAGAATATCCCGGCGCAGAAGATCAACGCCATTGCGGATGTGTACCCGCACGTGAACCTGTCCCTGTCCCATGACGGGATCTTCGGCTTTACAGCGCTCATGCGCCTTAATGTCGGAGAGGACAACAAGGGCATGTACGCAAACCTCTACTATTATGATGAGGATAAGAAGGATCTGGAGTACGTGAATTCCAGCTGCGTGGATAATAACGGATATGCCGAGTTTGAATTTACCCATGCGTCGGATTATACCGTGATCATCCGTGGAGACGCCCTGACGGCCAGCAGCTCGGTGCTGACCTCGGAGGCCGGCAGTGACGGGGATGCGAACTATATCCATTCGGAGAGCATGCAGAAGAATAACAGCAGCAAAATATGGCTGATCGTGATCTCAGCCCTGAGTATCCTTCTGTGCATCATTATTCTCGTAGCGCCGGATGACCGCAAGAAAGGTGCGGCAAAGAGCAGGGCATGAGGATCATAGCGGTAGATGACGAAAAACTGGCGCTTGAGGGGCTGATGACGGAGATCGCCCTGGCCGCGCCCGATTCGGAGGTCAGAGGCTTTAGGAGGCCGATGGACGCCCTGCAGTGGTGCGAGGAGAACAATGGGGCGGACGTAGCTTTCCTGGATATCGAAATGCCGGGCATTAACGGCGTTTCCTTGGCCAGCGAGCTGATCAGACGCTACCCGAATATCAATATCATCTTTACGACAGGCTACGATGAATACGCCGTGGAAGCCATGGCCATGCGCGCGAGCGGTTATGTATTAAAGCCCGTGACGGCCGACAAGATCCGGACGGAGTTAAGCAACCTGCGGAATCCGGCGGAAAAGCGGGAGGAAAGGCTTTATATCAGGACCTTCGGGACCTTTGAGGTTTTTTTGGACGGCAAGCCTGTCAAGTTCCGCTATCAGAAGACCAAGGAGCTGCTCGCCTGGCTCGTGGACCGCAGGGGAGCGCTTTCCACCAACAAGGAGATCGCCTCGGTCCTCTGGGAGAACGATACGCTTGACAACGATCATACCTCCTACCTGAAGAACATCCGGACGGATCTGGTGAATTTTCTGGAGGAAAACGGATACGGCGACGCGGTGATCCGGGAAAGGGGTGCCATCGGCATCGTTACGAGCCGGTTCGGATGCGATTATTATGACTATCTGGAGAATAAGGATGTGGAAGGCGTCGGGAGCCTGTTCAAGGGAGAATATATGTCCCAGTACGCCTGGGCCGAATTTACGCTCGGCACGCTGATGGGGACATACCTGTGATGGAGACGGTATATTTTCTGAGCGGCTTTCTGGCAGCGCTTCTGTTGCTTCTCCTGATCGATCTCCTGCTCCGGAAAAAGGACAGGGAAGCATCGATCAGGCGGGAGGACGAGCTGGGAAAGCAGCAGGATACGATCCAGGATCTGCAGACGAGGATCGCGCTTTCACAGATCAAATCGCATTTTCTGTATAATACGCTGAACTCGATCTATATCCTCTGCGGAAAGGATCTGAAGACAGGCAGGCAGGCGATCTCGGATCTTTCGGATTATCTCAGGGCCAATATGAGTTTTATGGAGAGCGCGACTCCGATCCCGTTCACACAGGAGATGGATCATGTCAGGGCGTATCTGGCACTGGAAAAACTGAGGTTTCCGGAGGAGCTGAATTACAGCATCGTCACGCCGGTGACGGATTTTTCCCTGCCGGCGCTGACCGTGCAGCCCCTTGTGGAGAACGCGGTGCGCCATGGTATTGTGCCGACCGGACGGGAGGGGATCTTAGTCATTACGACCAGAGAGAACGCTGATTCTATTTTTGTGACGATCCATGATAACGGCCGCGGCTTTGAGCCGGAGGAGCTTCAGGAGATCTCCGGGGAGCATATCGGGATCCGCAACGTAAGGGAGAGGCTGAAACGGCAGGTCAATGCCGAACTGGCCATCAGTTCTGTTCTGAACGAGGGAACAGAGGTAACTATCACCATTCCGAAAAAGCAGTCTATGTAACTGTTTTGTGTCTATCAGTCAGTTACACTGTATTTCGGCACCGCGCCAAATTGCGTGCAATTTGTGCGCTTGGGCATGAACTTCAGTTCATGCCGATCCAGTCAGGCTTCCTGACTGGATCATTTCCGAACACTGCGCCAAATTGCGTGCAATTTGTGCGCTTGGGCATGAACTTCCGTTCATGCCGATCCAACTAAAATGATAAGGACAGAAAATCATGAGCAGCAATCAACTGTACCCATTTGAGCGAAACAGATACTATCCGGGCAAAATGCTGACAAGCGTTGATCTGGAGGCGGAGCAGAACTACCACATCAATAAGGAGCGTTTCCTAAACGGCCTTATGTATGGCAAGGGCATCATCTGCGGGCTGGATGTGACCTGGCTTGACGACCTTTCCATCATCGTGGAGAGCGGCGCGGCTATTGACGGAAGCGGCCGGGAGATCGTCGTCGATAAGTCCGTGGTCAAAAAGCTTTCCGCCATTGAGGGCTATGACAAATTAAACGGCGATGTGGCGATGCTAAAGCTCCGCTATCGCGAAAAAGCCGTTCACAGCGTATACAGTGTCAACCATAAGGACGGGGATAACGAGTACGAGTACAATCGCATCGCCGAGGAATATGAGTTTTTCCTGACAGAGGATGAAGGAGATATCGCCGATGAGGACGATGATGAATTCCTTTTGAAGGAAACGCTCTTCAAGAGCGGCAATTACACAGGGACGTTGATGCTGCCCCGGGCCGTCGCCAAGGGCAGAAACGTAAAGGTGGTACTGGAGATTAAAAAGGTCAGTACCGAAAACGTCATGCTTTCCTGCCACGGTGTTCTTGAAATGCCTGTTTTCCTGACGCCGGAGGGAGACCATGACATGGAGATCGGGATCGAGGATCTGATGCTCTCCGCCGGAGAATCCTGCCGCCGCGAATACTGGCTGACGGTCATGAATACGCCGGAGGATAAAACGGAGGTGATCTTAAGGAGCGATTCCATGTCGGCCTTCGAGGATGATCAGGCGATCGGCGTTTCCTCGCATTTTTCCATGCGGGTGCGTTTGTCCGAGGATACGCCCTTATCCCTGGTCGGCCAGGAGATCGGGCATTTAAGCCTCGAAGCCAGGAATATGACCTTTGGCGATGACGCGCTGATCCTTGCACGCATCCATCTGGTGCGCCAGGCCGGCTCCTATATTATCGAGAGTATCGAGAAAGCGGGTGTCAGAAGCTTTATCATGCTGCCGGCACAGGAACTGATCCGTAACCGCTACATGTCCTTCTTCGTCAAGGACGTGGATCTTCGGATGGCGTCCGCGGGCCGGGAGGCCAAAGCCTCCGGGGAACCGAAAAGGGCTGATTTTTCCAATATTTCCTCCGGTACGCTTGAAATTCCCCTCGGACGAAACGCCAGAGAGGGAGAGATCCGCTACAGCGGAGAGATCGCGCATGGCCTGGGCCCGGGACGGGTCTATGTGGACGTGGGCTATTATTCCCTGTCGGGGGATGCGCGTCTTGGCACTAATCAACAGAGCACAATATACGGTAATCCCGAGCTTTTCAGCAGCTGGAGCAATGTGCTGGCGGACGTGGAAACGGCAGTGAAGGTTCTTGATGAGAAGGGAACCTTTGTCGTGGCTGCGAGACTGTTAAAGCCCGTTGATTATCTGGTTTTATCCTTCCAGTGGGTTGCGATCCGCTTCCCTTCGGGCGATGAGATCGCGCTGACGGAGGATTATTATGACAAGAGCATTTCCGTCAATACGCCTACGGTCATCCTGGGTCCGAAGGAGAGCCATTTCTTCAGCGTGCGGTTCAATAATATGAAGAAGTGCAGCATTACCTATGAGCTGCCGAACCCGGGCAGCGGAGAGATCAGCTCGGACGGCATCTATACCGCTCCTTCCAAGGACGGTGTCTATGAGATACGGATCTACTGCACCGATATGCCGGTGATCTGCACCTATGCCTATGCCATCGTTAAGAAGAAGATGCTGCAGGAGGCCTCGGAGGGTCCGGATGAAGGTACAGTTACTGCCGGAGGAGCCGGATGATGCATGTCGGCATGTCAGAATATGCGATCGCAGGCACTCTGTTTCGCGGGAAGGTTAATGAATGCTATGCGGCCAGACGGAAGGATTCTTCGGACGGGAGTCTCTATACCCTTATAGTGATACATGAGCACGAGACCGTGTATGAATTCCTTGAGATCGAAAGGGAGGATGCCAGAAACGACTTTGAACGGTCGGATACTGCCGCGGATTTTTCCGGAGGATCGCTCATTCAGG
>JAILQQ010000265.1 GCA_024698885.1 Lachnospiraceae bacterium | reverse complement strand
TCTTTGCTGCATCTTCATTCTCCTTTTCTGAACTCACAGGTTTAGCGGAAATGATCCGATCTGAAAAGCAGACCGGATCGGCATGAACGACGGTTCATGCCTAAGCGCACGATCTGCCGGGGCAGATCGGCGCGGAAGCGGAAATGATCCGATCTGAAAAGCAGACCGGATCGGCATGAACGACGGTTCATGCCTAAGCGCACGATCTGCCGGGGCAGATCGGCGCAGAGAAACGGCAAAAGAATAACCGATTTGCCGCTCACCTCAACATTATATCATTATAGCGGCGTTTCCTCAACTGATCCTGCGCCGATTCGCTTGTCAGACTGAATCATTACCACTTTCCTCTCCCTGCGCACCGTCCGGCTCCCCGGCCGGATCCTTTTTGCCCGGTTCATCGGGATTTTTGCTGTCAAAGAGTTCATCGAGGCGCATGGTCGCGCCCTCTTCGTCAAGCTTCGTCGAGATTGCCCTGTCAAGCAGCTCTTTGTCCGTCTGAAGCGCCTTTTTCGCTTTTTTTACCGCCTGCATGGCCTGTTCGTTCTGAGAGCCTTTCCGCAGGAAAACATCCGCCGCGTGAAGCGCTTCCTCACAGCGCTCTCTGAGCTTTTCTGCCACCGCCAGGTTGATATCATCCCTTCCGGGCTTCAGCCCGAGCTTCTGTAAACCGCCGTTATAGTGCTCAAATTCCTGCTCAAACGCCTTATATTCCTCCGAGGTCTCCTCTCCGGCTTCTCCCAGGCCTTTCTTTGCGCCCTCGATGCGGTTAAACCCGTCTGACTTACAGCCATAAGCCATCCGGTAGGCCATGCCCGTCCGCTCCGTCATTTCCCGGTCGATGCGCTTTTTCATATTGCTTCTGAGCTGATTGCCTTTTTCCCGCATTTCCCGGGAACGTGCGGCCTCCTCTTCTCCGACGTTGCTCAGATCCACATAGAGATTCTTATATTCGACCTCCGCCCCGTCGCTTTTGACCGTGGGGCGCACGAGCGTGATGATATGATTGCCCCGCGCGGCGATCATCGCCACGTAATTCCGGACCGCTTCCTCGTCCTGGGCGGGCTTTCCGGTGGTTTTGTAATAATACTGCTCCCGCAGATAATTCCTCAGGCTCATCCCGTCGACGTACAGGCAGTCCATCACACTGTTGATCCCCATGCTGCTGTAAAAACCCGAGCCGCCATCCTCAAAGCTGCCGGCCCAGTCCTTCAGCTGGCTGAAGAAATGCCTGGCGGCCTCTTTCGCCTTGGAGGAAAAAGTTCCGTTTTTCACCACGTCCTGGTTGAAAACCGCCAGATCGGAACGCGCCTTGACAAAATCCTGTTTTTCGGTGGAATTGACGTCTTTTTCCTTCTCCCCTTCCTTCGTAACAGTCCCCTTTTCCATCCTCTTTGAAAAGGCGATATCCTCGCTGTTCTGCGTATGGATGCGGGTCTCCATCAGAGGTCCTTTGTTCGCAAGCTCATCCACCCGGCTCATATAAGGCTGTCTGGCCTGCATGGGTACGGCATAGGGATTGCTCCTTCCCGTGCTTTCCTTCTCTGTCTGAAACAGCCCCGGGTTCGTATTGATGCCGCTTACCCGGTTCAGCTCTTCCTTCTTTTTCTGAACATCTCCGATGCTCAGCTCACCGCTTAAGCCCATATCATTCTCCTTCTGCGCCGTAAATTGTACACTTTCTGCGCCGATCTGCTCCGGCAGATCGTGCGCTTAGGCATGAACCGTGGTTCATGCCGATCCGGTCTGTTTTTCAGACCGGATCATTTCCGCGTTATAAATTTTATCTGTTTTATCCGAAAATTGCAATATCCTTGACGCGGGAGCGGCCGTGCGGACCCCCTTGCCGCGTTTTCCTTCTCCCGCTGCAGCACCATATGATCCGATAACAATCCCGACAGCTTCATTCAATATAACTCCCTGCCCCGATCGTCCGCGATCAGAGTCTTTCTGTAAAAATACGAATTGATCACATCCCGCCACTCCCTCGCATGCTCTCTCTGATAGTCAAGCCTCTCCTTTACGCGTCTGAAAGCTCCGGGCTCGACCGCTCCCTCTAACGCCTCCCAGAGCGCGGCCATTTCATCGACGTCCGAAACGCCCTCAAAATGCGAATCATAGATATGCTGGATCACGGTCTTGCCGGAATGCAGCACATAGTCGTAGGGAAGTCTGTGGAAAAAGAGGATCAGCTCGTCAGGCGTCGTCTCCGGTTTTTCAAAGCGGGACGCAAGCGGTCCGGCATACAGGCCGGCATAGCCCGTGCCGCCGGCGTTTCTCTCAACGCCGATCTCACGACAGGTCGCCTTATGATAGGTACCCCAGCGGGAATACTCATAGCCGTCCGGATCCGGTCCGTAGTGGGTATTTGGCACCACCATCCAGCCGATGCCGAGAGGCGCCGTATATTTTTCGTAGGCCGGCCAGGACATCATCAGGATCTTTTTCACATTTTCGATAACCTTCTCATCATCGCCGTAGGTCAGACGGATCCACTCTGTCGCGATCTCCTCCGCGGAAAGCGCCGGGTCAAAAGCCAGACGCCCGAAGCCGTAGAGGTTTGCCGCCGCCAGATCATGCCCGGTCCAGTTCATATCGTTTCCCGTATTGGTCACGGCGCATATCCCGCCGGCGGCACGCGAAAACAATCGCCCCGAAACAACATCCCGCACCGTTGCTTCCTTCCCCTCCCCGAGGACACAGGTATCAAATTCGAGCACCTCCTTAAACCAGGGGATCAGGTAGCAGACATGCCGCTGCTGCCCGGTATATTCCTGGGCGATCTGGAATTCGATCATCTGATTGGTCTTCGGCATCTGTCCAAAAAGCGGTGAAACCGGCTCCCTGACCTGAAAATCCATCGGACCGTTTTTGATCTGGAGGATCACGTTGTCGTCAAACCGGCCATCGAGGTCATGAAAATAATCATAGGCGGAGCGTGCGCGGTCTGTTTTCAGGTCCCGCCAGTCCTGCTGACAGTTATAGACAAAGCAGCGCCAGATAATGAGCCCCTCGTGCTTCTTTACGGCTCTGGCAAGCATATTCGCTCCCTCTGCCTGGTCCCTGCCGTAGGAAAAGGGGCCGGGCCTTCCCTCGGAGTCGGCCTTGACCAAAAAGCCGCCAAGCGTGGGAACTGCCCGGTACACTTCGTTAAATTTTTTCTCCCACCAGGCCGCCACCTTTTCGTTAAGCGGATCCGCGCTCCCGACGGAAGCGTCCTCGACGGGGGCCGCGTAATTCAGGCTCAGGTACAGCCGTATCCCGTAGGAAGCAAAGAGCGCGGAAAGCTCTGCGACCCTGGGCAGCTGCTTTTCATCGATCAGCCGGCAGGCCTCCCCTTTCACGTTCACGTTATTGATCACGATGCCGTTAAAGCCCAGGGAGCAGAGGAGTCTCGCGTAATCTTTCGTTCTTTCGTTGATCACGATGGTATCCTTCTCAAAGAAAAAGGATTCCCCCGCGTATCCCCTTTCGATACTGCCGTCCATATTATCCCAATGGTTCAGCATCCGAAGCGGGTTCTTCGGAACCTCCGTCACGGAAAGCTCCTCTGTAAGCCCTAACCGCTTTTGGCGGATCAGGCTGAAAGCCCCGTAGATCAGGCCCTGCTCCGAACAGGCGCTTATGGTATAGCCTTCCGCCGTCTTTGTGAGCGCATAGCCCTCTACGCCGAGGCTCTGTTCCCCCGACAGCGAGAGCCTGACCTGTTCTCCCTTTAAAGGTACGGCAGTTTCCAGTTCCCTTACGGCATTTTCGATAACGGCGGAAGCCGTCGGGACGGAGGCATCTGTCGAAACCAAAGCCCCGCCTCCTTCCGCGCTTTGATGAAGCCAGAGGCTCGTATATTTCATATCCCTTCTCCTTCTGCGCCGATTCGCTTGCGAATCGTGCGCTTATAACAAACGGTGCACGGACCGCTCCGTACACCGCTTGTTCACCACGCCGATCTGTCTGCGCCGATCCGCTCTGCTTTTCAGACCAAATCATTTCATTTTTTCAGATCGGATCATGCCGATCTGTGAAGCAGCTCTCCTTCCGGCTCTCATGTGGTTTGAAAAGGGAACGCGGATCCAGGCGCTTTGTATATGTCTGTATATGATCAGCGTTTCACCTTCTTGCGCTTCTTTTCTTCATACATGCGGCCGTCCGCCTCCTCCACATAATCCTTGAGCTGTTTTTTGGACGAGGGATCCGTCAGAACATAGCCGGCGCTGACGCCCGGAACGCAGGGTACCTTCAGCTTCTCCGCCCAGACGGAAACGCTTTTCAATATCCTCTGGATCAGTGCCTCGATCGCGGCCACATCCGGCGCGGGCGTAAAGGCCAGGAATTCATCCCCGCCGTAGCGGACGGATACGGTATCGCCTACCATATTGTCCGTGATCGCCATCGCGACGCTGCGGATCGCGTCATCCCCGCAGGCATGTCCGTAGGTATCATTGATATACTTCATCCCGTCCATATCGAAGAAGATCACGCCGAGATGTTCCCCGGCGCTGTGGGTACGGCGAAACAGCTGCTGTGCCAGATGATGATAGCCTAATCTGTTATATAAACCGGTCAGATTATCCTGCATGGAAACGCCGGACAGCATCTGGCTCAGATATTCCAGTCTCTTTCCCGCGAAGAAGCTCCGCATGGCCATGGTCAGCGTATTCGCAACCGGCGCGATATTTCTCGTCTTAAGAAGCTCGACACAATCCTGCACCGCCAGATAACCGACGGCCTCCTCCTTGAAGTGCAGAGGAATAAACAGGAAATCGCAGCCTCCTTCTTCTGTATCAAAGGTCGGAAACAGACCCTTGATCTTCGTACGCGGCTGGGACGAACCGGTATCCTCCCGCCAGACATAGATCAACTCCATGGTTTCCGGATATCCCTCCGTCATCAGCGCGACCCTGTTCGTCTGGATGATCCCCGTGTCCTGATCCAGCTCGATCTGATTGCTGTAGTCGTAGAGCCTGCTGTCCATGACAAGATAAAAGGCCTTGCAGTGGAAGGATCTGATGCATTTTTCCAGACAGTGGCACATTTCGATGATGCTGTTGCACTCCGGCAGCGTATACTGGATCTCACAGAGCTGGTTCTGAAAATCCTCTACGGCCGCGTCTGCTTCCAGTGCCTCCGCCAGACGCTCCTGCAGCTTCGTATCCGAAGGCTTTTGCGCGCCGGTCGTTTCCCGTCTGATGACCTTCGTCGGGGTATAGGTGATACGGTCCACCTCTTCTCCGCGCCAGAGCTTCTGGAAGATCTCCAGACAGGGTTCTCCGAGACCGTAACGGAACTGATCCACCGTCGTTAACGTAGGAGAAAGATAGGCGGAGATATCCAGATTGTCAAAGCCGGTGACCAGAAAATCCCGGGGGACCGTCAGTCCGTACCGCGCGGCTTCTTCGATCGCCCCTCTCGCGATCATATCGTTTGCGCAGATCACAGCCTCGGGAAGCTTCCCCAGATGAAGCTCGTAGAGCTTGCGAAAGCCATGGGTTCCCGTCTCCGTCCCATAATTCTCCGCGTAAAAGCAATCCGGTTCCGCCGGCAATCCGTTCTTTACGCAGTAGTTTCGCAGGGCTTCTGTCCTGACGATATTCTCATAATTATCGGGCGGCCCCATGATAAACCAGAAGGAGGTTATCTTCAGATCCTCATGCAGATAAGCGATCACGGAGGTCATGGCGGCACAGTTATCGATGCCCAGATAATAGAAATCCCGGATACGGTTCGCGATGCCGATGACCGGCTTGCCGGACTTCTCTGCCTGGGCCACGGCATAAGCCGCTCCCTTGGAGCCGAAGACGTTTTCCCGACGGCGGCTCGTATTGTTGATATCAAGGACGATCCCGTCAAATTCCGAAAAATCGGGGAGATGGTAGATATTGTATTCTCCCTGGTTATGGGCATCGTCATATTCCCCCAGCCCGGTGCTTCTGAAAATATAGACGTTCACCGGTTCATCGAGCTTGTGAATGGTTTCGCAGAAGCCGGAAATCCGTTCATAGGTAAAATTCCGTTTTCCATCATCAATGATATAGAGAATTTTCTTCATTTTACGTTTCTCCAAACTGTGCCGATCCGGTCATTTCATCATATACCGCAGGGAATCCGCCACGTACGGCAGATAAAACGCGCTGTCATGGCCGCCCTCCCCGAGTTCAAAGAAATGGCTTATGCCGGCCTCCCTGAGCAGATGGTCAAGGCTTATGGCCGGAAGTGAAAACTTATAAAGATCGCGGTCTCCCGCGATGAAATACTGTTTAAAGTGCGATAGTTCCTCAGCGGTCATCTTTCTGGCCTTTGTGAGCGGAACGGAGCCCATATTGATGGCGCCGAAATAGCTGATGATGCCGGAAAACAGCTCCGGATGGGCAAGGCCGATCCCATAGGCACCGCTCCCTCCCATCGAGGCCCCTGCGATGATCCGGTGGCGGGCGTCCGCGATGGTCCGGTAATGCGCATCCACATAGGGCACGATCTCCTCCGTCATCATTTTTTCCCAGTCCCCCATCCAGAAGCCGTCAGGATTACTGTCCGGCACCACTAAGATCATGGGCGGGAGGCTGCCGCTTTCAATCGCCTCATTCACGATCCGGTCGATCCCGTCGATCCGGTAGGAATTGCTCGTACTGTTAAACTGGTGCAGGAAATAGGCCGTGGGGTAGATCCTGTTTTGTTCAGCAGGCGAAAAATAGCCGGGCGGAAGATAGATCAGGAAATCCTCCGGCAGGGTCTCTTCCCCGTTCCCTGCTCCTTCTTCTCCGGAAAGAGCCGCCGCGCGGTAAGCCGAATCGATCGTTACCCGGAAAAAGCTGCCCTCCGTTTCCTCCGTGCTGCACTCTGACGCATCCTCTTTAACCGCGTCAAAGGCCGCAGCCGTATAAAGCCCCGGATGCCCCGTATACCAGCCGCCGTCTCCCGACGCGTTATGCGTTAACACCGTCACCGTATTGCTGCCGCCGAAATTTAAAAGCCCGGGCGGAACCGAATATGTCCGGTTTGTGTCCCAGCAATCCTCCTCGGGTTCCCAGGTTTCCGGGTTCAGGCCGGTCGCGCCGACCAGGGATCCGTTCACGAAAACAAGATCCGTTTCGTCAAAACTGCCCATCGGGAGGAAATACTCCTCTTTCGGGAAATCCGCAGGCAGCTCAAATTCCTTTACGTACCAGGCATATCCCGCATAGGCCTTCATATCCTTCTTCTGTGAAAAACCGGAATCCCACCAGCCAAGAGCCGGATAGACCTCTTCAAAGTCCTCCCATTCTGACCGCTCAGGAAGCTTCCCGGACGTCACCCGGTCGGCCGCTTCAAAGTGCCAGGCTCCCATCAGGTCAAGGAAGCGCCCTTCCCTTATATCACTGTCGGAAAGGATCCTGACAAAGGGCTCCTCTGAAAGCCGGACGCTCGCCCCAAGGAGCTTTGCATACAGGATGACCTTCGCGTTTGCGCCCGGGTTGTCAAGAGCGATCGGCGAAGCTTCATATTCCGCTTTCAAAAAGCCCATCTCTGCTTCCTGACCGCTTTTTTCCGAAAGCACGGTTTCTTCCGCTTCATCCGTCACCTGCACATACGGTAACACGGAGATCGTCCCCTCCGGCTGAAAATCCTTTATCTGCTCAGATAAGGAAATACGGCAGGCGGCCTCAAAAGAGGGTTCTCGCTCTGTCGCAGCCTGCGGGCTCAGAGAAAGCTCTCCGTTTATCAGGGTGGAAAAGAACCGCCCGGTAAAGCCCTTCAGCATCTTTAAAAGAGCATCGCTTCGGAAGGAAGCGTCGTCCTCTCCGTTTTCGATGGTAAAGGAACAGACGGTCTCATCGGCGTTTCCGTAATAATCATAGTACATCCCGTTATAGGCGGGTCCTTTCGCCAGGAAAAACGAGATCACGTCCTCCGCACCGCCTTCCGCCGTCGCCTTTTGGTCCTCGGAAGCAGCCGCCATAAACGTATAGTATGCATTCAACAGGGAATTTGACATCCTCCGCTGATTTGAAACCGAAAGAAAATCCTCATATTGCGAAAGCCACGGATTTGCTTCTCCTGCGTAATCCCCGCTGATACTCCCGGAAAGGCCAAAGAGTTCCGGCGCAGACAAAAGCGCTCCCTCTTCGTCCGTATAGGCAAGGATCGTCGCAAGATACCCGCCTGCGCCAAACCCGCAGACCGCCCGTCCCTCGGGCCGGGAGATGGTCCTGTAGTTTCGGTCCACAGCCTCGACAGTGCTTTTTATCACGTCATGGGCGTTCACCCCGGGGGATAAGACCGGATCCGGAAGCTCCGGGCAGACAAGGATCATATCCATGACCTCCTCCGAAGCGATGGCGGCAAGGATCTCCTCTGCCGTCTCCTCCCCTTCGTCGGCCGTCCCGTTTTCCGGTAACAGATACAGCGCCGGATAATAGCGACTGTTATCTTCTTCATAATCCGCCGGCAGGTAGATCTGATATGCCGCGGACGCTTCTCCGCTTTGCAAAGCTTCCGGCGCCGCAGCGTAAAAACCGCTGCAGCCGGCAAGCAGTGCGCCGGCAAAAAGCGCCGCGATCCATTCCTTCATTCTCATCCCGTTACTTCCTTTAATGCGATCTCATACAGCTCTTCATCCGACACGTTTTGCTCCGAGCGGAGCCTGGCGGAAAGCTTCAGCCGGATCGTGACTCTGTTCCCTGCCACCTCGTTGATCTCCTGCACAGAATCCCGGATCTTTGCCGCAAGCGCGTTTAGCGCTTCCCCGGAATCCCTGCCGGTAAGCAGCGCAAAGACGGAGTCCCTCGGTCTGGCAAGTACACAGTCATTGCCTGCTGCCTCCCGCAGTCTGTCCGCTATTTCCTTTAAAACGCGGTCGGAAAACTCCTCCCCGTAGGTCTGTAAAATGCGCCACTGGGTCGTATTGGCAAAAAGGATCAGGCCGTAATCCCTGTTTTCTTTCCTGTAGCGCTCCGCGTGATCGATCACGGCGTCAATAAAGGCGTGACTGTTCATTAACTCCGTTACCGTATCCTTTTTCACAGCGCTAAATTTTCCCTCAATGCGTAAAAGCTCCTCATCCTGGTCAACGACCATCCCTGCCAGGCCGATGATCCTGCCGTCCTGATATAACGGGATCTTGCTGTAGGCAATATTGTGGACCACGCCCCGGACAATGCACTGCGCCGGGGCATCCACGATATGGGCGCCCTTTTTCAGTACGGCGTCTTCATCCTGCTTAAACTGCGTATCATCCGTAAAGCCAAGCAGCTCATCGCCCGATCTTCCGATGATCTCGTCAGAGCTCCGCAACCCGAAATAATCGAGAAACGCACGGCTCACGCCCCTGTAGACGCCCTCTCTGTCCTTGAAAAAGGCCCGCAGTCTCGTACTGAAGAGCAGATTTTCCAGCAATTCCTGGGAATAGAGGAAAAGATCGGGCCCTGCCTTCACGTTCAGATCCATGCTCCTTTTTTCCGTAAAGGATTTCATGCAGTAGAGATACTCGTTTCCGTCCGTCCCCGCGATCGTCATCAGGTATACCTCCGTATAGGCATAGCTGCCGTCATCCTGCTTTACCTGGAGAACCTCCTCAAGATACCCTCTGGGGCTTTGCGCCATGCGCTCCTTCAGCGTGGACATATCCATATAGCGCCGGCATCTGTCCCGCTCAGCCGGATAAACGACCTCATCGATAAAAACCCTGATGCAGTCCTGCAGACTGTTTTCCAGAAGTTCCCCTGGATCGATATAACGGAACCGGCCTAAAAGAGGCCTTAAAGTGTTTTCTCTGAGATTGACAAGCAGTACGTCCTCAAACAGCAGGTTCAGGTCCCTGAGCTTCTGATCCAGACGTTCTTTCTCATTCTCGCCGGTATCATTCGTAATATTGTTAAGGCTGGCCTCTATGATATAATGCCCCGCGCACTCCACGATCGCCTGGGCGCGCAGACAGTAATAGCTTCCGTTAACGGTATAATAAAACGTTTCCATTTTGCCGGATCTTTCAACCACTCCGGCGTATTCCCGGTACTTTTTCAAAAGCGGCGAGTTGGTATGATAGATCCGGCGGTCAATACCATCAAGCGTCAGCTCCTTTTCGTTCCCGAACATCTGCCGCACGTAGCTTTTGTTTATAAAAAGCGTCTTAAAGTTCTCGCCGTCGTCCTCCACAAGCTCTAACGGCAGATCGGTCCCCCTGGCGTGGAAGCCGGCCACCTCATAGAAATGCCGCCATTTTCTGCTCTCGATCGGCGTATTTTTCTCGGCAAGATGCGCAAAGACCTGGTCGATCGGTTCCGGTCTGCCGTAATAATAGCCCTGGATCATCCCGCAGCCGATCTCATTTAAAAAGCTTAACTGCTCTTTCGTTTCCACGCCCTCGGCTACGGTCTTTAACCCGATCTCCTTAGCCATGGTCACGGCCGAACGGATGACGCTTTTTGATCTTTCCGTGAAGGGCGTCAGGAAGTTCATGTCAAGCTTCAGCGTATCCAGGCTATAGTCCTTTAACATCGTCATCGAGGAGTAGCCGCTGCCGAAGTCGTCCATCCAGACCTCATAGCCCGCCCGCCGGAAGCGGTCTATGACGTTCTTCATAAGCTCGCCCTCGGAAACGATCATACTTTCCGTGATCTCGATATGAAGATAGTCCCGCGGCACGTCGTACTTTTCCACCGCGGCCTCGACCACCTCAAACATATCGCACATTAAAAAGTCAAGGCGGGAAAAATTAATGGAGACCGGTACCATGGCAAGGCCCTGCTGCACTCTGTCATGTATCGTACGGCAGACCTCCTCCACTACGAAGCAATCGAGCTTATGGATACAGTGCTCTCTTTCCAGCGTCCCGATAAACTGATCCGGCCGCAGGAAGCCATATTCCGGATCGATCCACCTGACTAAGGATTCCAGCCCGCAGAGCCATCCGGTGAGCGTCCTGACCACCGGCTGGTAATATACCCTGATCCATCCCTTTTCAATAGCTTCGTCGATCTTATCGATCACATATTCCTTTGTCTTAACCTGATCGGCCAGCTCTTTTGAGTACTCGGCTATATCCGTTTTGCTGTCGTATTTGACGAAATCACAGGCCACCTTGGCCCGGGAAAGCACCGATTCCACGTCAAGCTCCGGTCCCAGTTCAAAACGGCAGATACCGAATTTGAGGGAGGTATTGAAATGATTGCCATAGCTTTCGCAGAACTGTCTGTCGACCTCTTCCGTTTTCTGATAGATCCCCTCGCAGGGAGCAAAAACCGCGAAATGATCCCCCGCGACACGGGATACGAAGGAATCGGAAAAGACCTTCCGCAAAATTTCCGCGAGGATCCGCAGGCAGGCATCGCCCTCCTTGACGCCCTTTTCGAGATTTAAGAGCTTAAAGTTCACCAGATTCAGATACAATATGGCATAGCTTTCCCCGCTGCCGTCTCTTGTGACATTAAAATGCTCCACATAGCGCCGAAACTGCCTTCTGCCGGGCAGCGTCGTCGTGCCGTCCAGATCGACGCCCGTATTGTCAAGCCGGTGAAGGAAAAGATAGGCATAGAAAAGGTCATCATCACCTTTTCTGACTAGCGTCCAGTGATTGACAACCCGTCTGATATTGCCCTTTTTGGTTTTAATATGATAAAAAACGTATCCGAAGTGATTCCTCGCTTCCGAGAGCTGCGTATCGATCTCCCGCAGAACACCGTCCGCCTCGCAGACCTTTAAAAGTCCGTCAAAGCTGCCGTCCACATAATCGAGGAAATCCTGCTCGTCATCGCACTCAAAAAGCTTTACCATCTGACGATTGGCATAGATAAGTTCATGGCCCTTCTTTGCGCGAAAAACAAAGGCCCCCGCAGCCATCTGCTCCGAAAAGGTATTTACAAAATCTCTTTCATCCGGCTTCATCGTCATCAGCTCTCTTTCATAAACTGCGCCGATCTGCTTACAGACCGAATCATTCCTTTGTTACATTCTCGCGACGCCGCTCTCTCTCGCTGCCTTGGCCGCTGCCGCCGCTATCGCGTCCTTTACCCGGGGATCGAAGGCTTTCGGCAGGATATAATCAGGCGACAGCTCATCGTCAGAGATCAGTGCCGCCAAGGCTTTCGCGGAAGCGATCTTCATCGCGTCGTTGATATCCCTGGCCCTGACGTCAAGGGCTCCCCGGAAAATGCCGGGGAAGCAGAGCACGTTATTGACCTGGTTCGGGAAGTCGCTGCGTCCCGTCGATACGACCGCGGCGCCTGCCTCCTTAGCTTCGTCCGGAAAGATTTCCGGCGTCGGATTGGCACAGGCAAAAACGATGGGATCCTTTGCCATGCTTCGGACCATGTCCTTCGAGAGCGTCCCCGGCGCGGATACGCCGATAAATACATCCGCCCCCCGGATCACCTCGGAAAGAGGGCCCTTTTCTCCGGCAGCGTTCGTAACCCTTGCCATCTCCTCCTTGATCGGGTTCAGTCCTTCCCTTCCCTCATAGATCGCTCCCTGACGGTCGGTCATGATCACGTTTTCAAGTCCCATGGCCATGAGCAGCTTTATGATCGCGATTCCCGCCGCGCCCGCGCCGGAGGTAACGATCTTGATATCCTCAAGCTTCTTACCGACCACCTTCAGGGCGTTCATAAGTCCCGCCAACGTGATCACGGCCGTCCCGTGCTGGTCGTCATGAAAAACAGGTATATCGCAGCATTCCTTCAGCTTTCTTTCTATCTCAAAGCAGCGCGGCGCGGAAATATCCTCGAGGTTGATCCCCCCAAAGGAGCCCGCAAGCAGCGAAACGGTCCTTACGATCTCATCCGGGTCCTTGGAACGGATACAAAGCGGAAAAGCATCCACGTCGCCAAACGCCTTAAACAGCACGCATTTTCCCTCCATCACAGGCATCCCGGCCTCCGGCCCGATATCCCCAAGGCCGAGGACCGCCGTTCCGTCCGTCACCACCGCGACCGTATTCCATCTTCTCGTCAGCTCAAAGCTTTTTTCTATATCCTCCTGTATCGCAAGGCAGGGAGCCGCAACGCCGGGCGTATACGCTATGCTCAGTGCTTCCGAGCTGTCCACCTGCGCCCTGCATTTGATCTCAAGCTTCCCCCGCCACTCCGCGTGCTTCTCCATCGCCACTTTTCCGTAATCCATAAGCTTCTCCTTTATGTGCCGATTCGGTCGGTTTCCGGCCGGATCATTTCATTGTAAATACAAGAAATAAAGTCAACGGTAAAAATACCCGTTGACTTTAATATATCACAAATCAGACTCTAATACCACATGGCATCATGATTACATTTAAGGAACAAATAAGCATGCTCCATCCTTCATATTATTGCTGCGTTCTCTCGATCCGGCAGGTATACTTTCCTGTCTTCTTTGTATAATTGATCCCGACAAGGAGCAACTCCCCATGATAATCCGACAGAGCGCCGGTATAGGTTCTGTCCTTTATCTGTTTGATCGCGGCCTTCGCGCTCCTGTTCCATTTGAGCTCCACGATCATA
>JAILQQ010000252.1 GCA_024698885.1 Lachnospiraceae bacterium | reverse complement strand
TTGAAAAGATCGTTCGTAACGCAATAAAAAACTTAAGTATGTAAAGGAGACAGGGAGATGAATGCATTATTAATTATCATTGCTGCGATCGCAATCCTGATCGTGGGTTATATGACCTACGGTTCCTGGCTTTGCAAGCAGTGGGGCATCGACCCGAGCAGAAAGACGCCGGCGATCGAAAAAGAAGACGGCGTCGACTATGTGGCCGCGAAACCGGCCGTTCTGATGGGGCATCATTTTTCCTCCATCGCGGGCGCGGGCCCGATCAACGGACCGATCCAGGCGTCCGTATTCGGCTGGGTTCCGGTATTTCTGTGGTGTGTGTTAGGCGGTATCTTCTTCGGCGGTCTGCAGGACTTCGGTTCACTGTTCGCTTCGGTGCGTCATGACGGCAAGAGCGTAGGCGAGATCATCGGAGATACCATGGGCAAAAAAGCGAAGAAACTCTTCATTATTTTCGCCCTTCTTGTTCTGATCCTCGTGATCGCATCCTTCGTAAACGTGGTGGCGGGTACCTTTATGACGCTTCCCGAGGACGGACGTTCAGGCTTCCTGACCGATCCGACGGGCAACCAGACGACGGCCATGATCTCGCTTCTGTTTATCGTCCTTGCGATCATTTACGGCTATGTCACCAATAAGATGGGCGTGAAAACGCTGCCGGCTTCCATCGCGGGCATCATCGGCATCGTGATCATCACGGTCATCGGTTTAAACGTAGGCTTTGGCATGAGCCGTACCGCGTGGATCGTCTTTATCGGCGCGTATATTACGATCGCTTCACTGGTTCCGGTGTGGATCCTTTTACAGCCGAGAGATTATCTGTCAAGCTTTCTGCTTTACGCGATGATGGCGCTGGCCGTGGTCGGAATCCTGATCTCTGCCTTTACCCATCAGGCGACCTTTGAGATCCCGGCGTTCACAGGCTGGAGCACCTCCATCGGCCCGCTGTTCCCGGCTCTGTTCATTACCGTGGCCTGCGGTGCCTGTTCCGGTTTCCACAGCCTGATCTCTACCGGTACGACCTCGAAGCAGTTAGATAATGAAAAGAATGCCAAGGTGATCGGCTATGGCTCCATGCTGATCGAATCCGCGCTTGGTATCGTATCCCTGATCGCGGTCGGTATGGTTTACCAGACTTATCTGGACGGCGGCTTCGGATCTCCGTCGGCGGCGTTCGGTTCCGGTATCGCGGCTATGTTCGGCGATGAGGGCACCGGAACGTATGATACGGTCAGAGCTTTGCTGACGCTTGCTGTTTCCGTATTCGCGCTGACCTCTCTGGATACGGGTACCAGATTATCCCGTTTCATGTTCTCGGAGCTTTTCCTTGCCGAGGATGAGAAGACCTGGCAGGATGCCAAGGGCGCGAGAAAGCTTTTAGCCCATCCGCTTTTTGGTACGATCCTGATGGTTGTCATCGGCTGTGTTCTGGGCGGTCTTTCCCTTTCCCAGATCTGGGGCCTGTTTGGTGCGGCGAACCAGCTGCTTGCCGGTATCGCGCTGCTTGCGGTCTGCGCATGGCTCGGTGATGTAGGAAAGAACAATAAGATGTTCTTTATCCCGATGTGCTTTATGCTGATCGCGACGCTCTGCAGCCTGATCATCACGATCTTCAAGAAGTTCGGCGTGATCGGCAGCGGTGAGGCAGTCTGGGGCGACTGGTTCCAGCTGATCTTCGCGGCAGCGATGGCAGTACTGGCTGTTATTCTGGCAATTCAGGGTGTTCAGACCCTTTCGAAGCAGAAGGGCGCTAAGGCGTAATCCTTCCGGAAACGATTACCAGACGTTTCATATGATCAGGCAGTCCGTCGGACTGCCTGATTTTTATAATGAACGTCATTTGCAATAAAAGAACTTCTTTCCTATCTGACGGAAAAATGGTATGATAATCAGGATATGATTTTTTGGCGGGAGTTATGGGGATTTGAGTAACAATAACGAAAACCGGCAGAATAAAAACGATATGGGACGCCAGATCATGGATTCTCTGGCAGACGGTCTGAAAACCGGCAATTTCAGCGGCCTGAACAAGGCGATCTCCGATTCGCTTGACCAGGTGGTCGGAGATGCTCTTGATTCGACCAGGCAGAAGATGAGCGAGTTCCAGGGCAGCAATTATTCCGAGGGAACCCGTACGAGAGCCTACCAGGACCGGATCAAAAGGGAGCATGAGAGGAGACGGGCCGAAGAGGAAAGACGCAGGAAAGAGCAGGCGGAAAGACAGCGGGCGGAAGCGGAGAGAAGGAAGGCTGCCGCATCGGTCGGAAAACCGGTAAACGCGGGCTATCAGCCGGTCAGGAACGCGCTGACGATACCGGGCGCGTTTCAGCCTGTCGGCCGTGTTTCGAGCGGCGCCTGTATCATCGGCGGCGCGGTGGGAATGGTTTTTTCCGGCGTCGAAGCCATCGTGAAGCTTGTAAGCCAGCTGTTCTTTGCGGGGTCAACGGCCGGATGGATCATGACGGGCGCGATCTTTGCGATTTCCCTTGGCTTTTTTACGGCGGGACTTTATAACCGCGGACTTTTGGAACGCGCCAGGCGTTACGCGCAGATCTGCGGGGCAAAAATGTATACATCGGTGGAAAACCTGGCCGCGAGCATGGGCATGAAGCCCAGACAGGTGCTCAGGGATATCCGCCGGATGCTGAAAAAGGGGTTCTATCCGCAGGGCTATATCGATGATAAGGCGACGACCCTCATGCTGTCAAATGAGGTGCACGATCAGTATCTTCTGGTCGAGAAGCAGAAAAAGCTCGCAGAGGAGGATATCGTGGAGGAGGCATCGCCTGCTTCCAGGGAGAGCGAGATCGACGCCATGATCGCAGAGGGGATGGATTCCGTGAGACGGCTTCACGCTTTAAATGACGAGATCCCGGGCGAAGTGATCTCCCGGAAGCTAGATGAACTGGAGCAACTTTTACAGGACATCTTTGCACGCGTCAGGGAGCATCCCGAGCAGCTTTCGCGTATCCACCGGCTGATGGATTATTATCTGCCGACTATGTTAAAACTGGTGGAAGCCTATGCCGAATATGACAGAGTAAGCGTACCGGGCCCGGAGATCATATCGGCCAAGGCGGAGATCGAGAATACCCTGGATAAGATCAACGAAGCCTTTAAGCAGTTATTAAACAATCTGTTCCAGGATTCGGTCTGGGACGTCACCTCGGATGCAAAGGTCCTCGAGACCATGATGAAACAGGACGGACTGGCATAATAAAAAAGGAGGAGTATTATTTATGGCGGAATCATTGGAAAGCATGATGGAAAACGCGGTAAAGGAGGCGGTTCCGGCCGCTGTCACGACTGTACAGGAGGCACCGGCTTTCCCGGCCCCCGAACCGTCCCTGCCGAAAACGAATCTCGACGGGATTGCGCTGACACCGCAGGAACAGGAAAAGGTACAGGCGTATATCGCCGATATCAATATTAACGATACCCAGCTGGTTTTACAGTACGGGGCGGGCGCCCAGAAGAAGATCGCCGATTTTTCGGAAACGGCGCTTAAGAACGTCAGGACGAAGGACCTCGGAGAGATCGGGGATCTTTTGAATTCCGTTGTTACGGAGCTTAAGAGCTTTGACGCGGAGGAGGAGCAGAAGGGCGGATTTTTAGGCCTTTTCAAGAAGGGCGAACGAAAGCTCGACGGTCTGAAGGCCAAATACGACAAGGCCGAGGGAAATATCGAGCGGGTCGTCAAGGCCATGGAGAACCATCAGGTCGTGCTCCTGAAGGACGTGGCGATGCTTGATAAGATGTATGATACGAACCTGAGCTACTTTAAGGAGCTTTCCCTCTATATCATCGCGGGAAAGGAAAAGCTTCAGATCGCGAAGGAAACAGAGCTGCCGAAGCTTTTGCAGAAAGCAGAGGAGACGGGGCTTCCGGAGGATACCCAGGCGGCCAGAGACTATGCCTCGATGATCGACCGCTTTGAAAAGAAGATCTATGACCTGGAGTTAACGCGGAATATTTCGATGCAGATGGCGCCCCAGATCAGGCTGATCCAAAGCAACGATACGACTATGTCCGAGAAGATCCAGTCGACCCTCGTCAATACGATCCCGCTCTGGAAGAGCCAGATGGTGATCGCGATCGGTTTAAATCACGCCAACGAGGCGGCCAAGGCCCAGCATAATGTGACCGATATGACCAATGAGCTGTTAAAGAAGAACGCCGCGGCATTAAAGACCGCCACGATCGAGACGGCAAAGGAAAGCGAGCGGGGCATTGTGGATATTGAGACGCTGACGCAGACAAACCAGTCCCTGATCGATACGCTCGATGAGGTGATGCGGATCCAGGCGGAGGGCCGCGTGAAACGGCAGGAGGCTGAGGTTGAGCTGGCACGGATCGAAACGGAAATGAAGGATAAGCTCTTAGAGGTCAGCCAGAGCTCCCTTTCTCTCAAGGTTTGAGAGAGGAGGAGAATGAAATGAACAAGACTTGTATACAATGCGGCAAGGAATTTGAGATCACGGAATCCGAGATCGCCTTTTTTGAAGAGAAGGGACTTGAACTGCCTAAGCGGTGCAAGGACTGCAGGAAGCAGAACAAAAAGAATAAGGTGAAGCGCTACCGGGACCGGAAAAGGGCCGCGAATGCCGTAAAAAGTGATCAGGATAAGAAAGGAAACGGCAAGATGGAGAATACGACTAAGACCGAAGAGAAAGGCGCTGCGAAGCAGAACGCGCAGAAAAGCCGCGTGGCGACTGACCTGCATACGTTCCAGGCGGATCTCGAATCGGATTGTAAGACGTATCAGCAGAAGGGGTTTATTGCGGAGCTTATCGATAATATCAAAAGAGGGCTGAAGCTGGGAAGTAAAAAATGAGATCATTACTCAAGTATCTCGGAGCGTATAAAAAGGAATGTGTACTGGCACCTCTTTTTAAGATGCTGGAAGCGATCTTTGAGCTCTTTGTCCCTTTTGTGGTGGCGGATATCATCGACCGGGGCATCGGCGGTAGGGACAGCGGTGCTGTTATTTCCGGCGCGGTTTTAATGATCGTTCTCGGGATCGTCGGCCTTTTAAGCGCCGTCACGGCCCAGTACTTCGCGGCTAAGGCCGCTACCGGCTTTTCGACAGCTCTCAGACATGATCTGTTTGCTCATATCATGAGCCTTTCCCATAAGGAGATTGACGGGCTTTCTTCCTCCACGATGATCACGAGGATGACAAGCGACGTGAATCAGGCACAGACAGGCGTAAATATGTTTTTGCGTCTGTTCTTGCGTTCACCGTTTATTGTTTTCGGCGCCATGATCATGGCCTTTACGATCGATGTACCGTCGGCCATGCTGTTCGTCCTGCTGATCGCCGTGCTTTTTGCAGTCGTGGCGTTTATCATGCGTCTGAACATTCCGATGCTTAAGGCGGTGCAGCAGAAGCTTGACCGCCTGACGTTACTGACCAGGGAGAATCTGACCGGAAGCCGGGTGATCCGGGCTTTCTGCCTGGAGGGATCGGAGGAAAAGGGCTTTCGGGAGGACAATCAGGCCTATATCGGCGCACAGCTCCGCTCGGGGCGTATCTCCGCGCTGTTAAATCCTCTGACCTATGTGATCGTAAACCTTGCCATTATCATTCTGATCGATACCGGGGCTGTACGCGTACAGGCCGGGGCGCTGACGCCGGGAAAGGTCGTGGCGCTTTACAATTACATGTCGCAGATCTTAGTGGAGCTTGTGAAATTCGCGAATCTGATCCTTACGATCAATAAGGCGCTTGCAAGCGGAAACCGGATCGCGGACGTATTTAAGGTTCAGAGTTCTCTGACCGATCAGGGGACTGATCTGTCGTTAACGACCTGCAGGGAGGATGCTTTAGACAAGAAGGAAAGTCCTGCGGTTTCCTTTGAGGGGGTCTCCTTCCGGTATCATGAAAACGGCGATTACGCGCTTTCCGATCTGAGCTTTTCGGCTGCGCCCGGGGAAACCGTCGGCATCATCGGCGGAACCGGTTCCGGCAAGAGTACGATCGTGAACCTGATCCCGCGCTTCTACGATGCGTCAGAGGGTACGGTCAGGGTCTTCGGACAGGATGTAAAAGACATATCTCTTTCTTCGTTACGGGGTGAGATCGGGTTAGTGCCCCAGAAGGCCGTGCTCTTTCAGGGGACCATCGCGGATAACTTAAGATGGGGCAACGAAAATGCAGGTGATGCGGAGCTCATGGAAGCTGTGCGGCTTGCGGCGGCAGAAGAGGTGGTGGAACAAAAAGGGGGGCTCACGGGCCCGGTCAGCCAGGGCGGCACGAATTTTTCCGGCGGCCAGAAACAGCGCCTGACCATCGCCAGGGCCCTCGTCAGGAAGCCAAGGATCCTGATCTTTGACGACAGCTCCTCTGCCCTTGATTATCTGACGGACTTAAAGCTTCGCCAGAATCTGCGCAAACTCGATTACGCGCCGACGGTATTTATGATCTCACAGCGCACCGCGACGATCAAAAACGCGGATCAGATCCTTGTGATGGACGACGGAGAGCTTGCAGGCGCCGGCACCCATGAGGAGCTTATGCGGACCTGCCCCGTATACCGGGAGATCCATGAGAGCCAGGGGGAACATGAAGGATAAAGCGACGTTTAAACGAATACTGGAATATCTGAAGCCCTATCGCAGCCTGATCGCGGCCTCGATGCTCTGCGCCGTGATATCGGTAGCGATGTCGCTGTACGTGCCGATTCTGATCGGAGAAGCCATTGATCATATCGTCTATGGCGGCGTGGATCTTAAGGCAGTTCGCGCGGTTTTATTAAAAACCCTGTTTGCGGCGCTTCTTGTCGGCGTATCGCAGTGGTGCATGAACCTTTTAAACAACCGGGTCGCCTACTTTACCGTACAGGATATCCGCAATGACATGTTCCATAAGCTTTTAAGGCTGCCGTTCCGGTTCCTCGATTCCCATGCCCACGGTGTACTGGTCAGCCAGATGATCGCGGACGTGGATCAGTTTTCGGACGGCCTGATCATGGGCTTTACGCAGCTTTTTACGGGCCTGCTCACGATCCTCGGGACCCTTGTCTTCATGTTCCGTATGAATGCGAGGATCACGTTCATCGTACTTCTCGTCACGCCGCTTTCGCTTTTTGTGGCCCGCTTTGTATCCAAACGGACCTTTTCCATGTTCACGAGGCAGTCGGAGATCCGGGGGGACCAGACTGCTGTCATTCACGAAATGCTCCAGAATATCAAGGTCGTAAAGGCTTTCGGCTACGAGGAACGGGCCAAGGCCCGTTTTGACGGTATCAACGAAGAGCTCAGGGAGGCTTCCTTAAAGGCGATCTTTTATTCCTCCCTTACAAATCCCGCCACGCGGTTCGTTAACGCCGTTATGTACGCGCTGGTGGCGTTATTTGGCGCTCTCACGGTGTTAAACGGTTCTATGACGGTCGGCGTGCTGACCTGCTTTTTAAGCTATGCCAATCAGTATACGAAGCCATTCAATGAAATAACAGGCGTTATCACCGAGTTTCAGAACGCGCTCGCCTGTGCCGCCAGGGTATTTGCTTTGATCGATGAAGAGACAGAGGTACCGGATGACGATCTGCCGGCGCTTTCAGAGGTGCAGGGCCATGTGGCTTTGTCGAACGTTTCCTTCTCCTATACGCCGGCGCGTAAGCTGATTGAGCATCTGAATATCCGTGTAGAACCGGGGCAGAGGGTTGCGATCGTCGGGCCGACCGGAAGCGGGAAAACGACGATCATCAATCTGCTGATGCGCTTTTATGACGTGGACGCGGGGCAGATCACGGTTGATGCGCGGGATATCCGGGAGGTAACGCGGCAGAGCCTGAGAAGCGCTTACGGGATGGTGCTGCAGGAAACGTGGCTTCGAAGCGGGACGGTTGCCGATAATATCCGCCTCGGGAAGCCCTCGGCGAGCAGAGAGGAGATCATCGCGGCCGCGAAGGAGACCCACGCGCATTCCTTTATCCGGCGTATGGAAAAGGGGTATGATACAGAGATCTCCGAGGATGGCGGCGAGCTTTCCCAGGGACAGAAGCAGCTTTTATGCATTACGCGGATCATGCTTTCGCTGCCGCCGATGCTGATCTTGGATGAAGCGACGTCCTCGATCGATACGAGAACGGAGTTGAGGATACAGAACGCGTTTCAGAAGCTGATGCAGGGGCGCACCTCCTTTATCGTGGCGCACAGGCTTTCCACGATCAGGAACGCGGATACGATCCTTGTGATGCGGGACGGGTCCGTTGTGGAGCAGGGGAGTCATGAGGAGCTGCTACGGAAGGCGGGGTTCTATGCGGAGCTTTACAGGAGTCAGTATGAGCAGGACGCGGGGAGTTCGTAATCCGCGAGTCCGTTGTGAAGAAACGGTTGCAACAATCCGTTAGTCCGTTGTGAAGAATTTGAGCAATTCAACTCGGCACGCTTGCGCGTCTGCGCCAATCTGCTTGCAGATTGTGCGCTTAGGCGCGAAATGGAATTCGCGCCGATTCGGTCTGTTTGGCAGACCGAATCATTTCCGCAAAAAAAACGCAGCGGTACTAAGGCTGCAAAGGACGCAGTCGAATCTTCAAGTCCGTTGTGAAGAATTTGAGCAATTCAACTCGGCACGCTTGCGCGCTTGCGCCAATCTGCTTGCAGCTTGTGCGCTTAGGCGCGAAATGGAATTCGCGCCGATTCGGTCTGTTTTGTAGACCGAATCATTTCCGCAAAAAAACGCAGCGGTACTAAGGCTGCAAAAGACGCAGCCTAAGTACCGGCGTTTTTCAGTCGCCTCGTTTGAATTCTCAAATTTTCACAACTCACTCAATAACCGTTAGGTATTGCTTAGGACAGATTTGAAACACTTACTGTCAGGGGCGAAAAATGTGTATTAAGGCTTCGGTAAGTGAGACGATAGAAATGCAAATGGTGCGAATATGAAGAATAATTGTGAGCAGTGCGATAATTATATTTATGACGAAGAGTATGAGGAGTATTACTGCCAGATCAATCTGGATGAGGATGAGTATGGGCGGATGACGCAGGATACGGGGTATAGCTGCCCTTATTTTCGCTTCTATGACGAATATCGCGTTGTGCGTAAGCAGATATGAAGAATGTCTTTTCGGACGGGGCTCGTTTCTGTTCGGAAGAGGCGTATGAACAGATTATTGCATTTATGCTGTATTCCGCTTATAATATCTAT
>JAILQQ010000129.1 GCA_024698885.1 Lachnospiraceae bacterium | reverse complement strand
TGCCCGTGACCATCAGTTCTACGAACTATGCCGATTCCACAGTCAATGTCAAGATAACGCTCAGCAAGGCGAATGCTGTTGCAGCAACAGTCACCGCAAACAACCGCACCTACGATGGGACGGAGAAGCCTCTGGTGACCGTTACAGGCGAGGCGACCGGAGGCACGATGTACTATGCCCTCGGCGAAAATGCAACCACCGCCCCCGCGGATAACCTTTATACCACATCCATCCCCAAAGCCACCAACGTGGGAACCTACTATGTATGGTATATGGTTGACGGCGATGATTTTCACAGAGACACAACTCCGGAAAGCGTCACGGTTGATATAGGAAAGAGGGACTGTTATCAGTCCTCACAGATCCCGGATATCACGAAGTACGTTCCGGGGAACAAGGCGGGCGAGTATACGATCACGCTTCCCGCACTCCCGAACGGCGCAAAATACTATTTTACCAAAGATGACACAAGCGGCCTGATCAGTACACTTCCGGCAGAGAGCACGGAGAATACGCTGAGCTTTAGCACCAACAGCGGGAAGTCCGCGGGAACATCGGCTGTGATCACCGTGGAGGCCAAGGATGCGCCCAACTATAAGGACTACAGCTTCAAGGTGAATGTTATCGTATCGGAGTATACGGTGGAGTATGACTGGCCGGGGCGGACGAATATCTGGCTTGACGCGGATAATGAGCTTGCCTGGTCGGAAAGCGGTGTTAGCATTAACCGGTCTAAGCTCGTGATTAAGAAGAACGGCACGAAGGTAACGAATGTCAGCTTTACGGCAAAGGTGGACAGTAATACACTGACATCCGGCGAGAACACCATTGTATTGGAGCCGGGTGTGCACCGTATCGCGATCACCGGCGATGACGGGAAGCTCGACGACTGGGTGGAGTTTAAGGTCATCAAGCTGAACGAGGACGATGAAAGGCTGTGGATGGATATTCCCTTGTCTTACGCCCTCCCGGGTGTGGTGACGGAGCCCAATACCACCGTGTACTACGATGGCAATGATGTGACCGGTGCCGGAAACACGAAGCTGTGGTACAGGCACGAAATCGGCGAAACGCATATTTCTCCTCCTCGTAACGACGACGAGCTTTACGCCAACATATCTATAGCACACGACGTACGGATTATGTCGCCCCGTTGACTGGTACCGAATTCATAATAGGCAACGGGGATCTCCCTGGTATGCGCATCTCCAACGTCAATGGCTCCGCCTCGCTGGATGGGGTCAGCCGGCTCGACACCGTATGCGGGCAGCTCATTCTGCACCGCGAGGGAGAGGCGATCCACCAAAAGGTTGACCTGGACGGCGTCGCCGTATCCTCCGGCGTCTCCGGCGGCTATGTCTGGTACGTGGGGGACGACTGCCCGGATCTCACACTCAAAGAAGGGAAAGTCTATTTGGGGGATGTGTGCATCGACGGCCAGAACACGACCATCACCGACGGCAAGGATATCTTCTATGCCGGAGGCACTAAAATCTTCCGCTATGGCAACTTTGTCAGCTTTGGGGAAAACCATTTCAATTTGAATTACACCCCAGGGGTACTGACCTGCGCATCCCGCAAAGACATCGGCTGGGATTGCAACTGCCAGAAGGACGCGAATGGGGATTGCGTCAGCTGCTACAGCCAGAACGGGGACACCCTTACTGTCTGCGGGGAAACCATCCACCTGGGGCAGTACATCTTCGTAGGCTACAATTTCGTCTGCCTGGGGGATAAGTACCTGTACGATTTCACGCCCGCATCCGAGGGCAGTACTGATCCGGACTACACGAAGATGATCGATGTTGCATTCGATGCAGACAGTCATATCCTTACGGTCGCGGGTTATGCCATCAACGTGGGTACCAGGCCGATATGCTGGCTAGACAGTGTAGATGTAGTATGCGCAGCCGGTGTATACTACCCCACCATGAATAACAAAATCTTCAAGCCCTGCGCGTATGTGAAGTACCGAACGGGGGACTACTGTTATTCGGTCGCCCGCCAGGACTATGTGACCATTCCGTACAGCTCGGCTCTCTCCATTCAGTGTGATCCGCAATACAAGGTCGGGGATCCTATAGAAATCGGCTTGACTGTCCGCGGATGTGTGGACGGATACGGCAACACGGACGGCAGGGGCGCGAGGGGAGATATAACCGTCTTCCTGGACAATAAATCTGAACGACGTTTGGTAAATGACAACCCTTCCTTTACTTATGTGTATGATCCTGGCGACCTCGCGGAAGGACCCCACCAGCTCTGCGTGATTCTGGACGGGGACGAGACGCACGCCGGCGCGACCGCCACCGCCACGTTCACCGTGGTGCGGACCGACCCCGTGCTGAAGCTCACCGGCAAGCAGGACACGAAGGGCGAAGAGTTTGAGAACGGTGCAAAAATCGAGTATGACCCGGAAACCCCCATTGTTATCAACGCCATAAACGATGCGGCGGTCAGTGACACGTCGTGGAAATGGCAGCTTTCCAATACCTCCGCTGCGGACGCGGTCGAACTGGGTGAAACCACAAACAACAGCGGAAACAACGCAGTCAACAGCGAGGACATCTCCCTGTACACCGTGGGTCTGGGCACGGTCAAACTGTGGGCCGGGTTCAGCGGAAACGGCAAATACAAGCCCGCGAAAGCGGCGATCAGCTTTAGCGTAGTTCCCAGGCAGGTCACGAACCCCATCATCGAGGTGTTAAATGAAGATGAGCTGTATTATGACGGGACGGCAAAAGAGCCGGAGGTCAGGGTATATTACGCATCCGGCAAGCTTATTCCCGCTGATCAGTACGATGTGACCTACTCTGATAACACCAATGCGTCCGGGGAGAACAGTAAGGCAAAGGTCATCGTAAAGAGCAAGGCCGGTGCGTTATATACCATTGACGCAACAAAGGAATTCATGATACAGGGGTCTGTTCCTGTCATAGAAGAATTGCCGGCTGCGTCTGCGATAAGCTACGGGCAGACTCTGGAAGACAGTACCTTCTCAGGAGGTAAGGCGACTGTGGACGGTAATGTCGTAACAGGAACCTTCGCGTGGAAAGATACGACCATCGCACCGGTGGTTTCCGGCAGTGAGACCACGGAGTATGAAGTAATATTTACACCTGAGAGTGCGAATTATCTGCCTGCGAGCTGTAAGGTGAAGCTGAAGGTTAATAAGGCGGATGTCCCGTCTTCGGCAGTTACCGCACCCATGCCGAAAACCGGCTTAAGCTATACCGGTGAGGCGCTGGAGCTTGCAGATCCCGGCTCGGTGACAGCTGGTTTCGGAACCATGTACTATGCCCTGACGGAAAGCGATGTAACGGAGGCACCGGAATTTGACGGGGACAGTACTTCCGCAGATAAGAAATGGAGCACATCCATCCCTGCTGCAAAGAATGCCGGAACCTACAAGGTCTGGTATAAGGTCGTGGGCGATGGCAATCATAATGATACGGCTGCGGCAGGACCTGTAAGCGTGGGGATCGATAAAGTGACATATAACGGAACGAAGGAAGCGTCAGCCAATGTCCGCAGTGACCGGACGACGTCAAACGCTACGCTGACGCTGCCCGCGCTGCCAGATGGAGCTGCCTATGCCGCATCCGGAACCGTTGACGGGACGACGCCGGCCCTGATTGACGGAACCCCTTCTGTCAGTGGCAATACTCTGACCTACAGCACGACGAGTCAGGCAGATCAGACAAGCGCTGCGATCACCATCGGCGCTACCGGTGCTAAAAATTATAATGATTATGACGTTGTTGTGACCATCACGGCCCGGGCCAAGGATGACGCGGGGGTTACGATAAACGGCGGCAGCCGGGAGGTGACCTATGGTACACAGGGGATCAGCCTGAAAGGGACAGCGGCAAATCCCGGAATCGGTAATAAGACATGGGAATGGTCAAGCGATCCTTCTACTGTTGCAGAGATCAATAAAGATACCGGCGCGGTAACAATAAAGAGCACGGGAACTGCTACGATCACGGCAAAATATGAGTCTGAGACCACCATCGGCGAAGCGAGCATCACGCTGAAGGTAAATAAAAAGCCTGTCACAATAACGGGTGTTACTGCTTCTGATAAGGAATACGACGGTAATGCGACCGCGGCGATCACTTCCGCCGGTCATGTGAACGGTGTGGTGAGCGGGGATGATGTCAGCGCAGATATCACTAACGCAGCTGCGGTTTTTAATGATAAAAATGTGGGTAGAAAAACGGCCACATTCAAAGGCTTCCGCCTCTCCGGTACGGCAGCGGGCAACTACGAGCTTTCGGGGCAGCCGGCGGGCATGACGGCGTATATTACGCAAAAAGCGGTGACCGCTACGGCTACGGCGATAAACCGGAGCTATGAGGGAGGCAATACGACGGTCTCTTTAACGAACTGGAACCTGCCGGGGATCATTTCCGGCGATAAGGTTTCCCTGAATAAGGACGGTGCAACCGGCCGGATCGCAGATCCAAACGCCGGTACGAAAAAGCCGGTCACGGTTTCCGGCGCGACGCTTGCCGGAGAGGACCGGGGGAATTATTCGCTCACGCAGCCTGCCGGCGTGACGGTGACGATCAGCCGGACCTCCCCGACCCCGAACATGCCGGAAAGATCCGTTTCCGTCGCGGAGACCGTGGCGAAGGTAAGCCAGGTTTCCCTGCCTTCAAGCTGGGCCTGGAGCGAAAGCGATCAGGATAAAGACCTGATCTGGGAGCAGACGGTTTATGCAAACGCCGTCTATACGGGCGCCGATAAAGGAAACTATGTCACGGAGACGGTTTCCATCGGTATTACCAGAGCTCCCTGTACCCACGGCAGTACGGAAACAAGGAACTCAAAGGGCGCGAACTGCAGCGAGACCGGCTATACCGGAGACGTATACTGCAGGCTATGCGGAAAGCTCATAAAGAGCGGGGAAACGATCCCTACGAATGACAGCCATAACTATGAAAGCAAGGTCACGAAGGAACCTACGAAGCTTTCTGACGGCGTCATGACCTATACCTGCAGCCGCTGCCATAAGAGCTATACCCAGGCGATCCCTAGACTCCAGGGGAGCGAGGATTACGGTGACCTGCTGAAAGATGTGGATACCGGTGACGGAAAGACAAGCGTAGAGGAAAAAACAAAGACCGGCAAGGACGAAAACGGGAATCCTACCCAGGAGACTACGATCACCATCGGCGGTGAAGAGGTGGAGAAGACCATCGTCAATGAAGAGACCGGCGAAGAAAAGATAGAAACAAAGCTCTGGGTCAGCGGCATCTCCGGTTCTTATACCTATACCGGAGCAGAAATCAAGCCGGAGGTGCACGTCTATGACGGGACGAAGAAGCTGACGCTGGATAAGGATTATAAGGTAGATTATTCCGGGAATAAAAACGGCGGTACGGCCACCGTGAAGGTGAGCTTTAAGGGGAACTATGCTTCTACGGAGCCGGAGGAGCTGCACTTTAGCATTACGCCGGCCGTCCTGGGGACGGACGTCGTGGCGGCGGATCTGGGGGTTGCGAAAACGAAAAAGGCCCAGACCCCGGTACCTTCGATCCGCTTTGCCGCAAGCGGGACCAAGTTAGATGCAAGCCTTTTTGCCGTAAGCTACGCACCGGCGGAGGTCAAGGAAGAGGGGACCTATACGGCGACGATCACGCCGAAGGATACGAGGAACTTTACGGGATCTATGACCGCCACGATCACGGTGACCGCGGATAAGAAGGTCATGCTTTCAAAGGGTAAGGTCACGATCAGCCCGAAGACCTGCACCTATACCGGAAAGGCCATCGTCCCGGCGCCTTCCGGTTATAAGCTGACGTTAAACGGAAAGACGCTGACCTACGGGAAGGACTATGAGGTTTCGGAGATCTTAAATAACGTTAATCCCGGCACGGCTACGGTGGTATTTACCGCAGTGGAAGAAAATGCGGATGGATACGTGGGCAGCATAACGGGAACCTTTACGATCAAAAAGGAAACGGCTTCAGCTATGTCTATAATAAGAGCATGCCCTATGTGGCTTCCGGCGTAAAGCCTGCCGTAACGGTAAAGGACGGGGATACGGTACTCGAAAAGGGGAAGGATTATACGATCAGCTACAACAATAACAAGGCCCCCGGCACCGGGCATATCACGTTAAAGGGAGCCGGGAAGTATTCCTCCTCCGTAAAGCTTGACTTTACGATCACGAAGCAGGATATAGGCGGCCTCACAGTGGTAGCTTCCGATACGGTAAAGAGCAAGAAGGGGAATAAGAAGCCGACGGTAACGATCCTTGATATGGAAGGCAATAAGCTGGAGGCAAGAGATTATTCGGTGAGCGCGCCGAAGACGCCGGATGAGAACGGCTTCTCCTCGGTGACTGTCACAGGCCTTAAGAATTATACCGGAACGAAAACGGTTTCCTTCCGCTACTATAAGAGCAGCGAAAGCATCGGGAATGCCAAGGTAAGCGGTAAGCTTCCGTCGCAGCAGTATACCGGCAAGAAGGTGACGCTGCCCTCAAGCAGCTTCCAGAATATCCTGTACGTAAAGGGTGTAGCTCTTGTGCCCGGAAAGGATTTCGAGGTAGCCTCCTATTCCGGCAATATCAAAAAGGGTACCGCGAAGGTAACGATCCGCGGCATCGGCGACTACGCCGGCATGAAGACCCTGAAATTCAAGATCGTCGCGAAGCAGGGCAGCTATAAGGGCTCGCTGCAGGACGGAGAATGGAAATAATAGGAGCCAAGGGGAGAACTGAAGGAACGATGCGGAGGAATATCAGATGGATGTATTTATTGTAACGGATGAGCTGAAAAAAATATATACAGACGGACTTCCGCCCCAGGTGTTTAAAGAAGCGGATCTGTTTTTCGGAGTCCAGGAGGGAGAATATCCGGCAGGCATTGCCGCCGTACGTGCCATGGGGGATGAATTTCTTCTGACTTATCTTTTTGTCAGGGAAGAATTCCGCAGACAGGGAGCCGGTACGATGCTTCTCGATTCTGTCAAAGAGACGCTCCGGGAGATCGGGGCAGACCGTCTGGAGGTAACCTATACCTTAAATGACTCAACCGCGGAACTGCATGATTTCCTGGAGGAGCAGGAGCTTTTGGAGGATCGGGACGAAGATGAAAAACCGGTGCTGGTCATGCAGCTTAAGGATATCCCGGAAAAATACCGAAACCGTAAAAAAGCAGAAGGAATCGTCCGGTTGAAGGATGTCCGGAGCGGACAGTGGTCACTGTACATGGCGGATTATGAAAAGTTTAAGAAAGAATATCCGGAATATGCGGTTGAATTAAAAAGTAGGGATTACTACGATTCCGAGTTTTCCTTTGTCCGGATGAACAAAAAGAAACAGATCGAGGCAGCCTTGCTTTTTTCAAGACACGGAAATGATCTGGTCTTGGAGCATGCGATCCGGATCACGAAGCCGACCCGCAGTGATTTCATGACCTTAGCTTTTGCGGCTATAACGGAAGCCGCGGCGGCAGACCCCGATATGAGCATATCGTACTGTGTTTATAACCCTAAGATCCTTCCGGTTTCAGATGCGATCTCCGGTCGGAAAGCAAAGAAGATCGGCGTTTCCGTTACCCATTTTTACGAGTTTTAAGGAGATCAACGAAGCAGACGGAAAATAAGACAGGAGAATTGAGAAGTTATTTTTGAGCAGTTTCCGAGGAGGCAGATATGTGCAGAGGCAATTTACAGGACGGTGCGACGCAGAAGCAGCAGACATTTACCACAGAGAAGAATACTATTCTGACCGGGCAGCCCGAAAGGGATGCGGAGACCCTTCGATCCGTCACCGCCCCGATACCCGTCGTCAATGTACCGGTGACGCAGCAGCGGGACCGGTATGAACGGGTCAGACAGATCGAGATAAAGAGCCTTCCGGAATTAAAGATCCCGGAGAGGACCCTTTATGATGAGTATGTGACTTACCATAAAGTGCCGGGACAATGGGAACAAGTGGCTGTCAATCCCCAAAAAACAGAATATGCGGAGCGTTATCAGGAACAGAAGATCTCTGAAAACAAAAGGGCAAAAAAGGCCGAAAATAAAAAATCCAGGTTGTACCGCAAGGCGGAAAATGCCCGGCAGATCGAAGGGGCCAATATCACGGAACGGGAACGGGAGCTCCGTCTTCTGAGAAAGACATCTAAGGATATGGATATCCGGCTGAAGGAAGAGGATACCATTATGCTTTCCAAGCTGATGATCGGAGAGCCGAATCATGACAAAGCCCTTTTAGAGAAGTATGCGGGGGATAAGACAGCAAAAGAGGAGCTTCTGCTTAAGCTCTTAGAAGAATTCCTGCAGCTGGATCTGTCTGTTTACGATCTTTCAAACGAGGAGGCTATAGCCGGGAATGCGCAAAGCTTTGAATCCTTAAACGCCAGAGTGGAAGGCCTGCTTACGCTTGAGCGGAAGCATCCGGCCTTTTTCAACGCTGTTCCGCAGACGGTGAAGGATTCCTTTAAGATCCAGAAGAAAAACGCGCTGTTAGTGGTTTCCTATTACCGGATCACAAAAATGATCGTCACGGATCCGTATTATCGCACACATTATAATTCAGAGGTCTCCAGACAATGGAGCCCGACGGATCCCCCGGAAAAACAGCGGCTTACCCGGCTTTTATGGATGCGGACCGAGCTTGCGACACATGAAATCAACGGAAAATCCTGGAAGCCATTGCCGATCAATATCGATCTGAAGGACGACAGCGAGGTGGAAAAGGAGCATAAGAAATACGAAGATATCTATCGGGGCGTGGTATCTCGTGACGGTGAATTCGCAAAATCGGCGGATTACGAGGATACGTCGAATCCGCACTATGAATTTTTCAGAACGATCGAGAAGGACAGCCAGGATATTGAGGAGGGTAAGGTCAGTAAGGACAGTAAGGATTATGAAGAGAAAAAGAAAAACGCGGAGCTTCATCAAAAGATCACAGACCCGTTCCCGCAGATTGCCGGCACGGATCTTCAGATGAACGAATCTCTCGGCAGGACGACAACCAGAATGTTAGAGGCCCTGAGGGGTATACGTAATCTGTCACATGATAAGCTGGTGCAGATGCTTACGGATATCTATGCCACGCCAAAGGAAAATGCCACGCCTGAGGAGATCAAACAGGTCAAACAGCAGAATCTGGCGGGTCTTAAGGTGTATAAGCAGTTGGTAGCGGAGCAGATTACCTATATCGACCATAAATATCCGTTTTTTTATGAGTTTGCCGCACCGGAGGAGATAACGAAGCATAAGGATAATATACAGGATGATCTCTGTTCGATCCAGGTCATGAACGCTTTCATGAGGATGATAATCCAGGTTCCGGAGCTGTTTGATCCGGAGGACGCGAATGACCGCTATATACAAAATGCTTTGAAAGCTATCACGTGCATACAGGCAGCGGAACGCCGTCCGGGGACGGTATTTGACGCAAGGGGCGGAGCCGCCGCGGAAACTCTTGTGGGAAACCGGATGGGCAATGCCGTCAACACGATCATGAATGGGATCAATGAAGCGGATTATGGCGTGATCCATCTTCTGGAAAAGCTGGAAAAGGATTCGCTTGAGATCAAATGGGACGAAGTGCCTGCCTACAAGCCGCTGACGGCGGAAGAGCCCGTGCCGGTCTCGGAAACCATTGAAAAGCTGGAACGCCGGACGACCCATGAGCGCAGGTCAGAAGAGTCCGCAAAGGCTGCCCGGACATTAAAGGATCAGAACTTCTCGGTGAGATCGAATCCGCCGAAGACATCGGAGCTCATGCAGCAAGTCAGGTTACATTATTTTGAGATCGACCGAAAACTGAAGGAAACGATCCCGGAGGATGAGGAGGATTTCAATGAAACGGTTGCCGGGATCGAAGAGAATTATACGGATCTGATCCAGGCCTGCGCCACCTACGAGGAAAAACGCAGCCCCTGGACTGTCCTTGGCAAAGAACGGAAAGAGAATGTCCGTAAGATCCGGGAAAATGCCATTCAGGAGAAGAATATCTTCCTGAGAAATGCCCGGGCATATTTCGACGGAGGAAAAGGAGGTACCTTCGGAGACGTCATCGGAGATTTCCAGAGAACAGATTGAATCTGCCTCTGATTACTGGTATCATGGTATCAGTATGATTGTACCTCATGATAAAAAAGGAGAAGGAAAAATGGAGAAATTGTATTTTATCCCCGGCAGTCAGGATCTGTACGGAGAAGAGTGCCTGAAACAGGTTGCAAAGGACTGTGAGGAAATGGTCCGGTTTTTAAATGAAAAGCTTAAGGACATCACCGAGGTGGTACTGATGCCGACAGTGGTGGATACGAAGGCCTGCATCGAAAACTGCCGCAAGGCTTCCGCGGATGACGACTGCGTCGGCGTGATCACCTGGATGCACACGTTTTCCCCGGCGAAGATGTGGATCAAGGGTCTGCAGGAATTAAGAAAGCCCCTTCTGCATCTGCATACGCAGGCGAACGAGAAGCTGCCCTATGACACGATCGATATGGATTTCATGAATCTGAACCAGGCGGCTCACGGAGACAGAGAGTACGGCTTTATCCTCGCGCGGATGGGGATCCCTCATGAAGTCGTGGCCGGTTTCTACAAAAATGACAAAGTCGTGAAGAAGCTCAGGGACTTTGCCGGCGTGGCGAAGGCCATCGCTTTTTCAAAGAATCTGAAGATCGCGATGTTCGGTAACAACATGCGCGAAGTAGCGGTCACGGACGGCGACAGGGTCGAGAGCCAGATCCGCTACGGATGGGAAGCCAATTATTACGGCGTCGGAGATCTCGTAGACTGCATCAACAGCGTATCGGACAGCGAGACCGACGCGATGATGGAGGAATATAAGAGCAAATATACGATGGCGACCGATCAGGTTGACGCGGTAAGGGAGCAGGCCAGATATGAGGTCGGCCTGAAGAAGTTTTTTGAAAAGAACGGGATCGGCGCATTTATCGATACCTTCCAGGATCTGCACGGCTTGAAGCAGCTGCCCGGTATCGCGGTACAGGATCTGATGACACAGGGCATCGGCTTCGGACCGGAGGGCGATTACAAGATCAGTGCCATGAGCGCGATCTTGATGAAGATGGCAGAGGGAAAGGAAGGCGCCACCGGCTTTATCGAGGATTATACCTATGACCTGACCGATGGAGAGGAATTAGAGCTTGCGTCCCATATGTTAGAGGTTCCGCCGGCGTTTGCGGCAACGAAGCCGGAGATCCAGGTGCATCCTCTCGGTATCGGAGGCAAGGAGGATCCTGCTCGTCTCGTCTTTGACGGCGTAACCGGCGACGGGATCCAGGTGACGCTTGTGGATATGGGAACGCATTTCAGGATCATCTGTGCGGATATCGAGCTGGTGAAGCAGCCTAAGCCCATGCCGAAGCTGCCGGTAGCCCGGATCATGTACCGGCATAAGCCTAATTTCGAGATCGGCACCGCAGCCTGGTGCTATGCGGGCGGCGCGCATCACTCAGTGGTCTCCACGGCCCTGACCAGAGCTGATATTGCGATGTTTGCCCGTCTGACCAATACGGAGCTGATCACGATCGGTGATGATACGACGGAGACAGATCTGCAGAAGTTCTTTATGAAGTGAGGAGAAAGAGAATGAAAATAGCATTAATCAATGAAAACAGTCAGGCCGCAAAGAATTCGGTGATCGAAGCGGCCTTAAAGAAGGTAGTGGAGCCCATGGGCCATGAGGTCGTAAATTATGGGATGTATTCCGCCGAGGACGACGCGCAGCTGACCTATGTACAGAACGGGATCCTTGCCGCCGTTTTGCTGAACGCCAAAGCGGCGGATTACGTGATCACCGGCTGCGGTACCGGCGAAGGCGCCATGTTAGCGCTGAATTCCTTCCCGGGCGTGATCTGCGGTCATGTGGAGGACGCGTTAGACGCTTATACCTTCGCGCAGATCAATGACGGCAACGCGATCGCGATCCCCTTTGCCAAGGGCTACGGCTGGGGCGGTGACCTGAATCTTGAGTATATTTTCGAGAAGCTGTTCTGCGAGCCCTCAGGCGGCGGCTATCCGAAGGAGAGAGCGGTTCCGGAGAAACGCAACAAGAAGATTCTCGATGAAGTCCGGGCCGTTACCTTAAAGGATCTGAAGGAGATCCTGCCGAAGCTTGACCGCGAGCTTGTAAAGGGAGCCCTTTGCGGTCCGCACTTTGACGAGTATTTTAGCCGTGACTGCAAAGATCCGGAGATCGCTTCGCTCGTAAATGAGTTAAGGAAATGATTCGGTCAGCTTGCTGACCGGATCGGAATGAACTGAAGTTCATTCCTAAGCGCACGATTCGCAAGCGAATCGGCGCAGAAAGGAAATGATCCGCCAAAACAACAACTGCCCGGGATGACCGGGCAGTTACTTTTTTTTCATTCTGTCAGTGCCAGAATTCCACCAGATGTCTGACGGTATACCATATCAGCTTCAGATTCAGCTTCGGATTGCCGTCTCCCGTAAACATAAGCAGAAATCCCCTGATCACAAAGAACGCAAACAGAATAAGAAGCAGCCAGTAAACGGCTTTTAAAAGCCCGTCGTACAGTTCCGGTGCGGAAGTTTTCCCGGAGGGAGCGGCCTCGGTACTGTATGAGAGCCTGCCTGTCACGGAGCAGAATATGATGACAAACGAAAGCATCAGATACCATGAAAAATCGGCATTGTAGCGCATGATAACGCCGGCCATGTTGGCGTCAACGATCATAACGATGACAGCAGCCACCGGAGCGATCAGCGTATAGATATAAAGCTCCTTTTTCGCGATGATCTTTCGGAAAAGAAACGGGAAAAGGGTTATGATCAGATAAAAGTGAATGTAGATCGTCCCGCCGAGAAGGATCTCGTCCCCTGTCGGTCCCTGATAGGTCGTTTCAAATGCCGAAAGCCCGAAATAAGGGAATCGGTTGGTAAAGCTGCAGGGCATGAACAGGAAACCGGCGACAGCGTTTAACAGTCTGTCAAGCCGGAAGCCCCTGTAGGGCATATTATTATTGGTCAGATTATAATTCGCCCCGAAATCAAAGACCGAACCGAACCGGATATGATTGTAATACATGACGGCCGCGGCGATGCAGAGATACGGCAGAACAAACGCCGCCGTCTCACGCATTCCCTTTGCCGAAAACAGAAGCCTTTTTTTGAACACGGGCGTAAAAAACAGGAGGATAGCTAAAAACGACGCGAGAAGAAACTGCGGCCTGACAGCGGCTTCCATGGCCATACAGAAGCTGCCGAGCCCCAGCATGAGCGGATCGATACGGTCATCCCTTATGGAACGCAGCCAGAAATACAGGCCAAAGTAGCACAACGCCAGCGCCATGGCAAGAGGGACCGAATAGAAGTCGGCCTTCATGATCAGATATAACAGGCCGGTGCCAAACGAAGTCATCGCCGTAAGCATCAGGTAGACGGAAAGCGGAATATCCTTAAACCAGCGCCGGATCCCCTCCCCGAGTAACAGCGGTACCGCGATCAGGATAAGCAGTGCGTTGATAAAAACAACCGTGACCGTTCTAATATGGTTTCCCGTCAGAAGATAGTACGGAAGATAATAGGTAATGACCGGCGCCACGCCGAAATATACATAGTAGTGCCCGTTATAATAGGCGGTATCCCATAATGCCTTCTCTTCTCCGCTGCACAGACGCATCCGTTCGACAAAATCATAGGGATCCTCCATATTCCGCAGGGCGTCGGGGGGCTCGATCAGAAGATAGGGCTTTCCCTCGGCCAGGGCTTCTGCCAGATGGGCAAACTGAAGCTCACCGTCTGTCTGCGGGTCCAAAAACGCCTGATTGGCATGCACGCCCCACCATACAACGGCCGCTTCCGCAACGATCAGAGCAGCGACGCAGGCATATTTCAGGGCAGTCCTTTCAGAGGCCTTATGGCCGTGCAGGATGCCGTCGGGCCTTAAGATATAAAGCAGATACAGAAACAGGAACAGAGCTAACATCCGCTTCTTCGATATCATGAGCGGAACGATCGAGTTGAAATTCAGATACTCGATCCGAAAGAGATCCCCCTCCTCCATACTGTCAAAGCATATCCGGACGCTTTTTGCCTTTCCGTAAAGGTCCAGATAATTGAAGTGGGACTGCGGGACAAGATGCATGAATTCGACCGCAGGAAGTGCATAGCGGTTGACATTTCCCTCGTCGGTGACCTCGAGATGATACGTTACGGCCTCCACGGCGGTGACGCCCTTTTCGGGAAAGGTGATATCGATCGCCATGTTTTCGAGGGCAAGGTCAAGATCATTTATCTCAACATAGGGCGTTTCCTCGGAAGAAGTTACCCGGAAGGCATTGACGTCTTCCGCAGTCAGATTGTCACTGGGTATATATTCCGGGGTGAAGGGCACGTTATTGACCGACTGCCAGTGCCTGAAATTGAACAGAAAGAGCTCAAGCAGAAAGATCAGCAGCGCAAGAACTGCCGCTGCCGTAAGATATTTTATTATTATGCTCTTTTGATCGGAAGTCCCTGTCCCCTCTTTTTTTAATCCATCCATAAGACCATCATCCGGCTTAAAGCCTTAGATCAATACTTAAAAATACAGTAGATTGCCCGGAAGCCGTCCTTTATCCCTATTTTCTTCCCGGCATCGTAGGTTCTCGGGTAATAGGAGATCGGCATCTCGAATATCCTGTATTTATGCCCTTTAGCGATCTTTGCGGTTATCTCCGGTTCAAAGCCGAAACGATGCTCCTTTATTTCAATGGACTGGATCACTTCCCGCTTAAACAGCTTGTAGCATGTCTCCATATCCGTAAGCCAGAGATTGGTCTTAATATTGGAGAGCCATGTCAGAAACCTGTTTCCCCACGCGTGCCAGTAGCTTTCCACCACATAGATCTCGCCTCTGGCATACCGTGAGCCGTATACCACATCGGCGCGTCTGTCGTCGTCCCGTAAAAAGGGCTTGATCAGACGCGTGAATTCCTTGGGGTTATATTCAAGATCGGCATCCTGTATCGCCACCACATCCCCCGTAGCATGCTTAAAGCCCGCCGCAAGCGCGGCACCCTTTCCCATGTTCCGATCCTGGAGAACCAACTGATCGATCTTTTCCCTTAAACGGCCGCATAAAAGCTCCCGCGACCCGTCCCTGGAACAATCATCCACAACGATGATCTCCGTATTCGTGACCCCGCAGTTACGGACTGAATCAATGACGGTTTCGATGGTTTTAGCTTCGTTATAGCAGGGGATGATGACCGATAAAGTGATATCCTGTTCCTTCATCTCAGACTCCTTATCCGCGCTGATCCGCGACCGGATCATTTCGTTTGATGTTTTATTTCATTATATTTATACTCTCTGTTATTTTATAACATAATCCGGTTTACAACAAGAGTGTTGCGCAATGCTTTGCTATTTATCAATTATTTACATTTCATTTATCGAATTTTATACATTTTATTGACATACTTCACAAATTATCTTAAAATCATTATTGGGCTGTTTTGAGGAACGGCCGGAAAAATTCACAATATTTAAGGGAGGAAAATCATGAAGAAGAAGTTACTTAGCGCATTACTGAGTGCAGCGATGGTTGCGACGCTCCTCGTTGGCTGCGGCGGCGCTGCTCCGGCAGCTACGGCGGAAGCTCCGGCAGCAACGGAGGAAGCTCCGGCGGCAGAGGCTCCGGCTGATGACGCGGCTCCTGCGGCAGAAGCTACCGGCGCAGGTAAGAAGGTTGCGGTTGCTATGCCGACCCAGTCTTCTGAAAGATGGATCAATGATGGTGCCAACATGAAGTCCCAGCTCGAAGAGCTCGGCTATGAAGTTGACCTGCAGTACGCAGAGGATGACGTACAGGCTCAGGTTGCTCAGATCGAGAACATGATCGCAGCAGGCGCTGACTGCCTGGTTATCGCAGCAATCGACTCCGATGCGCTGGTAAACGTAGAGCAGCAGGCTAAGGATGCCGGCATCCCGGTTATCGCTTATGACCGTCTCCTGATGAACACCGATGCTGTTTCCTACTATGCAACCTTCGATAACAAGGGTGTTGGTACGAAGATCGGTGAGTACATTGTTGAGCATTGCGAAGCTACGCCGGATGCTCCGAAGACCATCGAGCTGTTCATGGGTTCTCCGGATGATAACAATGCGCATATGCTGTATGCAGGTCTGATGGAGCAGATTCAGCCGTTACTGGATGACGGTTCTCTGATCTGCAAGTCCGGACAGCTTGAGTTTGATGACAATAACACCTTAAGATGGGATCAGCAGACGGCTATGAAGAGATGTGAAGATATCCTTACCAGATACTATGCAGATGAGGATCTTAACATCATCGCTTCCGCGTTCGACGGTCTTTCCTATGGCTGCATGTCCGCTCTGGAAGGTGCAGGCTATACGGATGCTAACTGGCCTATGATCACCGGTCAGGATGCAGAGCTTATGGCTACGAAGCACATCATCTCCGGCAAGCAGACGATGTCTATCGCGAAGGATACCAGACTCCTTGCTGCTAAGTGCGTTACCATGGTACAGGCAGTGTTAGAAGGTTCCGAGCCTGAGATCAACGATACCACGACCTATGACAATGGCAAGATCGTTGTTCCTTCTTACCTTTGCGAGCCCGTTCCCGTTGACCAGAGCAACTACAAGGAAGTCCTGATCGACAGCGGTTACTACACAGAGGATCAGTTAGCTGACTAAGTTCAGTTACAATCAGAAACCATGTTTTCAAAAGATGGGTGGCGGCAGAAAGCTGCCACCCGTTTTCTTAGAATTTAGAAGAAGGAGCGTATAGGATGTCGGAATACATCTTGGAAATGAATCACATAACCAAAGAATTTTCCGGAGTAAAGGCCCTGGACGACGTTAATATTCAGGTCAGAAAAGGGGAGATTCACGCGTTATGTGGTGAAAACGGAGCCGGAAAATCAACCTTGATGAATGTTCTGTCCGGTGTCTACCCTCACGGTACCTATGAAGGAGATATCGTCTACAAGGGTGAGCATTGCGTCTTTCATAACCTGAGAGATTCGGAAGCGAAGGGCATTGTTATCATCCACCAGGAGCTTGCGCTGAGTCCGCTTTTGTCCGTGGCGGAGAACGTGTTTCTCGGCAATGAGCGTACAAGCATGAAGGGCGTGATCGACTGGACGGAAACAAGAAGACGCGCGCAGGAGATGTTAGCGAGGGTCGGACTGGAGCATGAGAATGTCAATGTTCCCGTCAATACGTTGGGTGTGGGTAAGCAGCAGCTGATCGAGATCGCAAAAGCGATGGCGAAAAAGGTGGAGCTGCTGATCCTTGACGAACCGACGGCCGCACTGAATGACGAAGAAAGCCGGAAACTCCTGGATATCATGCTGGAACTGAAAAGACAGGGGATCACCTGCATCATCATTTCCCATAAGCTGAACGAGATCGAATATGTGTCTGATTCGGTTACGATCATCCGTGACGGAAAGACCATTGAAACACTCGTAAAGGGTGTGGATGATTATTCGGAAGACCGCGTGATCAAGGCAATGGTGGGCCGCGAGATGACGAACCGCTATCCTGTCAGAGAAGGGGTGGAGATCGGCAATGTGATCTTTGAAGTAAAGAACTGGAATGTATTTCATCCCGATGATGAGAACCGCCAGATGCTCAAGAATATCAACCTTCAGGTCCGGTCCGGCGAGGTGGTGGGCCTGGCAGGCCTGATGGGCGCCGGCAGAACGGAGCTTGCGATGAGCCTGTTCGGCAGAAGCTACGGACAGAAGATTTCCGGGCAGGTTTTCATCAACGGACAGGAAGTGCATCTGAAGACGGTGAAGGATGCTGTGAAAAACAAGCTGGCCTATATTTCAGAGGACCGTAAGACCTACGGACTGAATCTGATCGGCGACGTAAAGGAGAACATGACCATCGCCGCCAGGCCGTTTTTCTTCTCCCGGCATGGAGTGATCAATGCCAATGATGAGATCGTAGCAGCTGAAGAATACAGAAAACGGATCAAGGTGAAAACCAACTCCATCAATCAGGTAGTCGGATCTCTTTCCGGTGGTAATCAGCAGAAGGTCGTGGTCTCCAAATGGATGATGACCCAGCCGGATGTCCTGATCATGGACGAGCCTACCAGAGGTATTGATGTAGGCGCAAAATATGAGATCTATTGCGTGATCAACGAGCTTGCACAGGCCGGAAAGGCTGTGATCGTCATATCTTCTGAAATGCCGGAGATCATCGGTACGTGTGACAGGATCTACGTTATCAATGACGGCGAGATCGCAGGAGAACTGACGAAGGAAGAGGTTTCACAGGAAAAGATCATGCAGTGCATAATGGCTCATAACAGGAAGGGAGACGGAGATGGAAACGAAGAGTAAAAAAGTTGTGAATATGGACATGAAACAGTATGGTATGTTTTTTGCCCTGATCATTATTTATCTTGTGTTCGCGATACTGACAAAGAGCGCGAATACCACCCCGATGAACGTCAATAACCTGATCATGCAGAACGGATACGTTGTTATCCTGGCGATCGGTATGCTGCTCTGCGTTCTGACCGGTAATATCGACCTGGGCGTCGGCTCGGTCGTTGCGGTATGCGGTTCTGTTGCCGGTATCATCATGATGGACTATAAGATGAACATGTGGATCGCGATCATCGCGGCCCTGTTAGTAGGCTTCTTAGTCGGTGTCTTTGCCGGATTCTTTATCGCTTACCTCGGGATCCCGCCTTTCGTAACTACCCTGGCTACGATGTTAATGGGGCGTGGTCTTACCTATACGCTCTTACAGGCACAGACAAAGGGTCCGTTTGACCAGGCCTATAACTTTATCGGCGCGGGCTTTTTGCCGGTCATCAAGATACCCTTCGGCGACGGGACGCTGGATCTCGTAAGTATTGCCGTTGCGATCGTCGCCTCCGTTATTTTGGTCATATCCGAATTCAAAAGCTACGCAACCAAGAAAAAATACGGTTTTGCGGTTAATCCGACCTGGCAGATCGCTCTGAAGTTAGCTGCCATGCTCTTCATCATCTGGTTCTTCTTCTATAAGCTTTCCAGATATAACGGACTTCCGTTCGTACTGCTGATCATGGTCGTACTGATCGCGATATACGGATTCATTACCAGCAAAACGGTGGCAGGCCGTCAGATCTACGCGCTCGGCGGTAACAGAAAAGCGGCAAACCTGTCCGGTATTGATACCAAAAAGGTTTTCTTCTGGGTATATGTGAACATGGGCGTTCTTTCCTCGATAGCCGGTATCGTGCTGTCCGCCCGTAACGGTTCCGCGACCCCGAAGGCCGGTGACGGTTTCGAGATGGATGCCATCGCATCCTGCTACATCGGCGGCGCGGCCGTGGCCGGTGGTGCCGGAACGATCGTCGGCGCGGTTGTCGGTGCGTTCATCATGGGTATCCTGAATAACGGCATGTCCCTGTTCGGATGGTCGACGGATATTCAGAAGATCGTGAAGGGTGCCGTACTTCTGGGCGCCGTTACCGCTGATCTGATGAGCAAGAGAAAGAAGGCATAAGGAATCAGAAATTCCTGATAAAGGTAGAACAGTGGGACGTAGAATTGGCGTTTTGGGCGGGACCTTTGATCCGCCTCATTTAGGACATTTGGCTATTGCGAGGGATGCTTATGAAAAGGCATCCCTCGATGAGGTTATTTTTATGCCGACGGGGCTGCCGCGGTATAAGCTGGATACGCACAGCATCTCTGACAAGGCGGACCGCCTGCAGATGCTTGAGCTCCTGCTTCGGGATACGCCCTGGGCTACCGTTTCCTCCATGGAATTAAACAGGGAGGGAAATACCTATACCGCGGATACAGTCGAGGAACTCAGGGAGAAGCTGCCGGGAGACGAGATATACTGGATCGTCGGGAGCGACTGCCTGAAGGATATGAGCTCCTGGCATGAGCCGGAGCGGATCTTCGCGGTCGTCGGGGTCATCGTGATCCTCAGGGACGAGGATACCTGGGAATCGATCCAGCCGGTGATCGAGGATTATAAGACCCGGTACCGCGCGCAGATCGGCGTGATCTACGGCAGCAAGTATGCCGTCTCCTCTTCGGAGATTCGGGAAAGGATCCTGCAGGGACAGGATGTTTCCGGGTTTCTGCCCGAGAGCGTTGCCTGGTATGTACAGGGGCGGGGTCTCTATACGCAGAAGCTCGGCGGGTTTGAAAGGCTAAAGGAAGAAATGCCTGAGCAGAACGAGCCGGCGTTTCGCATCGGCAACGAGTATCTGGCAAAGTATCTGGAAACCCATTTTAATCCGGAAAAGCTGGCATCGGACCTGATCCGGTTCATACAGGACTGGTTCTTTGAGAACGGTAAGGGCTGTACGGCTGTGGTAGGTCTTTCCGGCGGGAAGGATTCCACGACGGTGGCGACGCTCTGCAAGCTGGCGCTCGGACAGGACCGGGTTTTCGGCGTTCTGATGCCCGACCATACCCAGTCGGACCTCGATGTGTCGAAGGCGGTAGCGGAGTGGCTCGGGATCAGCTATATCATCGTCAATATCGGCGAAGCGACCGACGGGATCAGACATTGTATCGGCGAGGCGGCACTTTTCACCGAAGCCGGCGGAGCGGAGATCAATACGGAGACACGGGTCATGGCAAGGGACGGACGGTTAGTCAGCGTGACAGGCATCACGGAATCGCCGCAGATGCTTCTTAATATTCCGCCGCGTATCCGGATGACGACGCTTTATGCCATCGCCCAGACCATGAACGGACGCGTTTCGAATAACTGCAACCGCTCGGAGAATTACGTCGGCTATTCGACGCTTTACGGGGATGCGGCCGGAGACTTTTCACCTCTGCATAACCTGACGGTAACGGAGATCATTAAACTGGGCGAGTATCTGCAGATCCCGTCCAGGTTTATTTATAAGCTTCCCTCGGACGGCCTTTCCGGGAAAACAGATGAGGATGCGCTGGGCTTTACCTATGAGGCGTTAGATACCTATATTCTGACAGGCATCTGCGAGGATCCTGCCGTGAAGGAAAAGATCGACGCAAGGCATCGGGCGAATCTGTTTAAGCTCAGGCCGATGGCGGCGTTTACGCCGGAATGATCCGGGGCAGATCGTTTGCATTTCCACAAAATGTAGTTGATTTATGAAGAGAAGTATACTATAATTAGTGGGTATTTGGAGTTCATCCTCCATATACTCACGCTTGGGTGAGGGGAGTATAAATCCGGTCGTGAGATACAAGGGGAAGATCGGCACAATAAAAAACTGTTTTCGGTGAGGATATTATGAAGGGATTATTGAATAAAAAGATAATCGCTGTTTTTTTTGCGGTTGTTTTGTGTATAGGGATCATATATGGCTGCAAAAAGGATAAGGATGAGGATGATACGGAGCAGGTGCCCGAGACTCCGACGGTGGAGGTAACGACGGAGCCTGCGCAGGAGACGCCCTCCGACGACGCGGAGGAGGATCCGAACCAGCTGGAGCCCGGCATGATGCGGAGCTATCTCTCCGGTTATCCTGTGGATGAAAAGATCGGGAACAGAAGGCCGATCGCCATCATGCTCAACAATCTGGAAGCAGCACAGCCCATGAGCGGGATCTCCTACGCGGATGTGGTATATGAATATGTGGTGGAGGGCGGCATTACCCGCCTGATGGGGTTATTTGAGAATTATGACGACCTGGATAAGATCGGGTCGGTAAGAAGCTGTCGGGAATATTTTGTATATACAGCGCTTGAATTTGATGCGATCTATATGCATTTCGGTCAGGCTGCCTACGCGGTGGACCTTCTGGCGCGGGATTATGTGGATAACCTGAACGGTCTCGGAGAAGCCGGCGATACCTGTTTTTACCGGACGACAGACCGGCAGGCGCCGCATAATGTTTATACCTCAGCGGCCGGTATCGAAGCCGGTATTAAAAAGCTCGGCTATCGGGAAAACCATTATGACGGATTTCAGGGCAAATTCCGCTTCTGCGATCTGAATGAGGTGATCACGAATGAGGGCGGCGGCAGCGCGAAGCATATCGAGCCGGATTATAAGATCAACAAGCCCTGGTTTGAGTATAATGAGGAAACAGGGAAGTACGACCGCTATCAGTACGGCGGACCGCAGATCGACGACCTGACCGGGGAGCAGCTTTCCTATGATAACGTGATCATGCAGTATAATAAATGGACCCAGCTTGATCAGAAGGATTATCTGGCGTTTGACTGTCATTCCGGCGGGATCATCCAGTACTGCACAAAGGGGAAGTTCTCGATCGGTACCTGGCGGCGGGAAGCGGACAGCACAAGGGACGGGAACTTCGATACCGCTCCGATCCGTTACTACGATATGGAGGGTAATGAGATCAAGATCAACAACGGAAAGACCTTTGTCTGCGTGATCCAGGATACAGCCCTTGATGATATCGTGCTCGAATAAAGCTCAGTTTCAGAAAAAAGGAGCGGATATCGTGCTTGCACGAATATCCGCTCCTTTTTTCTTGAAACACTAAACGATCATGAGCAAGTAGCCCGATAGGGCGGGATTGAGAATGATCGTTAGGATTGCGGGAGCGAAGCGAAGCAATCCGTAGGCTTTATTCGATGAGGAGCTTCGGCTTTATCTCTATAAATATTCATTTCGGTTACAGATCTTCAGGTTCTCCAGTACCTTTTTGATATCCGCGGTATGATCCCTGTCACAGATCAGCGTCGCATCCTTCGTATCGACGATCACGAGATCCTTAAGCCCCACGGTGGCGATCAGCTTTTCCGTTCCCTGGATGATACAGTTCGAAGTATTGATGGTTACGATATTTCCGTCTACGATATTTCCGAATTCATTTGACTTTTTGATGCGCTCAAGCGCGAGCCAGGAGCCGACGTCATCCCAGCCGAAGGTTCCCGGGATCGTATAGATATTCTCCGCCTTTTCCATAATGCCGTAGTCGATGGAGATCGAAGGGAGCTTCGGAAAAAGTTCTTCGATCAGCTGCTCCTGCGACGGGGTGCCGATAGCGGCTTTGATCTTTTGCATGGCGTCGTAGATCTCCGGAAGAAGTTCTTCGTATTTTCTGATGATCGTTGACAGCTTCCAGAGGAACATGCCGCTGTTCCAGAGATAATCGTCGGAGGCCAGGTATTCCTTGGCCTTTTCGAGATCCGGTTTTTCGGTAAAGCTGTCGACCCGGAAGGCACGGCCGTCTTCATCGTTAATCTCGTTGACGAACTTGATATAGCCATAGCCGGTCTCGGGATAATCCGGTGTAATGCCGATCGTCACCAGATTCTCTCCCTTTTGTGCAACCTCACAGGCATCCCGGAGGGTCGTCTGATAGAGAGAGCTGTATTTTACGAGATGGTCCGATGGAAGCACCATCATTACAGCATCTTCATCGCCGTATTTTTTGGCGATATGCGCGGCGCCCAACGCGATGCAGGGCGCGGTATTGCGGCCGACAGGCTCGCAGATGATGTTCTCGGAGGGAAGCTCCGGGAGCTGCTCTCTGATCAGGGGAAGATAATCCCTGTTTGTAACGATATAGATATCCTCCATGGCGACGATGGGCAGCAGGCGCTCCGTTGTGAGCTGAATCATGGTTTTGCCGTCGTCCGTCAGGGACAGAAACTGTTTGGGCAGGTTTTTACGGCTGCGCGGCCAGAAGCGCTCCCCCCGTCCTCCGGCCATGATCAAGGCTGTTTTATGCATATGGTTTTCCCCCTTTTCCTTATAATATTATCACAAAATCACGCAACGATGTTATAATAAAGTTTAAAGTTCATTCCTAAGCGCACGATCTGCAAAGCAGATCGGCGCAGACAAGGAAATGATCCGGTCGGAAAAACGACCGGATCGGCACGAACAGGTTCGTGCCCAAGCGCACGATCTGCAAAGCAGATCGGCGCAGACAGGCGGTGAAGCATGAAATATACAAGATATACGATAGAAACGACAACGGAAGCGGAGGATGTGATCGTTTCCGCGCTCTACGATCTCGGGATCGAGGGCGTCGAGATCGAGGATAAGATACCGTTATCCGAGGCGGAAAAGGCAGGCATGTTCGTGGATATCCCGCCGGAGACCGGAGAAGATGACGGGGTTGCGTATCTTCGCTTTTATCTTGAGCCTCCTTCGGGAAAAGAGGGCGATACGGAAAAGGAGCGCGAAGCGCTGCTTCAGGCCGTTAAGGAGGAGCTTCGGGATATTTCGGGTTATATGGATGCCGGGACGCTTGCGATAACGGAGGAGGAGCTTGCGGATCAGGACTATCTCAATAACTGGAAGCAGTTCTTTCATCAGTTCATGATTGATGATATTCTTTTTATTCCTTCCTGGGAGGAAGAAGAGGCGCTTAAGAAGGACGGGAAGACCCTGCCGCCGCTTACGATCCGTATCGATCCCGGCAGCGCCTTCGGTACCGGCAAGCATGAGACGACCAGGCTTTGCATACAATCGCTCCGCAAGGTCTTAAAGACGGGGGACCGTGTTCTCGATATCGGTACCGGCAGCGGTATCCTTTCTCTGATGGCGTATAAATTCGGCGCTTCTTCCGTGATCGGCACGGACCTTGATCCGGCGGCCGTTCCCGCCTGCCGGGAGAATCTGAATAAAAACGGCGTTGCCATGAAGGGCGTATATCAGCCGGTTTGCGGCGATCCGCCCGCGGAACGTGCGCCTGGGAATGCATTTCAGTTCATTCCGGACAAAACAGAGATCCTTGAGATAGAGAAAGGATCCTGGGAGCAGACAGACGATAAGAGCACAAATGCCGCGCCCTTTGAGCTGATCCTCGGCAATCTGATCGATGACCGGAGGGTGCAGGACCTGGTCGGCTATGGCCGGTATGACGTGGTCCTTGCGAATATCCTGGCAGAGGTGCTGATCCCGCTGATACCAAAGATCAAAAAGGCCTTAAAACCGGGGGGACATTGCATTCTTTCCGGTATCATCGGCGAAAAGGAAGAACCGGTCACAGAATGTCTTCAGGAAAACGGATTTACGATACAGGAGATCTCGTATCTGGGAACAGAGCCGGAGAAGGACGCTGCTTTGCCACAGGACCGCTGGGTCGGGATCACAGCGCAGGAAGCGTAAATATAACAACGTTATGCATCAGATATTTATCGATGAATCACAGATCGAAGGAAAGAAGATCCTCGTGACGGGAGAGGATTACCATCATATCAGAAACGTACTCCGCATGAAGCCGGGAGAAGAGATTTCCGTGATCCCGAAAACACCGCTTTCGGACGGAGAGGGTAACGGAAAGGAGCTTCGCTGCCTGTTAAACGCCTACCATGAGACAGAACGGGAAGCGGAGCTTACGCTGATCTTTGTCAAGGAAGCGGATATCGAGCTGCCCTGCCGGATCTATCTGTTTCAGGGTCTGCCCAAGGGTGACAAGATGGAACTTATCATCCAGAAGGCAGTAGAGCTTGGCGTCTTTTCGATCATCCCCGTGGCAATGCGGCGTTCTGTGGTCAGGCTCTCTCCGGAACGGGAAAGAAAACGGATCGAACGGTATCAGGCGATCGCGGCGGCAGCGGCCGGGCAGGCAAAGCGCGGGATCATCCCTGAGGTTACCGGCGTGCGTTCCTTTACGGAGGCGCTCAGGTACGCGGAGGAGCAGGAGATCGGCGTCAGGCTTCTGCCCTATGAGCTCTCCGACCAGACCGGCATGGACAGGACCCGCCGGATCTTTTCGGATATCCGGCCGGGGGATAAGATAGCTGTGTTTATCGGTCCCGAGGGGGGCTTTGACGAGGAGGAGACCGGACTTGCCGTGGAAAAGGGCTTTCAGGAGATCACCCTCGGAAAGCGGATCCTCAGGACGGAAACGGCCGGGCTGACGGTACTTTCCTGGCTGGTATTTTTATTGGAAGGGAGGAATTGATTCGGTCAGCCTGCTGACCGGATCGGAATGAACTGAAGTTCATTCTGAAGCGCACGATCCGCAGGCGGATCGGCACGAAGATAAAAATGGAAGTATATCTGGATAATTCGGCGACGACCCGCTGTTATGACGCGGTACGGGCCTATATGGACGAGCTTTATGACAGGGAGTACGGCAATCCTTCGAGCCTGCACCATAAGGGGGTGACGGCCGAGCAGGAGGTTAAGAAGGCAAGGGAGATCATTGCCGGGACGCTGAAAGCGGACGAAAAGGAGATCCTTTTCACCTCCGGTGGTACGGAATCCGATAATCTGGCGCTTTTTGGCACCGCTTTGCAGAAAAGCAACGCAAGACGCGGAAAGCACATTGTTTCAACGAAGATCGAGCATCCGGCGGTACTGATGCCCTTAAAGGCCCTGGAGGAGAGAGGATATGAGATCACACTGCTTTCCCCCGATGAAACCGGGGTTATTTCGCCCGAAAGCCTTAAAGAGGCTGTCAGAGACGATACGATCTTAGTTTCCGTTATGCATACGAATAATGAGATCGGATCCGTCCAGAGGATCCCGGAGCTTGTGCGGGCAGCGAAGGAGAAAAATCCCGCTGTCCTGTTCCACGTAGACGCGGTACAGGGCTACGGGAAGGAAAGGCTCTTTCCGAAAAAATGGAAGGTGGATCTGCTCTCCGCCAGTGCGCATAAGCTGCACGGACCAAAGGGAGTCGGCTTTTTATATGTCGCAGACGGCGTCAGGCTCGAGCCGATCCTTTACGGCGGCGGCCAGCAGAAGGGTCTGCGCTCCGGCACGGAGAACGTGCAGGGCATTGCGGGGATGGCAATGGCCGCGGCGATTGTGCACGAAAAACTGGAAGAAGAACGGGAGCGGCTTTTTGGCTTAAAGGAGTACCTGATTGGCGCTCTGCGGGAGCTTCCCGGGGTCGCCCGGATCAACGGGCTTCAAAACGACCTTTCCGAAACAGCGCCGCATATCGTCAGCGTTTCCTTTGAAGCGGTGCGGGCAGAGGTCCTGCTGCATGCGCTGGAAGAAAAGGGGATCTATGTTTCCTCCGGCTCCGCCTGTTCCAGCCATAAGCGGGCGGCTTCGGAAACGCTGCAGGCCATCGGCCTTAACAAACCATATCTGGAATCGACGGTGCGCTTCAGCTTTTCCACGGAAACGACGAAGGAGGAGCTTTTGTATACCGTTACGGCACTGAAGGAGCTGCTGCCGATGCTCAGCCGCTTCGTACGACGTTAGGAGAAAACATGAAGTATACAGCTTTTTTGATCAAATACGCGGAGATCGCCATAAAGGGAAAGAACCGGGGATTGTTTGAGGACGCCCTGATCCGACAGATCCGTCTCGCCCTGAAGAGGGGCGAGGGAGAATTCGAGGTCAGCAAGGCCTCGGGACGGGTTTATATCGAATGCCTGACAGACTATGATCTTGAGGAAACAGTCGAAAACCTGCGCCATGTTTTCGGGATCACCGGGATCTGTCCGGTGGTGCATGTGGAAGACGAGGGCTTTGACAGGCTTTCGGAGCAGGTGATCGCCTACCTGGACGAGGTTTATCCCGATAAGCAGAAGAGTTTTAAGGTCCATGCAAGACGCGCCAGAAAGAACTATCCGCTCGATTCCCAGGAGATCAATATGGAGCTTGGCGGCCGGATCCTCGACCGCTTTCCGCAAATGCGCGTAGATGTGCATGAGCCGGAGATCCTCTTAAATGTGGAGATCCGGGAACGCATCTATATCTATTCGGAGATTATACCAGGGCCTGGCGGGATGCCCGTCGGGACAAACGGCAAGGGAATGCTGCTTCTCTCCGGCGGGATCGATTCACCGGTGGCGGGCTATATGATCGGCAAACGGGGCGTGAAGCTCGACGCGGTCTATTTTCACGCACCTCCCTATACCAGCGAGCGCGCGAAGCAGAAGGTCGTTGATCTGGCAAAGCAGATCGCGCTGTATACGGGTCCGATCTATCTGCATGTGATCAATTTTACGGATATCCAGCTGGCGATCTATGAGAGATGTCCGAAGGATGAGCTGACGATCATCATGCGCCGCTATATGATGCGGATCGCGGAGGACCTGGCGAAGCAAAGCGGGTGCCTCGGTCTTATTACCGGCGAGAGCATCGGTCAGGTGGCCAGCCAGACCATGCAGTCCCTCGCGGCTACGAACGAGGTCTGCACGATGCCTGTTTACCGGCCGCTCATCGGCTTTGACAAGCAGGAGATCATCCGGATCTCCGAGAAGATCGGAACCTATGAAACGTCCATCCTGCCCTATGAGGACTGCTGCACGATCTTTGTCGCGAAGCATCCGGTGACAAAGCCCAATGTGAACGAGATCCGCCGGTCGGAGAAACGGCTTATGCAGGATAAAAAGGCGGAAGGGCCGGCGCAAGGGGATACCGGCAAAAACATAGATATGCTCTACAGAGAGGCAATGGAGTCGGATGAGCTTATTGTTGTCGGATAAAGAACAATCGTACCGCGCAGAGAGCGTCATGCGCCGCCGGCTTTTCCTCTGCGGACTGCTTCTTGGCGCCGTGAATTTCCTGCTGATCTACGGATGGAGAATACTGGATCCCTGCTACGACGACTGGATCTTTTCCGGCGATATCGATCTGAAGCAGCATTATATCGGCTTCTGCCATTACCGGATGAGCCGGTGGCAGTTTCCCGTCGGGCTGATCGAGACGCTTTCCTATCCTAATGCCGTCTCCGTGATCTATACGGATTCCATTCCGCTTCTTGCGGTGATCTTTAAGCTGTTTGCCTGGTTCCTGCCGGTGAAGTTTCAGTATTTCGGATGGGCCGGTCTGCTGTCCTTTATGCTGACGGGCGGCTTTGCGGCGCTCTTACTGTACCGTTTTACGAGGCATGCGGGGGTGTCTTTGCTTTATGCGGAATTCTTTGTGATCAGTTATCCGATTATCCAGCGCATGTTTTACCATACGGCGTTAGCGGCCCAGTGGATCCTTCTTTTGTCCCTTTGTCTCTGGTTTTACGCAGAGGAGCTTTCCGACGGGAAAAAAGCGCTTCTCTGGGGGATAACGGGCTTTCTCTGCGTCAGCATCCATTCCTATTTTCTGCCGATGTGCGGCCTGATCCTTCTTGGCAGCCTTGCAGACAGCGTGCTCAAAGCCCGAAGCAGGGATACGGGCGCTTCTGCTTTGCGGATTCTTTGCCGGGGGATCGTTTCTCTTTTTTCCTTTTGCCTGACGGCGTTACTGTCTCTTTGGATTCTCGGCGGCTTTTACGGCGGGACAAGCGCCGTGGGGGATGGTCTCGGCACCTTTACGAGCAATCTGAACACCTTTGTGAATCCGCTGGAAGACGGCAGGCTTTACGGGGCTCTGCCGACCTATAACGGTTTTCAGTATGAGGGCTTCGGATATCTCGGCGGCGGGGCGCTGTTTCTTCTGATCTTTACGGCCCTGCTCTTTTTACTGCTCTGTCTGACCGGAAGGCTTGCTCCCAGACAGCTTTTCAAGGAGCATCCGGCATTAATCGTTTCCGCGGCGTTATTTCTGGTGATCCTGATGCTTTCGACCTTTCCCATCGTGACGCTTGGCGGGAACAAGCTTTTCGGCGTGCCCTATCCGGACTTTGTACGCAGCTTCTTAGGGATATTCCGTTCGAACGGCCGCTTTATCTGGACGGATGTTTATCTGCTTCTGCTGCTTGGCTGCGCCGGAAGCTACCGACTGTTTATACTCAGCGGAACAAATAAATGCAATGTATTCGTTCCGCTGAGTATAATGCCTCCGGCGGATGCGCAGGGATTTTGTAAGGAAGATGCCGCCGTAGGCGGCCAAAATCCGGCGCACTCAAATCCAGATTTATCTGGATTTGAGTATAAAAGTAATGCGGGCTTTACCAAAATGGCGCCATATTATACGATAGCGGTTCTGGCACTGGCGCTGCAGCTCTACGATATTTCGGGTATGATCGAAGGCAAGCATGAGACCTATGCCAAAAGCCGGGACGAAGAGGAAAACAGGCTGATCCTGATCGACCCTCCCGTGCCGGATATAGACCAAAAAACCGGTTTTGTATTTCTCTATAATGATAATGATATATTGATGGATACAGCCTACTACGGATATTTTCATGGCATGTGGCAGAATAATTTCTACTTTGCCAGAGACATGAACGAGCTGGTGGACCTGAACATCGCCCAGTGGAAAGCGGCGTTAAAGCAGGGAAAGGTACGGCCGGATGTGATCTATATCTTTAAGAAAAATGAACCCTGGGAGGAGTTTTCGCAGGGGCTCTCCTGCATAGAGCTTGACGAAGAGCATATCATCGGGGTGGCGCCTAAGTAAGCGCGCCCACTTGACAGCTTTATCGCGATCGGATAGGGGAAAATACATCCGCTATCCGATTGTCGCATTGACCGTCAAATGGACGCCCGTGCCTGCCCTCAAACGAGCGCTCGTGCAAGCACGGCGCCCGCATGAGGGCCGTCCCGGCATCCACTTGACAGCCTTATCGCGCAAAAATGCCTGGCGGAGCTGATCCGCCAGGCATTCATATCTGAACAATATCTGAATTATTTCTTCTCCGTCGGCTTGACCAGCACGAGGCAGAGCACCAACGCGATCACATAGAGGATCAGCGTGAAGTACAGTACGTTCTGATAGCCTGTGGGATTTACCCGTTCCACATGCCCGTCGGCAGCTGCCTTCTCGATGAACTCACCGCTGTGGTTCACGATATAGGTGGCGACCTGGTTACCGGTCAGACCCGCAAAGGCCCAGGCCGAAAGCGTGATGCCGTGGATCGCGGAAATACTTCCCATGCCGTAATGATCAGAAAGCAGGGTCGGTACGTTGGAGAAGCCGCCGCCGTAACCGGCATTGACGATAAAGATAAGCGCCAGTACCAGGAAGATCAGCAGTCCGTGGCCTTCGCCGTTTTTGATGCCGCCTGTCAGCATAACGAGCGCCGTAAACACGATCGAAAGAATAAAGATCATCTTATAGATCGTATTCCGGTCCTTCATCGTATCCGCCCAGGCAGAGAAGCCGAGACGGCCGCCTGCGTTGAAGATGGCGGAGATCGTGGAGATGATCCCGACGTAGGCCGCAAGGCCGATGCATTTTACGATCATCTTTTCCTGGCTGATCAGTGCCAGACCGCAGGTGATATTGATATAGAACATTACCCAGATCCCGATATAATTTGTAATGGGCTTGGTCTTCAGTGTAGCCATAATGCTCGGCTTTTCACCCTTATTCTGCGGCTCGTGCCAGTCGGCAGGCTTGGCAAGAAGAAGATGGCCGACAAACATCATGACAAAATATACACAGGCTAAGATCAAAAACATCTTATAGATGCCGCCGTCCCCGAGATTTTCAAGCATTGCCTGCATGATCGGGCTCGCGATGGCCTTTGCCGCGCCAAAGCCCGCAACGGCTAAGCCCGTGGCCAGACCCTTTCTGTCGCTGAACCAGAGCATCAGGGTCTTTACCGGAGACAGATAACCGGTACCGAGACCAATTCCCATGATAAAGCCGTAGCTTAAATAAATACCTATGAGCGCTAACGGACTGTGGGGATGATTTCCCCCGTAGTAAATAAAGAAGCCCGTTAATGCCATACCGGCCGCAAAGCAGATCGTGGCGATCAGAGAGGATTTATGGATATCCTTCTCAACAATATTGCCGAGGAACGCCGCCGACATGCCAAGGAAGAAGATGGCAAAGGAAAAGGCCCACTCCGTCGCTCCCTTGGAGAAGCCGATATAGTCGGCAATTTCCTGACTGAAGATGGACCAGCAGTAAACGGTACCGATACTGCAATGCAATAGCAGGGCGGGAATGGCGGCGCGAACCCATTTATTCGTGCGCCATCCGCCGGATTTGGTAGAACTCTCGCTCATTTTTGATTATATCCTTTCCTTATATAATATTTTAGAATATTCCGTCTCCATCGTCATCAAAGCCATCGTAGTCGCCGTCCTCGGGACCGCCCATGACCTCTCTGTTCACAACACGCTTTTCGTTTCGCTGCTTCTCCACGAGCTCCGACAGCAGCTCCTTCACATTCTTGGAATCCTTGATATTACGGATCTCAAAATTCTTCAGGGTCTTATCCGAGGAGGATACCCGTATCGTGCCGAGACCGAAGATCTTCTGCCGCAGCGTCCTGACGAGCTGGACGTCCATGATACGATACAGCCTTACCTCGTTTTCCGTGGAACGGATCAGACCGTCCTCGATAAAGAGCCGTTCCGGCGTCAGCATATATTTGGTAAAGCTCCAGGGCAGACCGAAGATGGTACGGCGCCGGTCAGACCATACATAATTCTGCTTTTCCGTTTGAATATTTGACATATATCTTACCTCTCTTTGCAGTGCTTAAATCATTATAAAACATATCGTTCCCGCAATCAACCCTTCATTCTATCGGTATCGCGAAACGATGTACGGGTGTATTTGAGGAAGCGTTTTCCGGTGCCACGGGACCGATGATCCGGACAAGTCCTGCCGGCCGGATCTGCCGCTTGATGATCTCGTCCCGAAACGCCACCGTCGCCGGCGCGATATCGCTCAGATCGCCGAAGTAAAGGAGCGAAAAGGCGTCGCAGGCCGGGAAATACTGAATATCCGGGTCGTTTTCCGGGATCGTGCCGGACAGGCAGACGCAGGCCGTACGATGTCTGGGATCCTCGTGCATGATCATAAAGGCCGGCTCTTCATAGCAAAGCTGCAGTCCGCGCTCTACCGCATGATGCCTTGCGTTATAGAGAAAACGGGAGGCATCCGAAAGATCCTCACAGACCCCCGTTTCGGTATAAACGTGAAGTGACGGAAGCCGCAGAAATGAGAACGAATACGACTGTCCGGTCCCTTCGCGCATCGAAAGCTCTTCGATACAGCGGTTCAGTAACTGCTGCCTGTCCTTCAGGCGGGACAGAAGGGCATCGTCCGAAAGCGTTCCGTCTGTATAGGCCATGATATCCGCTTTCTTAAGGCCCAGCTCCTGCAGCATATAATATTGTCTGATCTTTTCGATATCGTTGCAGTCATAATACCGGTACCCGGTCCTTTGATCCACCCGGCAGGGCTTCAGATAACCGGACAGTTCAAGATTCTGCAGCGTGGTACGGCTTACGCCGCAAAAACGGGCAGCCTGCCGGATGGTAAACAGCCCGCTTTCTGTTTCATGCATAAGAGCGCCTCCCCTTTTTCTACTTATTATAGAGTAACAAATCCTTGTTTTAATTACAATAGAACATTTCGGAATACCACCATATGTAGTTGTCATAAATCTATATATGGTGGTTTACAATAACAAAATACCGAAATGGCTTAAAAACGTAACAATTTTGTAATTTTCTACTTGATTTATTTTCGGATTCATGTATTATGTTAACAGGAGTATAAAATAATTAATACATGAAGTATGCTGACGGCAGGAATGGTTGAGGGGTCATTCCGGCGGTTTTTTGGCATATTTTATGTAGTATAAGGGAGGTAGCAAATTGAATAAGATCAAACGATGGATCGTCATGGCACTGGTATGCGCATTATTCATAACGGAGAATAATGTGCTTATTTTGCGTGCGGACGAACCCTTATCAATTACCTTTGAAGCCAATGACGGTACGGAGACAAAGAAAACCGAAACGGTAACGGATCCGACCGCATTTACGCTTCCGGCCTGTTCCTTTACCGCTCCCGAAAATAAGGAGTTTGATAAGTGGGAGGTATGGGAGACCACGGAAGCTTCCCCTTCCGGAGAAAAGATCGGAAACGCAGAAGCCGGAAAGCCGTATGAGGGTACTGTTACCGGGAATCTGACCTTTAAGGCGCTCTGGAAGGATAAAGCAGAGTCATCCGAAACGCCGGGCGAAACCCCGACGCCTGCTCCTTCGGAAGGCGAAAAGGACCCTGCACCGGAAGGAACCGAGCCGACGACGCCTGATCCGGATAAGAAATCAGGGGAAACCGGAACTCCCGAGCCTGAAAAGACAGGGGAGGGCACTGCCGATCCCGAAAAGACGGAAAAAAGCGGGGACGAGGCTGAAAAAAACAAGGATGGCACGGCAGAACCGACGGATCCTGCGGCAAACGGCCAGTACACGATAACCTTTGAAGCAAACGGCGGTACCGGCTCCATGGAAAAAAAGACGGTTGCCTCAGGAGAAAAATACAAGCTGCCGGACAACGGCTTTTTGCCTCCAACCGGAAAAAAATTTGCCGGCTGGATGATCGGTTCCGTCACCACGCAGCCCGGCGCGGAGATCACCGTAAGCAGTGACATGACCGTAAAAGCTTCCTGGGAGGAAAAGAATACCTGGACGGTAAGCTTTGACCCGGCCGGCGGCACCGGCTCCATGGCAAGCGAAGAGGTCGCAAAGGGCGCGACCTATAAGCTGCCGCAGAACGGTTTTACCGAGCCGAAGGACAAGGTATTCAAATGCTGGAAAGTAAGCGGGATCGAAACAAATCCCGGAAATACGATCACGGTGGAAGCCGATACGAAAGTGACCGCTGTATGGGAAGCAAAGCAGACCGAATTTATCGTTAAATTCGCGGCAAACGGCGGCGAAGGAACCATGGTGAACGAAACGGTCAAAGCCGGGGAGAAATATACCCTGCCGGCATGTACGTTTACAGCGCCCGAAGGAAAGGAATTTGATAAATGGGACAAGGGTGCCGTGGGAGAAGCCGTTGAGATCAAGGAAAATACAACGGTTACGGCGATATGGAAGGAGATCATTGTCAAGGATTCCTCCTTTATCAAATGGGATACCTCCGAAGGAAAGGCCGTAGCGTACTTCACGCTGCCTTACGGCAAGGATTCGAAGGCTGCTTCCCAGAACAAACAGAACTATGAAAATTATTATATTCAGCTGCAGAGCAATAAAAAGGGAAATTACAGCGTTGTATATAAAAAGCAGCTGAAGGATCCGGAGTTAGCAAAGTTTATTACCCGCTCCGAATTCGATACGACGGTTGTCAAGCCGTTTGTATACAAGATCGACCTGAGCAGGATCGTTGCGGAAAACGGCAGCGGCGGCTTTATCTTTAATGTTCTGACCAATGAAAGCAAGTTAGTGACCTATGCGAAGGGAACAGCCGGAGAGACCAACAGCAGCGATGCGCTGACGGTTCCCGCGAATTCCTTAGCGACGCCTGAAAAGGCATCCCTTAAGTGGAATATCAAGGCCGGTGCGGACGGTTATGACGGGATCGCGGAATGGGGAGCGGTTCCCTCCGCGGCCGGTTATATTGTCCAGCTTTATAAAAAGGAAGGCGAAAAGGAAGTACTGAAGAATACCGTTATGGTTGACGGCGGCAATACGACGGAAGCCACGGTCCTCGATAAAAACAGCGGCCTGACGGGCAATCAGATCCAGGGCTATTATTTCAAGGTCATGGCAAGGAGTGCGGATATCACTCAGATGGCCTACAGTTTGTTCAGTGAAGCCTCCGAGGAGCTTTCCCAGAAGTTAGCCACGCCGGTACCGGTATGGTCCGGGAAAGTCATTAAGTGGAACAAGGATGAGAGAGCGGCCTCCTACGGTGTAAAGCTGCGCGAAAACGGGGTCGTTAAGATTGACGACCAGACCGTGGAAGGGCAGTATGACTTTACGGAATTCTTAAATAAGGCTGCCAAGGACAGCAAGCGCAGAAGCAATACCTTTACCGTAGAGGTCATCGCGGTGGCCGGTACGAGCTCCGGCTTTGCCAACAGTGATGCCGGCGTCAGCGAAGCCTATTCGGCAGAGAAGCAGATCGAAGATCTGGTCTGGGATATGAAGAGCGGCGCGGTCCGGTTCAAGGTAAATGATCTGGGCGGCGAATATACCGTGGTCGGTACGGTAAAATACAAGAGCGGCGGACAGACCGTCACGAAGGATGTATTTAAGCTGAACCTGGTCAATATGGCCAATAAGGTGGATGCGGAAGGCTTCTACTCCTATGACGATGCCAGACAGTATCTGACAAGAGACGGCAGTTATTCCGTCAAGGTGACCGAGTATTATACAAAGGCCTCCTGGAGCGCCGGCCCTTACAGCTATCTCTTCAGTAACAGGAATCTGGACAAGCCCGTTATCGTCAATAACGGGGAGATCAAGACAGTGATCTTCTGGGCTGCCATCGATAACGCGAAGGAATATGAGATCAAGCTTTATAATGACAGTAAGTCGGTTACCATGTATACGGAGGATATCTCCTATAATCTGGAAAACGATATCGCAAGAACCGGCTTCAAGAAGGTCAAGGTACGGGCGATCCCCATCGATTTTGAGAAATATTCGGAAAGTCCCTGGTCCAACGAGATCACGATTTCCGCAAACAGCATCAGCAAGGTAAACTTAGAGGGTGACCTGACAGATGCAAACGGTCAGGCAACAGGCGTTCATTACGCGCTGACCGGCACGAAGGGGAACTTCAAGCTGACCTTAAGCGGCGCCGGCAGGATCCCTTCCTTCAATGAGCCTTTGAAGAGCAATCTGTCGAATCTGGCACCCTGGGCTGATTTTGCCTCCCAGATCAAGACTATTTCCTTTGCGGAAGGCTCCGGGATCACGGAGATCGGTGATAATGCCTTCTATGGCTGCAGCGCCATTACTTCGATCACGCTGCCGGGATCTTTGACAAAGATCGGTAATTACGCGTTTTACAATTGTAAGGCCTTAAAGGGTACGCTGACCCTGCCTGTCTATGTGAATACGATCGGTGACGGCGCGTTCCAGACGGATACGAACCTGACGCAGATCGTATTTACCGGAGATGAACCGACGAGTATCGCGCCCCTTACCACTACGACGAATACGTCCACCACGACGAACCGTCATCCTTCCTTCAATAAGAAGGTGAAGATCTTCTACTTCTCCAATACGAACGGCTGGAAGGACCATATCGTCAAGAACCAGTGGTACGGCTACAAGATCACGCCGAAGGCGGTGAAGCTTGAAAAGATCGCTCTGGCCTGTGACGGAGCGGAGACAAGCTCCCTGGTGCTTGACCTGACGGATTACGCTCTTACCAGCAAGACCTTCGATGTGATCGTTTATCCCGAGGGCGCACAGAATACGAAGATCGCCTGGAAGTCGAGCAACAAAAAGATCTGTGCCGTAGACGCGAACGGCAAGATCACGCCGAAAAAGGAAGGCCGTGTTGTGATCACCGCAACGGCCAAGGATAATACAAAGCTGAAGGCGACCTGCGTGATCGTGGTCCGCAAGGCCAAGGTGATAAAGGATCCGAAGACCGGAGAAACGTCCGGGCAGGAAAAAGCTTATAAGTCCGGCTGGTTTAAGACCGGCAATAACTACTACTATATCAGAGAGACGACAGTAAACGGCGCGTCCACCACCGAGCTCTGCACGGGCTGGCAGCAGGTACCGCTTTATACGAAGAACAATGACCCGACGGCAGAGGTCTGCTGGCAGTACTTCGATAAGAAAACGGGTTATCGGAAGACAGGCTGGATCAAGGATGAGCTGGGGAGAAAGTTCTACTGCAATAAGAAAGGGAAGCTCCTTGTTTCACCGGTAAAGGACGGTCTGCTTACCCTGTCGGATCTTACGAAGATCGGCAACAACTACTATTTCTTTGAAAATGACGCAAGCCTCGGCAGTCCCGAATTCGGCTACGGCTCGATGCGGGCAAAAGACTGGGATGACAATTGCGAGTACTATTTCAATAAAAACGGACAGGCCGTAAACGGCTGGAATACAATCAACGGCAAGCGTTTTTATTTCAAGAAGTACAAGGCCCTTACCGGCTTCAGGCAGATAGACGGAAACTGGTACTATTTCTATCAGCCGCAGGATATCAACATGACCGGAAACGCCGGTATGAGTGTTGGGGAAATGGCAAAGCTCACCTGGCTCTACGGAGATAAGAATACGGGTTTAGCCAGCGGAAAAACCGAGTATCTGTCCGACGACAATCTGAAGAACACGAGCGGGATCGCCAAGGATATTTTCTATGTCAATAAGAAGGGCGTTCTGCAGGGCGGCTTTACAAAGCATAAGCTGGCAAACGGTCAGTCGGCCTATCTGTACTTCAATGACAGTAATAAAAAGGACGGCGGCTTCGGCGTGATGCGGCGTAACTTCCAGGTGAACAAGAACTGGTACGCCAATGAGAGCGGCATCAAGACAAAGGGCACGGTTCCGGTGACGAAGACAGCAGCCACGAACTAAAAAAAAATTCCACCTGTGAGGTTGGATTGCCAAGGCAATCCAACCCACCACAGACATTCGCAAAACCGCCCGCTTCGCGTGCTTAAAGATTTGCTTCGCAAATCGTTTTGCTCATTTTGGGGTGGGTTGCTCGTGTATGATCATATCTGCCTTGCTGCAAGCAGCATGCAGATATGATCATACACGGCAACCGCACAGGTGGAAATAATTTGATTCGCAAGCAGATCGGCGCGGCCGGGGAGGGAATGCCTCCCCGGCATTTTTTTGTGGAAATTGCAGAGGGAGTGGGGTATAATAGTCAGCGCAGAAATCGGAAATGATCCGGCCTGACAGGCAGCCCGGATCGGCATGAACAGGTTCATGCCTGAGTGCGCGATCTGTGAAGCAGACCGGCGCAGGAGAGGAGGATGAAAAAATGGATGCATCTGCTATGTATGCGACATTCTGGTCGCTGGTACCGCCGATCATTGCGATCGTGCTGGCACTGATCACCAAGGAGGTTTACAGCTCGCTGTTTATCGGGATACTTTGCGGCGGACTGTTTTATTCCGGTTTTTCCTTTGTCGGAACCTTTGAGCATGTCCTGAATGACGGGTTTATCGCTTCTGTTTCCGACAGCTATAATGTCGGGATCTTAATATTCCTCGTGATCCTTGGCGCCATGGTCAGCCTGATGAATAAGGCAGGCGGATCGAGAGCCTTCGGGGAATATATGCGGGAGCATATCAAGACCAGGGCAGGGGCGCAGCTAGCGACGATGGCTCTCGGCGTGCTCATTTTTATCGACGATTATTTCAACTGCCTGACGGTGGGTTCTGTGATGCGCCCCGTAACGGATACCCATAAGGTTTCCCGGGCCAAGTTAGCGTATCTGATCGATGCCACCGCGGCACCGGTCTGCATCATCGCGCCGATCTCCTCATGGGCGGCGGCGGTTTCGGGTTTTGTGCCGGGAGAGGACGGCTTCTCCGTATTTGTACGGGCGATCCCCTATAATTACTACGCTCTGTTAACGATCGCCATGATGATCTTTATCATCGTGACGAAGATCGATTACGGTCCGATGAGAAAATTCGAGGATAACGCGGTCTTAAAAGGCGATCTGTTTACCGTGAAGGGCGATGATGACGCGGAGGAGGAGCCGGTGAGCGAGCACGGGACGGTTTCGGATCTCATGATCCCCATTGTCTCCCTGATCATCTGCTGCGTGATCGGAATGTTGTATACAGGCGGCTTTTTCAGCGGAACTCCCTTTATTGAGGCTTTCTCCAATTCGGACGCTTCGGTAGGCCTTTCCCTCGGCAGTATCTTTGCTATTATTTTAACGATCATCATCTATCTGATCCGCAAGACCCTTTCCTTTAAGGACTGCATGGCTTCCCTGCCGGCAGGCTTTAAGGCCATGGTTCCGGCGATCTTGATCTTAACCTTTGCCTGGACCTTAAAGGGCATGACCGACAGTCTCGGCGCGGCGGAATATGTGGCCGGACTGATGGAAAAGAGCGCGGAAGGACTCTTGAATTTCCTGCCCGCCATTATCTTTTTAGTGGGCTGCTTCTTAGCCTTTGCGTCAGGTACCTCCTGGGGAACCTTCGGTATCCTGATCCCCATCGTCGTCAGTGTTTTCCAGAACAGCGATCCGGAGCTGATGATCATCTCGATCTCGGCCTGTATGGCCGGCGCCGTCTGCGGCGACCACTGCTCTCCGATCTCGGATACGACGATCATGGCCAGTGCGGGTGCGCAGTGTGACCATGTGAGCCATGTTTCGACACAGCTGCCCTATGCGGTAACCGTTGCGTTTGTGTCCTTTATTACCTATTTAGTCGCGGGCTTTTCCAGAAATGCCTGGGTCTCTCTGCCGGTTGGGATCGTGCTTCTCATTGCGGTACTGTTACTGATCAAAAGGCTGTCCGATTCCGCTGCTTCGGAGAATGGAAATAACAAATAATCCTTGTGCTTTACAGAGGATGGTATTATAATAGCTTTCAGGCAAAGGCGTCTGACGGAGCGCACGGAAGGTGCGCTCTGTTAGGCGTTTTATTATTTGAGAAGATATTGAAGGAGGAAAGAGAAATGTCGTATGTTGATGAGGTTTATCAGTTAGTCGTGGAGAAAAATCCCGCCCAGCCCGAGTTCCATCAGGCTGTCAAGGAGGTTCTTGAGTCCCTTCGGGTCGTGATCGAGGCCCATGAGGAGGAGTATCGCAGGGATGCGCTGTTAGAAAGACTCACGACACCGGAGAGGCAGCTTCTGTTCAGAGTACCCTGGGTAGATGATAAGGGACAGGTACAGGTAAACAACGCCTTCCGCGTGCAGTTCAATTCGGCTATCGGCCCTTATAAGGGAGGCTTACGCCTGCATCCGTCGGTCAACCTGGGTATCATTAAATTCCTTGGCTTTGAGCAGATTTTCAAGAATTCCCTGACCGGGCTGCCGATCGGCGGCGGCAAGGGCGGCTCCGATTTTGATCCCAAGGGAAAATCCGACAGAGAGGTGATGGCCTTCTGTCAGAGCTTCATGACAGAGCTGTTCAAATATATCGGTGCGGATACGGACGTGCCGGCCGGCGATATCGGTACGGGCGGCAGAGAGATCGGCTTTATGTATGGTCAGTATAAGAGACTGACAGGTCTGTATGAAGGCGTTCTGACCGGAAAGGGTCTGACCTACGGCGGGTCTTTAGCGAGAACAGAAGCAACGGGCTATGGCCTGTTGTATCTGACAGAGGAGATGTTAAAGTGCAACGGCAAGGATATCAAGGGTATGACCGTGGCCGTTTCCGGTGCCGGCAACGTGGCGATCTACGCGATCCAGAAGGCGCAGCAGTTAGGCGCGAAGGTTGTGACCTGCTCGGATTCCACCGGCTGGATCTATGATCCCGAGGGTATTGACGTAGAGCTTTTGAAGGAAGTGAAGGAAGTGAAGCGCGCAAGACTTACCGAGTACGCGGCTGCGAGAAAGAGCGCAGAGTATCATGAGAAGAAGGCCGGCGAGCACGGTGTCTGGACGATCAAATGCGACGTGGCGCTGCCCTGCGCAACGCAGAACGAGCTGGATCTCGAGGATGCAAAGGCTCTGGTGGCAAACGGCGTGATCGCGGTAGCGGAAGGCGCGAATATGCCGACGACCATGGACGCGACAGAGTATCTGCAGAAGAACGGCGTACTGTTTGCGCCGGGCAAGGCCTCCAATGCGGGCGGCGTGGCAACGTCAGCCCTGGAAATGAGCCAGAACTCCGAGAGACTGTCCTGGACCTTCGAGGAAGTTGATCAGAAGCTGAAGACGATCATGGTCAATATCTTCCATAATCTGGACGATGCGGCAAAGAAGTACGGCATGGAGGGCAATTACGTAGCCGGCGCGAATATCGCTGGCTTCTTAAAGGTTGCTGAAGCCATGAAGGCACAGGGTATCGTATAAAAAAGATCTGGCCGGAAGACCGGCCGGAGAGGAAATGATTCGGTCTGCCGGGCAGACCGAATCGGAATGAACTGAAGTTCATTCCTAAGCGCACGATTCGCAAGCGAATCGGCGCAGAATCGGCATGAACAGAAAATTTTTTTCGGAGGCCCCGTTTTTAAACGGGGTCTCTTCGTAATAATAGATAGAAGGGAAAAATCATAAGGAATCATTCACAATTTTGATAAATGTACTTCCTCCATTTTGAAAACGCCACAATCTAACGATGGAAATCGTTAAATTGTGGCGTGGTTTGTGTTCTCCATCTTTTCAGAAGGAGGGAATTGGAGTATAATCATATATGTATATTTATGCTTTTTCAAAGACAAGGAAATGATTCGTAAACGAATCGGCGAAGTCCGGACGAAGATGAACTCCGGATAGGCGCAGGAGGATGGCGTATATGATCAGGCGCGCGCAGGAAAAGGATATTTTTGATATCGGACGGCTGCTTCATCAGGTATGCAATGTCCACGCGGACGGCCGCAGCGATCTGTTTAAGCATGGCTGCAGGAAATATTCGGATGAAGAGCTTTCGGAGATCATTCACGACGATTCCCGGCCGATCTTCGTTTTGATAGAAGACGGAAACGATACCGTGTCGGGCTACTGCTTCTGCATGATCGAGTATTATCATAACGACAGTATTATGGTGGAACGGAAAACCCTGTATATTGACGATCTTTGCGTGGACGAGACGGCAAGGGGCCGGCATGTCGGGAAAAAGCTCTATGAGTATGTCTGCGCATACGCAAGGGAGATCGACTGTTACAACGTGACGCTGAATGTCTGGTCCTGCAATCCGGGTGCGATGCACTTTTATGAGGCCATGGGACTGAAGCCGTATAAAGTTTCCATGGAATATGTATTATAACGAACGAAAGAGATTCGTTTCCTGTATGTTTAGATCGATGCAGGAGGAAATGGTATTGAACAGCTTTATTGGTATGATCATTGTCTGCATAGTGTTGGGATATGGCGTGGGCTGTATTAACCTGTCCTTTTTTCTCGGAAAGCTGAAAGGCTTTGATATCAGAGATTACGGATCCGGAAATGCCGGTGCCTCTAATCTGATGATCACCATGGGAAAAAAGATCGGTGTGTTCGTGGCTCTGCTTGACGTGCTGAAGGCATTTCTCATTATCCGGTTTGTCATGTTTTTATATCCCGGACAGCTGCTTGCTGCCTTTATCTGTGCCGATGCGGTGGTCATCGGGAATATTTTCCCGTTTTATATGGGTTTTAAAGGGGGAAAGGGCTTTGCCTCCCTCGGCGGATCGGTCTTAGCCATCGATTTCCGCTTTTTTGTGGTGCTGCTGATCATTGTGACGGCGATCGTACTGATCTCAGACTATATTTGTTTTGCTCCTATTTTTGCTTCCATTGCGTTCCCTGTATCCTACAGCGTGATCTATCAGACGCCGGTTTCTATGGTGTACTTAGCTGCTACAGCGGCTATTCTATACAGACATTACGAAAATCTGAAAAGAATCGCACAGGGAAAGGAGCTGCGCTTCAGCTTCCTGTGGAACAGGAAGAGAGAAGCCGAACGGCTTGGCGTAGACGATGATCATGGCGATGGAAAAACGATCCCGTTCAGACGGAATCCCAAAAACTAAGGAAAAACAAAACGGCCGGCACTTTACAAAGCCTGACAGATCCCTGACGGGAAGCATCAGGCTTTTGCTTTCTGTTGTATCTGCTTTATACTTTGTTATCCTTTTTTTATTTCTCCCTCTGGTTTATCACGATAAATACTACGATATCGGCGTTTTTAAATACGATTTCTTCTTTTATACGACTGTTCCCGCTGTACTGCTGACGGCTGTTCTGCTGATCATTCTCATAACCATACGGCTGGCAAAGCGGGATACTGATCCGGTAAAGCTGATCGAGCAGCTTTCGCGCATCACGAATATAGACAAGGCTGTTCTGGCTTATATGCTTGTCTGTATCATTTCATATTTCATGAGCCCCTATCATACCGGCGCCGTTGGCTACAAGGGAACCATCAATCCGCCTTTGCTCGGTGCGCCGGGATGGCGCATGGGGCTGATCAGCCAGCTTCTTTTCTGCTGTATCTACTTTATGGCGGCAAAGCTTACGGAGCCCTCTTTTCGAAGGATCATCATGGCTGCGGTATATACGGGATCGCTGATCGCGTATCTGCTCGCGCTGTTAAACCGTTTCTCCATAGATCCCCTGGGCTTCTACCGTAATATCACGCCATATTATAAATTGATCTTTTTATCGACTTTGGGGCAGTCCACCTGGTATTCGAGCTTTTTGAGCACGCTTCTGCCGGTGGCGCTTGCCATGTTCATATACGAAAAAAGAAGCCGCTACCGGGCTTTTTATACCTTTTATATCGTCATCGGCTCGATGTCGCTTGTCACGCAGAATTCGGACAGTGCCTATATTGCTTTGTTTGCCGCGCTTTTAACGCTTTTTGTTTTTGCCCTTGACCGGAACAATTATTTCGCGCGGTTTTTACAGCTGATCCTGATCATCCTTTTAAGCTTCCGTCTTGTCGGATTGCTGCAGTTTGTTTTTCCGGAGGCGGCGGTCATGCCGGAATCGATCTCCCGCTTCTTTTCCCAGAGTGTGGCTATGTTAGTCATTACAATATTGTATGCCCTTCTGTATGTGGTGTTTTCCCTGGTATCCGCCTCCTACGGCATTTTTATGAGACGGATCAGGATCATCCGTACGCTTCTGCTTGTGATCTGCGGTGTCATGACTGCGTTTGTCACCGCGGTTTTAGTGCTTTCCCGCAATGAAATCTATGTTTTCGGGAGAGATGCTTCGCCATATCTGATCTTTAATGACAGCTGGGGAAGCGGCCGGGGCTTTACCTGGCGTATGACGGTACAGATGTTTCGCGATTTTCCGCTGACGGCAAAGCTTTTCGGGATCGGTCCCGACTGCTATGCGGAATACGCCTATGAGTATCATTCCGCCGAGATGATGGAGAAATGGGGCGGAGAGGTTCTGCCGAATGCCCATAATGAGTGGTTCAATACGCTGTTCAATCTGGGGATTCTCGGCCTTATTTCCTACGTAGCTGTCTTTTTCAGCGCTTTTCGTGATTTTATCATGAAAAAGCATATTTCCGCCATTTCCATGGCAGGGGCTGCCGCGATCGCAGCCTATGTCTGCCATAATTTTTTCTGTTACCAGCAGATTCTTTGCACCCCTTTTATTTTCGCTATTATGGGCTTGTGCAAAGCGCTGGAATGAGATAAAATAACTCTTGGCGATTTTTTTTTCAGGAGGTTTTGTTAAGTCATGAGCAAGGAAGAAAACACCACTTCGGCGGGCATGAGCGCCAGCAAGCAGAAGAGGGTAGAACGGCAGAAAAAATACGACAGTGAAAAAAGGAAGAAGAACCTCACCCGGGCGATCTGGTACTGTATCGGCGCGGTGATCGTGGTCTTGGCCTGCTTCTTTTTATTCAGAGGTCTCTACAGGTCCATCACGAAGGTAAAGCCAAACGACGATTACAGCGCAGGACTCGCGGAAAACGGTTTTATCGAAGGGGTAACGGCCGCGGATTATGTGACTGTACCGGACTATAAAGCGCTTAAGATAGCGAAGGCGGATGTTGAGTACAGCGATGAAGACGTGCAGAAGGATATTGATTCGCAGCTTGAGTCCCACAAGGAGCTTAACGAGGATACAGCGCTTGAAGTGAAGGACGGGGATACCGTTAATATTGATTACGTCGGAACGATCGACGGCGAGGAATTCGAGGGCGGCAATTCGAACGGATCGGGCTATGACCTGACGATCGGCTCCGGCAGCTTTATCGATGATTTTGAGCAGCAGCTGATCGGTTCCCACCCCGGTGACAGTGTGACCGTTCAGGTGACCTTCCCGGAGGATTACCAGTCCGAGGAGCTGCAGGGAAAGGATGCAGAGTTTGCGGTTGACATCCACGGCATTTACGAGCTGCCTGAATTTGATGATGCTTTCGTGGAGGAATACCTGTCCGAGAACGCAAAAACAGTCGAGGAATATAAGCAGTATCTCAAGGATACCCATTATGATGAAAATCTGGAGAAGGCCTTAAAGGATGAGATCCTTGAGGAAAGCGAAGTGAAGAAGTACCCGTCCTACCTGAAGCAGGCAAAGAGCTTAAGGGCCTATATGGATCAGGAAAGCTTCGAGCAGATGAATCAGCTTTATATGTCCTATTACGGCAACGGATTTGCTGATTTCAATGAATATACGGGCATGACGGATGAAGAGTATCAGGAGGACCTGGATGAAAACGTCAAGGAAAGCCTGAAGGAGCAGTTGGTTTGGCAGTATATTCTCGAGTCGGAGGGTATTTCGCTGACCGAGCAGGATTATCGGGATCATCTGACCGAGCAGTATGGGAATGATGATAATTTTGATTCCATGGTCGAGGAACAGGGCCTGCCGTATCTGCTTTCAACGCTTTTGGAGGATAAAGCCGTAGAACAGCTAAAGAAGTATGTTACGGTAGAATAAAACAGTCAGAGGTACGCCGGCGCTCCCTGGAACGCCGGCGTTTTTTAGGAGAAGCTTTTACTTATGAGTTATGTGCCTTTACGACAGTTAGCCGGGGAGCTTCGGCTTTCTGCCGGAGAAAATCTGTTCGTTACCTCCGATGTGAAGCAGCTGTTATATGGCCTGATCGAGCAGGGAGACGAAACGGATCTGAATATTCTGATCGACGGGATGATAGAATGCCTCGGCCCCGGGGGAACGCTTGTTTTTCCCACGTTTAACTGGGCTTTTTGCAAGGGAACGGCCTATGACCATTATAAAACGCCCTGCAAAACGGGCTCTCTGGGGAAGATAGCGCTTTCCCGCGGCGATTTCAGAAGAACGAAGCATCCGATCTATTCCTTTGCGGTATGGGGAAAGGGGGCAGAGGAGCTCTGTGCTATCGAGAATAAGAGCTCCTTTGGCGCGGATTCGCCCTTTACCTATTTCATGAACCATCATTTTCAAAATCTGTTTATTGACAAGGATCTGCAGCATTCCTTTGTATTTGTTCATTATGTGGAGGAAAACAACGGCCCGGTCCCCTATCGCTATTTAAAGGACTTTACCGCGCCCTACACGGATGAAAACGGCGTAACGAGCGAGAGAACCTACTCCATGAACGTGAGGGAGCTCTCCATGAATGTGGAGAACCGAATCTATCCGTATGAGCCTGATTTTCTGAAGGCCGGCGTGATGGAGGTGTTTCAGGTGAACGGGATCGAGTATAAGATCATTGATCTTAAAGGAGCTTATCCGATCATTGCGGAGGATGTTCTGCATAACAGAAGCCGCAAGCTCTGTTCTTATATCGGACAGGAGGATGAAGCATGAAATGCCTTGAAGAAGGAAAGGAAATGTATGCTCTGGCTAAGGAGATCTTTCCGATCTGCCGCAGTATCACCGGGAACGGTGTACGGGAAACCTTTGCGGTCTTAATGAAATACATGCCTGACATCAAGCTCTCCGAGGTTCCGACCGGAACGCCGGCCTTTGACTGGACAGTCCCGAAGGAATGGAATATTGAAGAAGCCTTTCTGGAGAACGAGCAGGGAGAGCGGATCATCGATTTTAAGGAGAACAATCTCCATGTTGTGGGCTATTCGACGCCGGTTGATGCCTTTTTAAGCCTTGAGGAGCTGAAGCCGCATCTCTATTCGCTGAAGGACCAGCCCGAGGTGATCCCCTATGTTACCTCCTACTACAAGGAACGCTGGGGCTTCTGCCTGCCTCATCGGCAGCTTATGTCCTTAAAGGAGGGGACATATCACGCCGTGATCCGTTCGACGCTGCAGGATGGTTCCATGACCTACGGGGAAATGTATTTTCCGGGAGAGACCAGGCAGGAAATATTTTTCTCAAGTTATGTCTGCCATCCCTCCATGGGCAATAACGAATGCTCCGGACAGGCGCTGATCATATGGCTGGCCCGGTATATTGCGGCCATGAAAAAGAGACGGTACAGTTACCGGCTCGTTCTGGCGCCGGAGACGATCGGTGCCATCACCTATCTCAGCCGCCATCTGAAGGAGCTTCAGGAAAACGTGGTCGCGGGATTTAATCTGACCTGCGTTGGCGATGACAGAGATTATTCGATCGTGCATTCCCGATACGGGGATACCTACGCGGATAAGGTGCTGACGAACGTTCTTCGCTATCAGAAGCCGGATTTTGCCGAATATCCCTATATAAAAAGAGGTTCTGACGAAAGACAGTACCAGGCGCCGGGCGTGGATATCCCGTTAGTATGCTTCTGCCGCAGCAAATATCATCTTTACCCGGAATATCATACTTCGGCGGATGATCTGAACCTGATTAGTCCGGAAGGACTGGCCGGAAGCTACGATGTGATGACACAGTGCATTGAGGCGATCGAAAAGAACGCGGTTTACCGCGTCACCTGCCTCTGCGAGCCGCAGTTAGGCAAAAGAGGACTGGTTCCGACGATGAGCAGTAAGGAAACCTATCAGGAGACGCTGGCGTTAAAAGATATCCTCGCATACGCCGACGGGACCAATGATCTGATCGAGATCAGCAACATCATAGATCAGCCGGTAAGCATAATAACAGGCGTTATAGATAAACTGTTATCCTGCGGATTGGTTGAAAAAATACAGGAATAATCAGATGTTTCGGGAAATACGAAAAACATTAAAACATGATATAATAATTTTAGGAGCACTGGCTTCGAGCAACATGCAAATAAGATGGCATGTTGGAAATGACCGCGGTGGTCAAATGATAAAAACGAACCCATGACTCAACAAGTCAAAAATAACTTATGTGATTTTATAAAGGAACAGAGGAAATGATCCGCAGGCGGATCGGCGCAGAGAGGAGCGTCTATGGAAAGAGAAGAGATTATGGAAAAGGTTACGGAGATATTCCGTGATGTTTTTGATGATGAAGAGCTTGTGATCACCGACAGCACCAATTCGGACGATATCGAGGACTGGGACTCTCTGGAGCATATTTCCCTGATCGTTTCGATGGAGAAGGAGTTTTCCCTGAAGTTTGACATTAAGCAGGTCAATCAGCTGGAAAACGTGGGGCAGATGGTGGATCTGATCCGTGAGATGTTAGGAGGCAGCCGCTGAAAAAGAACTGAAATTGATCCGCAAGCGAATCGGCGAGGACAAGGAAATGATCCGGTCGGAAAAGCGACCGAACCGGCGCGGGGAAGGTGGTCATGAATCATTATAGATATGAAGAAATCGAGATCGGACAGAAGGAAAGCTTCAGGGCGCAGGTGACGGAGGAGGATATGCAACGCTTCCTTGCGATCACCGGGGATGATAACCCGCTTCATAATAAGGAAGAATATGCGAAGGAACAGGGGCACCGGGGCCGGGTGGTTTACGGCATGTTGACGGCCTCCTATCTTTCCGCGCTTGCGGGCGTATACCTGCCGGGAGAAAGAAGCCTGATCCACAGCGTGGAGATCAAGCTAAACAAGCCGGTTTATATCGGAGATATACTGACGGTCGAGGGAGAGGTTACGGAAAAAAACGATACCTTTCAGCTTCTGATCGTAAAGGTGATTATCCGCAATCAGGAGGGAGAAAAGGTTTTAAAGGGGAAAATGCAAATTGGCGTATCATGATCCGTAAAAGGATCGGTGCAGAAAGGAGAGGGTAAGAATGAGTGAACTGGAAACATTACAGAAGTGGATCGATGAAAGCAGCAATATTGTTTTCTTCGGAGGTGCCGGCGTATCAACCGAGAGCGGCATTCCGGATTTTCGGAGCGTGGACGGACTGTATAATCAGAAATATGATTATCCACCGGAGACGATCCTGAGCCATACTTTCTATCGGAGAAACACGGAGGAATTTTACCGGTTTTACCGGGATAAAATGCTCTGTACCACAGCAAAGCCCAATAAGGCGCATCTGAAGTTAGCGGAGCTTGAAAAGGCCGGGAAGCTTAAGGCGGTGGTCACGCAGAATATTGACGGCCTCCACCAGGCGGCGGGTTCGAAGGAGGTTATGGAGCTTCACGGAAGCGTTCTGCGCAACTATTGCGAGAACTGCGGCGCATTCTATGACGTGAATTATATTATTGAATCAGAGGGCGTACCGAAATGCGAAAAATGCGGCGGAAGCATCAAGCCGGATGTCGTGCTTTACGAGGAAGGCCTTGATATGGGAACGATGGACAAGTCGATCCGTTACATCAGCAAGGCTGATATCCTGATTATCGGCGGAACATCCTTAGCCGTTTACCCGGCGGCAGGGCTGATCGATTATTATCGGGGGAATAAATTAGTGCTGATCAACAAATCCGCGACGCCCATGGATCATCGGGCTGACCTGCTGATCCAGGGGAGCATCGGAGAGATCCTCGGTTCGATCCGGGTTTAAATGCCTGACCGTTACATATCCCCGGACCGACATAGTGCACAAACGCAATTTGTTGATTTTACGGCTTGAAAATCGATTTTGTCTGTGATAATATTGTAACTCGTGATACATATTGAGATGATCCGGCTTGAAAAGAGCTGATTTTCGCAGCAAGCGAACCGGATCGGGATGAACGAAAGTTCATTCTTTAGCGCGCGATCTGGGACAGACCGGCGCAGAACCCGGGTAAAACCGGAATCCTTGCTCTGAACAGGGGTTCAGGGCTATTAATCCAAAAGGAGGTACCAGTATGAGCAAGTATGAATTATGCGTTGTTCTGAATGCCAAGATGGAAGATGAAGCCAGAGCAGCCGAGCTTGAAAGGGTTAAGGAACTGATCACCCGTTTCGGCGGAACCGTCACCAATGTTGATGACTGGGGCAAGAAGCGCTTTGCTTACGAAGTGCAGAAGATGAAGGAAGGCTTCTATTATTTCATTCAGTTTGACGCTGAGCCGACGACGCCTTACGAGATCGAGAATCGCGTGCGGATCATGGAAAATGTCGTCAGATATCTTGTTGTAAAACAGAATGAGGCATAGTTGGAAAGAGAGAGGCTATGAATAAAGTCATTTTGATGGGCAGATTAACCAGAGACCCCGAGGTCAGATATGCTTCGGGAGATAACCAGATGGCGATCGCACGTTATACACTGGCGGTAGACCGGAGATTTAACCGGAACAACTCGGATCAGACGGCGGATTTTATCAACTGCGTGGCTTTTGGTAAGGCCGGAGAGTTTGCCGAGAAGTATTTCAGAAAAGGGATCAAGATCGCTGTCAGCGGAAGGATCCAGACCGGAAGTTATACGAATAAGGATGGCCAGAAGGTCTATACGACAGAGGTTGTGGTGGATGATCAGGAGTTTGCGGAGAGCAAGAACGCTTCCCAGGGCTCCGCAGGCGGATACGTTGAGGCAACGAATACGGCGCCTGCCGCGGATCTGAGCGATGACTTCATGAATGTGCCGGACGGGATCGATGAGGAGCTGCCTTTCGCGTAACAGAGGTATTCATTTTAATTAAATAATGTCCGGGTCAAAAGCACTTCGTGCCATTTTCGGATACACGATATAGTGCTGAAATACCTTTTGACCCAGACATTAGCAAATACGGAGGCTAAGAAAATATTATGGCATATAACAGACCGCAGGGTGACAATGACAGAGCAGATTCTCCGATGAAGAGGAGAGGCGGGATTCGCAGAAGAAAAAAGGTCTGTGTTTTCTGCGGCAAGGACAGGAGTATTGACTATAAGGATATGGCAATGCTCAGGAAGTATATTTCCGAAAGAGGAAAGATCCTGCCGAGAAGGATCACGGGTAACTGCGCAAAGCATCAGAGAGAGCTGACTGTTGCGATCAAGCGGGCAAGACATATCGCGCTGCTGCCTTATACCCAGGAATAAAATGATAAGCAACGCGGTCTTTTACCGGACTGCATGGATCGGATAGGGGAAATTGCAGCCCCTTATCGCGTAAAAAAGCGTCTGAGCCGTAAGGCTCGGACGCTTTTATCATACCTATACATTTTCTAGTGGTTTTACCGTTATTCTGAGACAAGGTCTTGCGGTTGAGCGGTTTTTCAAATAATGATATAATTTTTATTCAGGAAATCGGGGTTTTATCCGGCTTTCCGGAGGGAGTATGGGGGTTGCGGCTTCTGATGCAGGGTCGTTTTACAGGAGAGGGTAAATATGGGTAAGGCAAAAATCAGGCTGAAGGGGCAGATCCGCTCCTATGTCCAGTGGCCGCTTCGTTTTTCCGTACTGATCATTATTTTTAATATCATCATGTACTTTGTCAATATAAAAGCCGGGCTTTATACGTCCGTATTCGCGTTTCTGTATATCCTGATCGCGATGACGCTTTATGTTCGCAGTAAGACCATTGTGATCAATGATTTTATCAGCTTCGCGACGCAGTACGGGCAGGTGCAGAAGCAGCTTTTACGGGAACTGGAGATCCCTTACGCGTTACTTGATGAAAACGGAAGGCTCATATGGGCCAACAAAGCATTCGAAGATACATTTCATGTCAAAAAGAATTCTCAGAGATCGATCACGTCTGTCATTCCGGATCTGACAAAGGATAAGCTGCCGTTAAAGGATCACGCAGAAGAACCGGATCCGGAAGCCGGTCAGAAGGAGGAGATGCTCCGCTTTGAGGGGCAGGATTTCCGCTATTCCATGAAAAAGGTTTCCGTTAAGACCATGATAAGGGATTCGCCTGTTACCGAGGAATTAGATAACGATAGTTATCTGATTGCTTTCTTTTTGTTTGATGAAACGGATGTGACCCGTCTGCGGGAAAAGCTTGAGCAGACAAAACCGGCGGTAGGACTGATCTATATTGATAATTATGACGAGGCGCTGCAGACGGTGGAGGACGTCAGACGGTCGCTTTTAGCGGCGCTTGTGGACAGACAGATCAATAAATCCATGGCAGCCCATGACGCGATCGTCAAGAAGTTAGAGAAGGATAAATACCTCGTGATCCTTCAGCAGAAGGATCTGCGCCAGCTCGAGGAAAAACGCTTCTCCATCCTGGAAGAGGCGAAAAACGTCAATATCGGAAATGAAATGGCGCTGACGCTAAGCATCGGCTTTGGTGTCGGGGCGGAAAGCTATACCGAAAACTATGATCATGCCAGAAACGCCATGGATCTGGCGCTTGGCCGCGGCGGTGATCAGGCGATCGTGAAAAACGGCGATCAGATCACTTATTTCGGCGGCAAGAGCATGATGACCGAGAAATATACCAGAGTCAAGGCCCGGGTGAAGGCGCACGCGCTTCGGGAGATCATCGAGGGGTCAGACCAGATCCTCGTTATGGGCCATCAGATCACGGATATAGATGCGTTAGGCGCGGCCATCGGCGTTGTGCGGGCGGCAAAAACCTTTAACAAGAACGCCAATATCGTGATAAATGATATTTCCTCCTCGATCCGTCCCATGGTAGACAGCCTGATCGAGGCGGAGGACGAAAAAGACCTGATCATCAACAATATGCAGGCGTTAGAGCGGGCGGACAAGAATACGGCGGTCATTTTGGTGGATGTGAACAAACCGAGCTATACCGAATGTCCGGAGCTCATGAACCGGTGCCAGACGATCGTTGTACTCGACCATCACAGACAGGGAGAGGAAAAGATCGAAAATGCCACGCTTTCCTATATTGAACCCTATGCAAGCTCCGCTTCCGAAATGGCGGCGGAGATCCTGCAGTATATCAATGACAGGGTAAAGCTGAAGCCGGTGGAGGCAGACTGCCTCTACGCCGGGATCATGGTGGATACGAATAATTTCATGATCCGGACCGGGGTCAGAACCTTTGAGGCGGCGGCCTATCTGAGACGAAACGGCGCGGATGTCACGAGGGTGCGAAAGCTGTTTCGGGATTCCATGGAAGCCTATAAGGCGCGCAATGAGGCGATCAGCCATGTGGAGATGTTCGAGGACAAGTACGCGATCTCCTATTTTGACGGAAAGAGCGAGAGCCCTACCGTCGTAGCCGCGCAGGCTGCGAACGAACTGCTGAATATAAGCAATGTGCGGGCGAGCTTCGTATTATCCAATTATCAGAATAAAACATATATTTCGGCCCGGTCCTATGAGGAAGTGAACGTGCAGCTGATCATGGAAAGATTAGGCGGCGGCGGGCATATGACGGTAGCGGGCGCCCAGATCGAGGGAGTCTCGATCGAGGAAGGAAAAAGACAGCTCATGGAAACCTTGCGGGCCATGGAAAAGGAGGGAGAGCTCTGATGAAGGTTATTTTATTACAGGATGTGAAGACATTAGGAAAAAAGGATGACGTTGTGGAGGTCAGCGACGGCTACGCCAAGAATTTTCTTTTTACGAAAAAGCTGGCGATCGAAGCCAATGCGAAGAATCTGAATGATCTGAAGCTCCATAAGGCCAATGATGAAAAGGTGGCGGCGCGGATCCTTGAGGAAGCACAGAAGTTCGCGGAAGAATTAAACGGGAAGACGGTGGTCGTCAGGCTGAAATCCGGAAAAGACGGAAAGACCTTCGGTTCTGTCTCCTCAAAAGAGATCGCGGAAGAGGCGAAAAACCAGTTCGGTATGGATATCGACAAGAAAAAAATTCAGATTTCAGAGCCGATCAAGGCTATCGGCACCTATGACGTCCCGGTGAAGCTTCATACAAAGGTGACAGCTGTATTAAAGGTCAGTGTTGAGGAAGCGTAATTGGATGAGATAATTAAAAGGAAAATGCCCTTTGATTCCGCGGCGGAACAGTCTGTGATCGGCTGTATGCTGCTTGACAAGGATGCGATCGATCTGGCGGGCGAGATCCTGGAAAAAGATGATTTCTACGAAAAACAGTACGGGATCGTTTTTGAAGCGATGCTCGAGCTGAATGAGTCCGGCCGGCCGGTCGATATGATCACTCTGCAGAGTCATCTGAAGGAGAAGGACGTACCGGAGGAGATTGCGTCCCTTTCTTTCGTGCAGGGCATTATGGAACTGAATATCAGTACGATCCACTTAAAAAGCTATGCGGAAAGCGTGAAGGAATGCGCGCTGCTCAGACGCCTGATCCGCACGAGCGAAGGGATCACCGAGGACTGCTACGGACGCAAAAAGCCGTTAAATGAGATATTTGACAACGCGGAAAAAAGCATCTTTGATATCGTGCAGCGGAAAAACAGCGGGGAATTCGTACCGATCAGGGAGGTCGTCGCGAATGTGATCGTAAGGCTCCAGAAGATTATGATGAGCGATGACAAGATTACCGGTATACGGACGGGCTTTATCGATCTGGACGAGCAGCTGAACGGACTGCAGGATTCCGACCTGATCCTGATCGCGGCCAGGCCTGCTATGGGAAAGACGGCTTTTGCCCTGAATATCGCCCATCACGTCGCGGTTCAGAACGGGATCTGCGTAGCGGTCTTCAGCCTGGAGATGAGTAAGGAGCAGCTGGTAAACCGTCTGATCGCCATGGATTCGGGAGTGGATTCCCAGAAGCTGAGCAATGCCAGATTCGAGGACAATGAAACGGAGTATGTCATGGAAAGCGCCGTGAAGATCGGAAATTCCGCACTGATCCTTGATGATACGCCGTCGATATCGATCAGCGAGCTGCGGACGAAGTGCAGAAAATATAAGATTGAGAATGATCTGCGCCTTGTTATCATCGATTATCTCCAGCTCATGTCGGGAAATTCCAGATCGGAATCCAGACAGCAGGAGATCTCTGAGATATCCCGGTCCTTAAAGACGCTCGCAAGGGATCTGAATATCCCTGTTGTCGCCCTGTCCCAGCTTTCCCGGGCGGCGGAGAAAAGAGAGGATAAGAGGCCGATGCTTTCGGATCTGCGGGAATCCGGTGCCATCGAGCAGGATGCGGATATCGTGATGTTCTTATACAGGGATGAGTATTATAATCCGGGAACAACGGAAAAACCGGGCATCACGGAGGTCCTGGTCCAGAAACAGAGAAACGGACCGACCGGTGTCGTGGAGTTAGGGTGGCTGAATAAATTCACGAGATTTGTGAATCTTGAGAGAAAGAGGAAATGATTCGGTCTGCAAAGCAGACCGAATCGGCAAGAACAGGCTCATGCCTAAGCGCACGATATGCAGGCAAATCGGCGCGGAGAGGAAATGATTCGGTCTGCAAAGCAGACCGGATCGGCATGAACAGGTTCATGCCTAAGCGCACGATCCGCGAGCGGATCGGCGCGGACGGAAATAAAAAAGAAAACAAACTTAAAAAAATGACATCTGCTGCCGCACGAAGCGGTGACAGATGTCATTTTTTCCTTGTTTTCCTGCTCATTACGCAGGCTGGGCGACAACACATATTAGATCATGTAAGGCTTGATAACAGCCAGAACATCATCCGCATTGCCTTCCGCATGAATATTCAGATCGATCGGCTTGCTCAGATCCAGGCTGAAGATACCCATAATGGACTTCGCGTCAATAACATAACGGCCGGATACCAGATCAAAGTCATAATCGAATTTCGTAATTTCATTCACAAAGGATTTTACCTTATCGATGGAATTTAAAGAAATCTGTACTGTCTTCATGAATTGCCCTCCTTACTTAATATTTGGATGATGGGGTCAAAAGGTGCTTTTGCACCTTTCCGGATACATGATATAGTGCTTGAGCTTGCTCAGAAGCGCTATATCATGTATTCGGAAAAGGCACGAAGTGCTTTTGGCCCTGACATCATATTTTGCGGAATTTACCGCAATTCCTAAATATCTTAATTCGGGGACCAGACAAAGTCAATATACAAAAAGCACAAAAGATAATGAATTCCTTCGGCGAAATTAGGGAGGGCGGTTTGCGCCGAAGCGCCGGCATGATATACTGGAAGTAAGCGCACGATCCGCTGGCGGATCGGCGCAGATGAGGAAATGATCCGGTCAGCAAGCCGACCGGATCGGCATGAACAGGTTCATGCCTAAGCGCACGATCCGCGAGCGGATCGGCGCAGGAAGGAACTGGAATGGTACGGAATTTACGCGTCGCGTTTCATAATCTCGGCTGCAAGGTGAATGCCTACGAGACGGAAAAAATGATCAGCCGGTTTCAGGCGGCCGGTTATACGATCGTTGACTTTGAAGAGGAGAGCGATATATATGTCGTCAATACCTGCACGGTGACGCAGATCGCGGATCATAAATCAAGGCAGCTTCTGCACCGGGCAAAGGAGCAGAACCCGGCCGCGACGGTAGTGGCCTGCGGTTGTTATGTAGAAACTGACAGGGAAAAAGCGGCAGCGGATCCGCGGATCGATCTTTTGGTCGGGAACCGGGACAAGGAGCGGATCGTTGAGATCGTGGAGGACTATCTGGGCAAAGAAGGAAACTTCACGCAGCCTGAAGTGCTTGGATCCCTGCGGGACCATACCAGGGCGTATGTAAAAATACAGGATGGCTGTAACCAGTTTTGCAGCTACTGCATCATTCCCTTTGCCAGAGGACGCATAAAAAGCCGGCCGGCCGGGGATATCCTCAGGGAGCTTTCTGCCCTTTCGGAGGCCGGGATCAAAGAGGCCGTTCTCACCGGCATCCATTTAAGCTCCTACGGCCTTGATCTTTCGGACGCTGCTTTTGCTGACCGGACGCTGATGCAGGTGATCGGAGAGGCGGCCAAGGTTCCCGGGATCAAAAGGATCCGGCTCGGGTCGCTCGAGCCGCGGATCATTACGGAGGAGTTTCTTTCTTTCCTGTCGGAAACCGAGAAGTTCTGCCCGCATTTTCATCTGTCCCTGCAGAGCGGGAGCGATACGGTCCTGAAACGGATGAACAGACATTATGATACGGCGGAATACTTTCATAAAACGGAAATGATCCGCGCCTTCTTTACGCATCCCGCCATCACCACGGATATCATCGTGGGGTTTCCCGGGGAGAGCGAAGAGGAATTCGAGGAGACCAGGGCCTTTTTGGAAAAGGCGGACCTTTATGAAACCCATATTTTCAGATATTCGAGACGAAAGGGAACGGCCGCGGACCGGATGTCCGGACAGCTGACGGACCGGATCAAGCGGGAAAGGAGCAAAATACTGGCGCAGGATAATGCCCGGCGCATGAAGCGTTTTTCCGACGCTTACGCCGGGAAGAAGGCGACAGTATTATGGGAGGAGAAAAAGACGATCGGGGAAAAGGCGTATTTTACGGGATTTACGGAGGATTACGTGAAAATGGCCTGCGAAGCGGAAGGATGCAGGGATCTGACGAACCGGATCGAGGAGGGCTTCTGCAGCGGGGAACGCCTTGAGGACAATTACATGCTGTGGACGCGTGATGAACTATGACTTGTGTTTTGCGGCTATTTAGTATACAATGTCTGGTAGGGGACAAAATAACTTAGTTTTTGATCGAGGGAGGGAATAATTATGCAGGATCTGGGAACCACGCAGCATTTCAGTGTGCAGGGCGAACCGGAAACAGGGGTCAAGCTCGTACTGGCGGCAGTATATGAGGCATTAACCGAAAAAGGGTATAATCCCGTAAATCAGATCGTCGGTTATATCATGTCCGGAGATCCGACTTATATCACGAGCCATAATAACGCGAGAAGTCTGATCATGAAGGTGGAGCGTGACGAGCTGGTAGAGGAGCTTTTGGAATCCTATATCAAGAAGAACGGCTGGAAGTGATCCTATGCGGATCATGGGTCTGGATTACGGTTCCAAAACGGTCGGTGTAGCCGTTTCCGACCCGCTGATGCTCACGGCCCAGGGGGTTGAGATCATCAGGCGGGAAAGAGAGGACAAGCTCAGGCGTACCTATGCCAGGCTTGAGGAGCTGATCAGAGAATACGAAATAGAAAAAATAGTGCTTGGTTTTCCCAAAAATATGAATAATACCCAGGGAGAACGATGCGAGCGGGTCAGAGAGTTTGGCAGTAATGTGGAAAGAAGAACAGGACTGCCTGTTATTTTATGGGATGAAAGACTGACGACGGTGGCCGCCAACCAGACGATGGAAGAAACGGGCGTCAAAGATAAAAAAAAGTATGTGGATGAGATAGCAGCCATGCTGATCCTGCAGGGCTATATCGATTATTTGAAACGCGATGAACAGACTGGAATTTGAAACAGAAGACGGTGTGACGGCATTTTATGTCCTGGAGCAGACGAGGATCAACGCAAGGAATTATCTGTTAGTTTCGGAATCCGAGGATGAGGACGCGGAGGTCCTGATCTTAAAGGATACAGCACAGGAGCAGGATACGGAAAGCGTTTACGAGATCGTAGAGGATGAAAACGAGCTCGCGGCAGTTCTGAAGGTCTTCGAGGAGCTGCTTGAGGAAAACGGAACAGATGATTGAGGCGTCAAAAGTGTCATGTGGCAAATTCACCATGGCACTTTGTGCCATGTGACTTTTGACGCCTCAATCATCAGATTGTATAATATCAGGAAAGATGATGAACGACAATAATCATATTAAAATAATCCCGCTTGGCGGACTTGGCCAGATCGGGATGAACATTACGGCTTTTGAGTATCGGGATACGATCGTCGTGATCGACTGCGGCCTTGCCTTTCCCGAGGATGATATGCTGGGCATAGATCTGGTGATACCGGATGTCAGCTATCTGGTGGAGCAGAAGGACAAGGTGAAGGGCCTCGTGATCACCCACGGCCATGAGGACCATATCGGCGCGATCCCCTACTTTATCAAACAGCTGAATGTCCCGATTTATGCCACGAAGCTGACAATGGCCCTGATCGACGGGAAACTGAAGGAGCACATGCTCGATAACGAGACTAAACGGCATGTGGTGAACTTCGGTGATTTCGTCGATTTCGGCGATATCCGGACGGAATTTATCAAAACAAACCATTCCATAGCGGATGCCGCGGCCATCGCGCTGCATACGGACGCCGGTGTGATCGTCCATACCGGCGATTTTAAAATTGATTATACGCCGGTATTCGGGGACCCCATCGATCTGCAGCGTTTTGCGGAGCTGGGGAAAAACGGGGTGTTGGCGTTACTGTGCGACTCCACCAATGCAGAGCGGCCGGGCTATACGCACTCCGAGAAAACGGTCGGCCGGGCTTTCGACGAGATCTTTGACGATCATGAGGATACGCGTATCTTTGTGGCGACCTTTGCCTCGAATATCGACCGGATCCGCCAGATCATCAATACAGCTTACAAATATGGCAGAAAGGTTGCGGTCCAGGGCCGCAGCATCGAGAATATCGTTGTAACGGCGCAGGAGATCGGATATCTCGATATCCCGGAGGGGACGCTGATCGATATCGACCAGATCAGGGATTACCCTGACGAGAAGCTGGTGATCATTACCACAGGTTCCCAGGGTGAGACCATGGCGGCGCTTAACCGGATCGCCAACAAGCAGAATAAATGGGCCAAGATCAAACCCGGCGATACGGTCATTTTCAGCTCAAACCCGATCCCGGGCAACGAAAAGGCTGTTTCGAAGGTCATCAATGAGTTGGTCATGCAGGGCGCGGACGTGATCTATCAGGACGCGCATGTATCGGGGCACGCGTCCCGGGAGGAGATCAAGCTGATCTATTCTCTCGTGCGGCCGAAGTACGCGATCCCGGTGCACGGGGAATACAGGCATCTGAAGGCGCAGGCGATGATCGCGCGGGATATGGGGATCCCGCGGGAGCATATCTTTATCCTGCAGGCCGGCGAGATCTTAAAGATAAGCGAGAACGACGCGGACAGATCGGGTCATGCCGCGACGGGAAGCCTTTTCGTGGATGGACTGGGCGTCGGCGACGTGGGCAATGTGGTGCTCAGGGACCGGCAGATCTTAGCCGAAAACGGCATGGTGATGGTATTTGCGGCAGTCGCCGCGGGAACGGGCGAGCTGGTGGCAGGGCCGGAGATCATCACCCGCGGCTTTATCTATGTCAGGGAGTCGGATGAGATCATGACGGAAATGTTGGAGGTAGCCGGCGAAACGATAAGACGGCTTTCCGAAAAGGGGATCGCCGACTGGAATAAAATGAAATCAGCCATTCGCGATGAGATGGGGAGCTTCATCTGGGGGAAAATGAAGCGGCGCCCCATGGTCATGACTGTATTAATAGAGGTTTAAGGGGAAATAAGGGGATATGAATCATTTGCTGGATCAGGCAGTGGAGGCTTTTATTGAGCAGCTTTTGCTGACGCCGGAGTATCAGGCCTATCTGAAGGAAAAGGACAGGATTTCCGATGACGAGAAATGCTTAAACAATATCAGACGGTTGCGCCAGCTTTCCTTTGACCTGCAGAATCTTTCGGATGAGCAGAGGCTCCATGAGGGAGCGCTGATCGAGAGGGAATGCGATGAGCTTTGCGAGGACGTGCGTGTCCTTGACTTTATGCAGGCGGAAACGGATTTCATCAGACTATATCAGGAGATATTGCAGAGAATTTTAGAGAGGATCGATATAGAGGAATAAGTATGAATATAAAACAGTTGGCGCTGTCTTTTGCCAGTCTGGTCATCCGGCTCGCGTTAATGACGATCGTGGTGCTTGCGGTCATCCGCCTGGGAAAGCAGGCCTATGATTTCGGATTTAAGCTGTTCACCGAGGAATCGATGGATGAACCGCCCGGACGGGATATCGTTGTGACAGTAAATGCCGATGACGGTATGCTTGAAATATCGCAGATGCTCGAAGAAAAGGGCCTGACCAGTGACTGGAAGCTTTTCTTCCTGCAGTCGAAGCTGTCGGAGAACAAGGATCCGTTAAAGCCCGGCAGCTATACGCTGAATACCTCGATGAACGCGGATACGATGCTGATGATCTTAGAGGATATCGAGCCGGAGGAGCCGATCGAGGATCTGGGCGAGGGTGACGCGGATGAGCTGACGGAACAATCGTTAGATGACCTCGGCAGCTCGACGGAGGATGATAATTTCGATATCTACGGTTATAACGGCGACGGCTCCGAGGGAGAGATCATTTCGCCGGAGATCGTCGAGGATGAGGGAGAATAGGTGATCGAAAAAGAGGACAGGGCGGAGAGAACGTCCGCCTTTATCCGATCATTCTACGGCTGCCATACGGATTTTCTGAACGACCTTGAAAAAACAGAGAAAGAAGCGGGCATTCCCATAATCCGGCCGGAGATGCAGGAGCTGTTAAGACTGTTACTGTCACTGAAAAAGCCGGGGGAGATCCTGGAGATCGGCGCGGCGACGGGCTTTTCCGCGATCTTTATGGCGGAGTATTCTCAGTACGAAAACAGTAAAGCAAACATTACTACTATTGAAAAATACGCGCCGCGGCTTGCCCCGCTTAAGGAGAATATCCGGGCATCCGGGTTTTCCGAAAGGATCCGGGTCATCGAAGGAGAGGCTCTGAAGGCCATGGGAGAGCTCATAAAGGAGGGCGCCTCCTATGATCTGATCTTTATGGATGCCGCCAAAGCGCAATATATTCATTTCCTGCCTTCAGTGCTTACGCTGCTTCGTCCGGACGGCGTGCTGGTATCCGATAATGTCCTGCAGGACGGTGAGCTGATCGAGTCGCGTTTCGCGGTGGAACGCAGAAACCGCACGATACATGCGAGAATGCGGGATTATTTATTTGAGCTGACCCATCACCCGTCCCTCGTGACGAACATCTTCCCGATCGCTGACGGCGTTACGGTCAGTGTGAGGAGATAGGTATTGATTCGGTCAGCAGCGCTGACCGAATCGGCATGAACTGAAGTTCATGCCTAAGCGCACGATTCGCGAACGAATCGGCGCAGTAGGAAATGATTCGGTCAGCTTGCTGACCGAATCGGCATGAACTGAAGTTCA
>JAILQQ010000128.1 GCA_024698885.1 Lachnospiraceae bacterium | reverse complement strand
GGCTCTACATGGATGCCGCCCATGCTGTAAAGGGTCGTACCCATCTCCTCCTCGATGCTGTGCATCGCGGGAACATGCATGAAATACGCAAAATCGATCTCGCCGTCCACTAACATATCATTCCAGGTAGCGTCCCAGGTTGAGGAAACAATATCCACCTTGATACCTTTTTCGGCCAGCTGATCAGCCGCCGCGTTTAAGATCTCACTGTGAGGCGTCAGATCCGCCACGCACTTAAGAACCACTTCACCTGTCTGCGCTTCGGCTTCGGGAGCCTCCGCTTCTGCCGTCTCCTCCGTCGCTTCCGGCGCGGAAGCAGCCGGCGCTGCCTGCGGAATGCCGGCGCAGCCGCTTAAAATGCTGGCGCCGAGAGCGGCTGCCAAAAGGATCGATAATACGTTTCTTTTCATGGTTGACCTCCTTGAAATATGTTTTCCGTTAAATATGGGCCGATTGCCCCTGCCTATTATACTTGTTTACAGAAATAATGCAAGCTTCAGATCAGATGTCTTTTCTTTAAAATGGACATGGAAATGAGGTTGCCGGTCAGCTGTACCGCCTGCACGATCACGATCAGCACAATGATCGTCGCAAAAAGAAGGTCGTGATTATAGCGGGTATAACCGTAGGTTACGGCGATATAGCCGATCCCGCCGGCGCCGAAGCTTCCCGCAAGCGCCGTCATGGAAATCACGATGATCACCGCGTTGGTAAAGGCCCGGATCAGGGAAGGCACCGTTTCCGGCACCATGATCTGAAAGAGGATCTGCGCATTAGTGCTGCCCATGGCCTTGGCTGCCTCGATCTTCCCCTTCTCGATCTCTAAAAGGCTGCTTTCCACCAGTCTCGCAAATAAGGGTACGCAGCTTGCGATCAGGGACAGGATACAGGCGTTTGAGCCGTAGGACTTGCCAAGCAGTGCTCTGGCGACTGGCAGCATAACGATAATGATGATCACCTGCGGCAGAGACCGGAAGCAGTTGATCACCGCTCCCAGCACATTGTGCACCGGAGCGCAGGGCGTCAGTCCGTCCTTGCTGGTCATGACCAAGATCAGGCCAAGCAGCAGACCAAAGATCAGGACGAAAACAGAGGAAATGCAGACCATGTACATGGTCTCGCCGATCGCCGGCAGCACGTCCTCCCATACCTCCGCACTGAAGGAATGCTTGAAAACTTCCCAGAAAGAATACTTATACAGACTCATAGGGCCTCCTATCTGCGCCGATTTGCCTGCAAATCGTGCGCTTAGGCACGAACCTGTTCGTGCCGATCCGATCCGCTTTTTGGATCGGATCAATTCCTTATTCCCTGAATTTACGATAAACGTCAATAAAGCTCCTTGCGGTGTCACAGCTTGGATTCTGAAAGATCTCCTCCACCGTCCCCTGTTCCACCAGGCGCCCGGCTTCCATCACCGCCATGCGCCGGCAGGTATATTTGATCACCTCCAATTCATGGGTGATCAGAAGGATGGTCAGGCCGAGCTTTTCATTGATCTCTTTCAGCAGATCCAGCACCGATATCGTCGTCATGGGATCGAGGGCACTTGTCGCCTCGTCGGACAAGAGCACCTTCGGCTCATTGGCCAGGGCTCTGGCGATACCCACCCGCTGCTTCTGTCCTCCGGAAAGCTCCCCGGGATAGGCATCCCGCTTTTCCGTCAGGGATACGAGCGAAAGCATCTCGTCGATCCTGTCCGCCTTTGCCGCCTCCGGCATATCCGCATGCTTCAGGGCATAGGCAATATTCTGACGGACAGTCATGGAGTCAAAGAGATTAAACTGTTGAAAGATCATGCCGATCTGACGGCGTTTTTTGTTCAGGGCATCCTTCGACAGAGCGGTGATCTCCTCTCCGTCGATCAGAATGCTCCCCCGGTCCGGCTCCTCCAGACGGTTGATGCAGCGCACCAGAGTGGATTTACCGGCGCCTGAAAAGCCCACGATCCCGAAGATCTCCCCCTGATCGACCGTCAGGTCGATCCCCTTTAATACCTCCAGTGTCTGATTTTTGGACCGGAAGGTCTTATATAATCCCTTTACCTGTATACATTCGTTCATAGCTGCTGCTCCTGCAGGGACGGAGGCTTACCGCTTCTGCGCCGATTTGCCTGCAGACCAGATCATTTCCGCGCTCCCTTCCCTGTCCCGATTGTTTTTAGTCAGTTCCTTATGTGGCGTCCGTCTTACGCAGGCTCAAATTCATCCTCGGACGCATCCATGATGCCGTCTGAAAACTGGGCAGAGCATTTCCAGCCCGATCCATCCGGATAAACGCTCAGGACCGTACCGACCCCGTATTCCGGATATACGATAAGCCGGACCTGGTCGTTCTCATGGTATTTCGGCGGATCAGAAGCTTCCTCGCCGCCAGCTACCTTTCCTAACTGAACTTCATTCAACGTGTTTTTCTCTTTCATCTCGATTCTCCCTTATAAATCGCTCAGAAATCCTACCAAACAAAAATTTCCACGTAGATCGGGTTCCCGTTTTCGTCTGTGCCGACTCTTATGCGCCGGATCTTCCCTTTGTCATCTTCGTCTCCCCCTATGCCGCCGCTAGCCTTCGCCAGCTCTTCCTCGTCGATTTCGTCATCCGGGCCTTCAGCCCCGTTTTCCGCGTTAGGAAGTTCAAACCCCTGCTCCTTTGCGATCGGAACGATCACATTGTTGAAAAATGCCTTCTGATCCGTCTTGTCCCCGTCATAGCTTTCCCAGGCAGCTTTCAGCTTCTCCTGAAGCGCCTCATCGCCGTTCACCCGTTCCATAAAGCTGTTTACATTATCCTGCTACATATCTTTCCCTCCTGTCTGTCACAAAATGAAAACACTTCGTTCTTCGCGCCGATCCGCCCGCAGATCGCGCGTTTAGAAATGAGCCTTTGTTCATTCCGATCCGGGCTGCCTGCAGTCCGGATCATTTCCTAATAATTTATACGCCGCAAAACCATCCGTGTCAATCCGAAATGATCAGTCCACCTTCGCCGCGGCGATCTGGTAGGTGATGCGCAGATTCCCGTAATAGTCGCCCTTACCGACGATCGTTAAGGACGCAGTCCCCTTTTTCGTGTTATTGAAATAGCCCGTGATCTCGTAGGCATCCGCCGGGATCACGACATTTCCGAGCTTCAGCACGATATCGCCCTTCCCCGGGCATACCGGCGCGCCGATATACGGATAGGCTTTGCCCTTATTCACCTTTCCCTTTGCCCTGGAAAGATCGTTCTTCCCCGGCTTGATCCGGTAGGTGACAATCGCCTCGCCCGTAAAATTCGCTCCCGTTCCGGTTAACTTCACCGAAACCACCGTTCCTGCCTTCGACGCCGAATCAAAGACCGGAAATTCCGCGGTATAATCCTTTCCCTGCTGCAGGCTCTGATCCTTATACAAAGCGTCCCGGAAGGTAATGGTCGTCTTCACGCCGCCCTTTCGGTAGCTGCATTCCTCTGCGGCGCAGGTGATCTCCGTGTACTTTTTATGGGACAGATCAGGCTTTCCGGTGATCGTGAAGCTTACGACCTTCTGGCCGAAATACGTCGACCCGTTTCCGGTAAAGACCACCTGATGAGTCCCCGGATCGGTATGCTCGTCAGCATAAGCCATGGTATAATCCCTGTTTTCCTTTAGGATCCAGTCATCCAGCGTCAGGGTAAACTGCGGGCTCACCGCTTCCCCCGTATACTTAACGCTCTTTGGCGTCATCGTCACCTTCGCACTCTTTAAGATCGGCTTTTTGGTAACAAGCATCGGAATATCCACGCTCCCGGAATAGCCCTTGCTGGATGCCTTCGCCGTGATCCGGATCGTATAGCTCCCCTCCTCGATGCAGGGGCTTTCCTTCCCGGTTTCGTCAAGATAGGTATAGGTCAGATCCTTTTCCGGGATCGTCAGCTTCGTTCCGTTTAAATACAGGGCCGGATGCACCTTGTTATGCTTCTTTTTCGCCTTATAGGCTTCCGCCACGGGATTAACCGCCGCAGAAGCTTCCTTCAGATCCGTTTTACGGATCGTAAAGGAGACGGACTCCCGGTCTTTAAAGGCTCCCTTCCCTTCTATCACGAGCTTCCCGGTACCGGGCTTTACGTTATTCTGGTAGCTTAGCGTATAATCCGATTCCTCATAGAGCAGCCTATTCCGTATGCCATTTTACCAGAACGGACCCGTAAGAACAAGTGGGGACACATGGGCTTCGAAAGTATTGCCAGCTTTTTTTTACGATGATATAATATAGTCAATTCAAGGGCATCCCAGCCCGATTAGCATGATGGCGGTTCCGCCGGTTCCTGAGCGCACGCTCGATAAAGCTCATGCTATTTCACGAATGTTGGTAGCAGGAGCTTGCTGTATGGCTCCTGGATTTATTGATTCTAAAGGAAAGGAGACATATGGAAGGTGAAGAAAAATAAGAAAAAGAGGAATGCGGCAAACGCTAATCCGAAATATAAGGATACTGTTTTCCGGCTTTTGTTCGGGGATAATCGTGATGAGCTGCTGAATCTGTACAATGCCGTGAATGATTCGCATTATACGGATTCAAACGAGCTTGTGATAAATACGCTGAAGGATGCGATATATTGCGGGATGCGCAATGATGTTTCCTTCGTATTTCAGGATTGCCTGAACCTCTATGAACATCAGTCTACGGTAAATCCAAATCTTCCGCTTCGAGACCTGTTCTATGTTGCGGATCTTCTGCAGGTTATGACCGCGGAAGAGAATCTTTACGGATCAAAGCGAGTGAAGATCCCGACTCCGAAGTTTCTGGTATTCTATAATGGAGAGGAAGAAACCGGAACCGAAAAGTACTGTCTTTCGGATATGTATGTGAAACAGGACTCCGAGCCGGAATTAGATCTTGTCGTGCGGATCATAAATGTGAACTATGGAAGCGGAACGGCTGTCCTGGAAAAATGCAAGACCCTTTCGGAATATGCAGAGTTTGTGGCAATCGTAAGGAAAAACAGGCAGGAGATGCCATTAAGGGAAGCAGTAACGAGAGCGGTCGATGATTGCATAAAACGAGATATCTTAAGAGGCTTTCTGATAAATCATAAGGCGCAGGTGATAAAAATGAGCATATATGAATTTGACGCAGAAAAACAGAGGGTGTTTGACAGAGAAGAAGGCAGAGAAGAAGGCTCTGTCATACGCCTTATTGTTCAAATCCAAAAAAAGGTGGATAAGTCGAAGAGTCTTAACGTTATAGCGGATGAGCTGGAAAGCGATGAAGTGGAAATACGTCCTCTATATGAGGCTGTCCTGAAATATGGAGCAGATGCCAGGCCGGAAGAAGTGCTGCAGAAAATGAAAGAAGAGAATGAAAGAAATCTGTAAAACGCAGGGGGACGGTCACCCTGTGTCCCCAAATTTACGAAAATTCACTTAAGAAAAATGGCTTTGAGAGCTATGCTCTCAAAACCACTTTGTCTACAGTCTGCGATTCGGTCTGCCCTGCAGACCGAATCATTTCCTTGTCTTATACATCATGCCATCTGAGTCTTCAACTATTTTCCAGCTATTTCCATTCAACCTCTTTATCATTTTCAGGGCCCGGGTGCTTGGCGATCACTTTCTCCGGTTTGACGATCACGGCGCCCTTTGCCGGGAAGGGAAAGCCCATTTTTTCCGCAGTCTGATTGAGCCGGTCAACGATCGCTCCGCTCCCCTCGTAGCTTGCTGTACCCTTCACCATATACGAATGCCCCGAAAGTACTTTTTTTTAATGAGTATAAATTGCAAAACAGGCAGGATCATAAAATTGCTGTATGCTTCTCAATCCTGCAGCTATGCCGCTTGAAGGCAGCTCCCCTGGCGTCTTTATCGTAATTTACGCTTACGATCAAAAGATTGCCTTTATAGTGTTCAAGCATCTGCGGATAGTTGCGCGCCCTTACCTGATCCGCTGCCGTTTTCACGTCCCTGTTATATTTCAGTTCTATCAAAAGAGCCGGCTTATCCGGATATTTCGGGGACGGCAGGTAGACCAGATCCGCGTAGCCCTTTCCACTGTCAAGCTCCTGTATGGTCGTGTAATACTTCTGAGCCGCGTACATCGCATACTGTATCCCATAACTTAATGCCGCTTCGTCATTATAGGTCTTATTTCCGGCCCGATCATGCGCAAGTTCCATGAGCTCCGCCGTTGTCTCCTCATCTGACGCCCATATTGCGTCGAGAAGCTTAAGGGATGCCCGAAATGCTCTGAAGGTATCAATCCATTCATCCGTCCTCGTGGAAGCTTTGAATCCATCAAAGATCTCTTTATTCGGTATGGATACTTCCGCTGTTTCCAGATTGTATTTCAGATATCCCAGGTTGATTAAGAGCGCCAGCACATCATCCCTGCAGGTAAACGTTGTCATATCATTCTGATAGGTAGATATGTCCACCCGGACGCTCCCGCCTTCCATCATAAGGGCCACCGCATCCTTAAGCCCGTCCATATTCATGCGGATATATTCCGCCAGCGCTTCATATGTCTCGGTTTTATTCCAGTAATTCTGTATGTATCCTGTTGTAATGGCCTTGACCACCGAAAGCGGGCTGTAGATCGATATTTGCTGAGCATGATACTCTTTATTCCGGTACTGCTCTCTCCTATCGACAGGAAGCATATCGCTCACCACATAACCGTCATACCGATCTGACACTTCGTTATAATCCATGTTATATGCTTCGCACAGCGCCTTTACTTCATCATTCGTAAACCCGGTATATCTGGCAAGCTGCATGGGCGTGATCATGGAATACTCATCAAACATATTAAGCGCGGAATGCTTACCGTATTTTTTGATCGGCAGTATACCTGTCATATAGGCCAGTGCAATATAATCATTATCCTTAAACCAGTCTCTCAGAAAATCCAGATATAACGCCTGCCCTTTTTTATCCTCCCTGTTTTCGCGAAAAAGCGCATCCCACTCATCTATAACGATCACAAAATATGATTTCTTAGCGGCATATACGTCCTCAATCGTCTGAATAAGACTGCTTCTGTCCTCATAATCAACATCCGGGTATGCCGCGCAGATCTCTTTACTTACCAGCCTCTGCATTTTGCAAAGAGCCTCCCCGGCATCAACATTTTCCTTGAAGAATTTGGTCATAACGAGCCTTATGACATCTAACTTCCCCAGATACCTATCCCACCCGTCATGCTCAGAAAGCCTGCATCTTTCAAAGTATTTCCTGCTTTCCGGCTTTCCGTAATACGCGCACAGCATATCAGCGGCATATGATTTTCCAAACCGGCGCGGCCGGGATATGGATATGTATTTCTGCTTCGTCTTCAGGACTGAATTGGTATACAATACCATCTCTGTCTTATCCACATAAATCTCGGAATTAATCTCCTCTTCAAATCCGCCGGATCCCGGATTCAGATATATCCCCATGACAATACCCTTTCGTCTTCACATCCATTCCTCTGACAGGTGACGCGCAGATTCCCATAATAGTCGCCCCTTCTGCGCCTGAAACAGACGGTCTCTCCGTATGCCATTTTTCCAGAACGGACCCGTAAGAACAAGTGGACACGTCTTACAAAGTCCGTACGGATTTATTACAATCTGATTATGATTCCGCGTTATTTTTCAGGGAAAAGGAGGAAAAGCAAAATGACTTTTGGCAACCGGATCAGAAAAGGAACCAGGTTATGCGCGGCCCTGGCCGTGGCGGCTGTGGTTTTGTTTCAGAGTTTTGTAACAGTCAATGCCTGCACGGCAGTCTATGTCGGGAAGAAAGCAAGCGCCGACGGAACGATCATCATGGCCCGCTGCAATGACATCCAAGCCGTATGCGGGAATTATATCAAGCTGACCGAGCGGGTGGAAAACGCGCCCGGGCGCTCGCTGCCGGTCAATTCAGCACAGACCGTCTGGGCGCCGCTTCCGGCGACTACTTACCGTTTCACCGCAACGCCCTTTATGGACAGCAGCAAGGGCGTCATCGGCTTCGTCAAGGATTCCGCCATCTGCACCAATGAATACGGCGTGTTAATGACCATGTCGGTATCTGCCTATGCAAACGAGGCGGCCGAAACGGCCGATCCGTATGTAGAGACGGGCCTGACTGAGGATACCGCAACGGATCTCGTGGTCTGCCAGAGTAAAACGGCCAGAGAAGCGGTGAAGGTGCTGCTCTCTCTGATCGATGAATACGGGAGCAGCGAATGCAATATCGCGATGATCGCAGACCAGAAGGAGGCCTGGTACGTGGAAATGTATACCGGGCATCAGTACTGCGCGGTAAAGCTTCCGGAGGATATGGCATCCGTCTTCGGGAACGAATTCAACTTAGAATACCGTGAAGATTACCCGGAGAACATTTCCTCCAAGGAACTGGAAAGTCTCGCGGTGAAGAATGATTTTGCGGTCTATGACAAGAATAAGCGCCTGAATCTTTTTGATACGTATGCCGGAGTATCGATAAGAAAGGATTCCTGCCACCAGCGTACCTGGATCGGGCATAATCTCCTCTCGAAGGATTTCCAGGCGGATTATAAGTTCGAGGATACGTACCCGCTCTGCTTTAAACCGGATAACAAGGTTTCGGTCAATGATGTCATGTCGATCATGCGAAACCGCTATGAGGGAACAAAATACAGTCCGGATGAAACGGGCGCCATCGACAGCCGGGTGATCGGCACGGATATATCCTTAAGCGTCCATGTGGGGCAGATCTACCCCGAAGTTCCCGCGGAAATGTCCTGCGTCACCTGGCTCACGACGGGACCTGCGATCTACAGTGTATTTGTGCCCGTAAGCAATGCCTCTCTGAGCGTGAGCAAGGCCTATGGAGCGAACCAGCCCCTTCAGAATGCCGGCTTATTTGAGGATACGGTCTATCCTTATTATACCTTTAAGGAGATAAATACCCTCTGCGTGGAAAGAGACTGTTATCAGGTCTACGGAGCGCCGGTAAAGGAATACTGGGGGAAAGCCGAAAAAGGCATGACGGAGGGCTTTGCGAAGGTTCTTTCCGAAGCGGCCGCCATGAAGGATCAGAAAGAAGCGCAGGCAGCTATCACGGATTACTGCAATCGGATGCAGTCCCTCGCCTTTGACGATGCCCTGCATATCTTAAATGATGTAAAGTGGTCTACAAGCCAAAACAGCAATACGATCAAAGCGGCAAAGGATCCGGAGACAGGAAAATACTTGAAAACCGAGAAGGTTCTCGATCCCATCGACCTTTCGAAGGATGCTTCGTTAGATGTTGGGAAGTATATTTATCAGAGCAAGTAACTGTTCTAAATCAAGCGCGGAAATCCTTCGGATTTCCGCGCTGTTTGGCTCTCGCAAAATGGATCTATTTAAAACACATTCCCGGATGCAGGCATCCATACCGCATTTTTCAAACAAATCCGCCT